>SEEV01000259.1 GCA_004211695.1 Rhodococcus sp. (in: high G+C Gram-positive bacteria)
TTCTTTGGTCGGAACCTCGAGAATCATCGGGTGGTGGCCGCCTCATACCCTGCCGACACGCCGAACAACATCGGATTCGGCTGCCGCTACGCGGCGCACAGGATAAATCTCAAGCTGAGAACGCGTCCGGGAACTCGGTCATGGTCAGGCGAGTCGGCGGGTCATGACGGCGATCATCGCGATGTAAACCATTGCTTCGTGGTGGTCGGGTCGGGTTTCGTAATCCCGCACGCAGCGGCGGTGCTTGCAGATCCAGCCGAAGGTGCGTTCGACCACCCAAACCCGGGGTCGGACATGGAACCCGGCAGTGCCGGGGAGGCGTTTGATGATCTCAACCCGCAGCGCAAGGCGTTGAGACCGGCGGGCGCGAACACGAAACCGGCTCAGGCCTCGCCGTTGCTGCACTGATCCTCGGGGCCATCGAACTGATCGCCGTCGTTCTGACCGCGGTCATCGTTCTCGCTTCGATGCGTTGAACCGGGCACTGTAGGTTCGACGACGACGCCGCCAGGGCCGTCGTACGGTTGTGCGACAACAAGCACGAACCGTGCTGGAATCGTGGTCGCCTCACCGGTTGTCCCTGACACGCGAAGTCCGTCGTATCCTGGCCGACCCAGAGCGATCCTCCACGTGTTCGACAGATTTCCGCGATCAAGCCCGTCACGTAGCCGTATCGCCGCCGACGCCGCCCCCGCAACTGGCCCGCATCTGCTCAATCGAAACACTGGTTTTGCGGACGCCGATTACGGAACGTCCATGACGAGACCGAAGTCGTCGAGGAGTGAGTCGATGACAAGCCCCCGTGCCCATCCCGGGTCGGCGAGAGGGCCTGTGGCGTCGATGGTGATGTCCGGTGGTGTGCCCCGCTCAACCAACATGACGGCGCGTTCGTCTTGCCCGTGTCGGCACCGGTACCGCACCCCCGATGCGGTCGGGGTGCCGACCAGGATGTTCGTGCAGGTGATGCGGGAGTCGCGGTAGTCCCGCCACGTACATCCGGCCAGCGAGCCGTCCTGGTTGATTGCCGCCAGCCCGGCCCGGGTGTCGAGAACCGCGACCGTGATGTCCTCACCCGCGACCATCCGGGTGAGGACAGCTCGGCGAGCGCTGTGTCGGCGAGCATTTTGGTCTTGGGGATGTCGGTGCCGCGCAGGATCCCCTCGGCGACCACGGCACCAATTGACAACCCGACGTACAGATAGCCGCCGAGCAGTGCTCCGCCGGGGCAGACGCGATTGTCGTGAACGGGTTCGAACCGGCCCTGCCGCGGAATTCGCGTGGTGCGGGTGTTGATGGTGAGCGCGTCCTCGAGCGGGGCGATGGCGACGGAGTTGAAACTGTTCGGCGGGAAGGAGCTGTCGATGCGGTGGACCCGCCACAACACTGCCGGCCGCAATGGTGTCGGTGTGCGCGGGTGCGCCGTTGTACGTTCGCACCCACTCACATGCCCCGGCGTGCCACGTCGAGGACGTTGTCGATCGCGATCTCCGTCAGCTCGCCGGCCTCGAAGTCCTCGAGGGGGCTGCGGCCGTCGAGGATCTCGGTGGCGGTCAGCCACCACGACGCCGCACCGTACGGGTCCTCCGCCACCGCGAGCCGCCGGTTCGCGTACTTCACCAGGTCGCGACCTCTTTCGAGTCGATCACCTCGAGGGCGTCGAGGACCGACCTGCGGGCACTGGCCCGCGGCGAGACGTCGTCGGTGACGGTCGCGATCAGCGACTGCGCGAGCTGCAACCGCTCGGTCTGCGACAGGGCGGCCGCGGAAAACTGGGTGAGCGCGGTGACCACGTCCCCGCCCGCCTCCTCTGCCCCCAGTGCTGTCAGTTCGGTACCGCGCCGGCCCGCGCGGGGCCCGGGATCCGACGCCTTCCCGCCTGCCTGGACCAGGGCGAGGCGGAACTCGGCGAAATAGGTACCCAACGCCCGCTCGAGGCCCTCGACGCGGATCGACTCGGACATCCGCGCAACCACCACGGGATCGATGGCAGGAGCAGGTTCCGAGGAGAACGCTTCGGCACTCATCCGAACCTCTGAGGTACGATCGTCAAAATTACGTACCTATCGTACCTCGGCGTGGTCGATCCGTCGACGCCCCAGACCAGCGGCTCAGACCCGGCGAGCCGTCGATTCCCCCATAGTTCTCGCCGGCGGTTCCCGCCCCGGCCGGACCGGCGGGGGTGGGGATCGACGGTCACCTCGTCGGTGTCCGCGAAGACCCGGCGTCCGTCATCGTGCGCGATTGCCCCCCGGTGTGCCGGCACCCACTCGCTCCACCGCGGCTCAAAGTCTCCCGCCGAATCCGAAGCGCGACGCACAGGTCTGCCCTTGACCGGAATTGCCGCACCCAATCCACTTCGCGCGGGAATCGTCAAGTCGGGTGCCGCCGGATACCTCGCACCCGGAAGCCGGCACCGCTGGCGCCCGACACCGCCCACCGCACGGCGCCGAACGCCATGATCGCTACAGGCCCATAGCCTTCGCGGCAGGATGGCCACCGTTTGCACCAGGGCAATGTTGCAACTCACGCGACCGGCATCTCTACCTGAGCGTCACGGAAGGCCCGCTCGATCTCCGCCGAGATCCGGCCGCGGGACGAAACCTCATGACCGGCCCCGATCGCCCACTCACGAATCTCTCTGGACGACTTCTTCGCCGGCGCCTTACTTGCCACTGACGTCTTCACCGGCACCGTCTTCTTCACGGCCGGTTTCGCCTCGTCCGCCTTTGTCGCACTTGTTTTCGTTCCGGCCTTCTTTGTCTCGGCCGTCTTCTTCTCGGCCGTCTTTGTCGCGGCCGTCTTCGTTGGGCCCGTCTTCGTCGCGGCCGCTTTCTTCGCCGGCGCCGTTACTGCCTGCCCCTTCTTCGCCTGAGAGTCATGGAAGGCTCGCTGAATCTCGGCCGAAATCCGGCCGCGGGACGACACTTCGCGACCCGCCCCGATCGCCCACTCACGAATCTCCCTGGACGACTTCTTCGCCGGGGCCTTACTCACCACTTCTCTCTTCACCGGCACCTTCGCCGTGACCATCGTATTCACGGCCGTTTTCTCCGCAGCTGTCTTTGTCGCGACTGTTTTCTTCCCGGCCTTCTTTGTCGCGGCCTTCTTCTTCTCGGCCTTCTTCTTCTCGGCCGTCTTCGTCGCCGGAGCCGTGCTAGCCGCCGTCCTCTTCACCGGAGCCTTCGCCGCGGCCGCGTTCCTCGCAGCTGTCTTCTTCGCGGCTGTCGTCCTTACCGGCGCCGTTATTGCCTGAACCTTCTTCGCCTGAGCGTCGTCGAAGGCTCGCTGAATCTCGGCCGAAATCCGGCCGCGGGACGACACTTCGCGACCCGCCCCGATCGCCCACTCACGAATCTCCCTGGACGACTTCTTCGCCGCGGCCTTACTCACCACTTCCCTCTTCACCGGCACCTTCGCCGGAACCGCCTTCTTCACGGCCTTCTTTGTTCCGGCTGTCTTCTTCGCGGCTGTCTTCTTCGCGGCTGTCTTCTTCGCGGCTGTCTTCTTCGCGGCTGTCTTCACCGGAGCCGTCGCCGCGGCCGTTTTCTCCGCAGCCGCCTTCGTCGCGACTGCTCTCTTCCCGGCTGTCTTCGTCGCGGCAGTCTTTGTCGCGGCCGTCTTCTTTACCGGCGCCGTTCTTGCCTGATCCTTATTCGCCTGAGCGTCATGGAAGGCTTGCTCGAGCTCGGCCGAAATCCGGCCGCGTAAGGACACCTCGCGCCCCGCCCCGATCGCCCACTCGCGAATCTCCTTGGTTGTCTTCTTCGCCGAACCTTCAGAACCCCTCGGTGATACCGCCATGTGTCTCCTTCTTCGCCGGGCAACCGTCGAACGCACACAGTAACGGCAGGCGGGCACTCCCGGTAATCAGGAAACTCACCGAACTGACATTTCACCGTCCCCAACCCATCCCCGATCTGGGCAGGCCAACACGATCCTCCCGGAGCTCCACACTCACGACGCACCACGGTTCGGGCAGAACGAGCGCGACTCACCCTGGCAGTCAACAATTTTGGCCCACCGTCGCAGGGTCGCTACCGTAGCCGAAGGTCGCAGCATCGCTGAGAACGTCGTCGAACGCATCGAGGTCCTTTCCGTAATAGTCCGGGAACGACATCGATGCTGCGAACGCGGTGTGCACGTTCTCAACGAAGGTCCATCCCGGAGCTTCGAGCTGTCCACGAAGAGGTCGGGAACTCACGTCCCCCACCGCCCCCAAGAGGTTGAGTCCACAGCACACGATGCCCCCGAGAGCGTGACGCGGCACCGGACCCTCTAGTCTGGCGGGTCCGAACACCCAGAGCATGAGGAAATGATCAGTCATGGCCACCGACTACGACGCCCCGAGAGTCACCGAATCCGACGAGACGGACACGTCCCTCGAACAGCTGACCGCCAGCCGGAAAGACACCCAGTCCCCCGTTGTCGACGTCGAGGACACCGACACCGCCGAGTCCTTCGAGCTGCCCGGCGCCGACCTGTCCGGCGAAGAATTCACCGTCCGCGTCATCCCGAAACAGTCGGACGAATTCACCTGCACCAGTTGCTTTTTGGTCCACCACCGCAGCCGCCTCGCTGATGGTGAGCAGCTGATCTGCCGGGACTGCGCCTAAGGAAGGCCGGTACATCCGAGGGACGGCGCCTGGGCACGCTCTTCACAGGCCGTAGACGGCACACACCACCGGTCAAGACCGCCCAGCTCCGCCTCGGCCGGGCCCCTCGGTCTATCCGGCGGCGGCCCGCGGGACCGGAGTCGGATGGATGATCGGATGCGGGCGAACCATCTCCATCCTCGCCCCGATCCCCAAATGGGCTCTATATGGCCTTCAGTGCCGTCCTTGTCATCGCGGGGACTGCAGTATGGCTGCTCGACTCCACGTTCCGCTCCTTTAGTGAGAACACACCCGTCGCCGATGGACAGCGGCGGACAGTCTCGCGCGAGCCGTGACCGTGTCGCACGGAATGCGATCCCGTGACCGGCAGCGGGCGCAGAAGGGACGATCATGACTCGCGAAATGGTCTCGAACTCAACCGGTCGCCAGCAGAGGAACCTGCTGTCGTGGCACCTGCACGCACGGTGCCGTGGTTCGGACCCACACCTGTTTTTGCACCAGACGGTGAACGCAAGGGCCCGCGGGTCCGACGCGAACGCAAAGCCAAGTACATCTGCGACTACTGCCCCGTCATCACCGAATGCCGACGCCATGCCCTGATCGCCGGCGAACTTCACCGCGTGTGGGGCGGCACCACGGAACTCGACCGGAAGCTGTTTGTGGAGCGCGGACCGGCCCCTGGAAGTCGCTGACATCGACGTCCTCACTGCCACATTCGAGTTCGGTGCCGACAGCCCACCCTCGGCACATTGCCCACACTGATCCTGCCAAGCGCTCGATCACCGCATGCCGAGCAACCGGCGCACCTCCGTAGCGTCTCCACTGAACTCCCACGTCAGCGCGCTCTTGACTACGCCTCGGTCGTGACTGCACTGGGCACCTTCAAGCTTCGGTGAGGTGCGTGCCGCCGCACTGTCGTATCGGGTATGCGGGATTCTGTTCACGAGAAGTGAACCGATGTGCATACCTGGTCGCTTACGAAGAGTTACCAGTCACTCCCGCTATTGTGATGTAGGTTGTTCGACCGTATCTGGCCAACACAGATACAGCGGCGCAGAACGGGTTGATCGTCGTACCATCCGCTACCCCGCCTGCGACGCCAAACGGGTGCGGTGGGAGTGGCGTCAAACTAGGCAGTTGATCTCCCTGGGGCTTCGGCGTCGTCTTCGATAAGGCCGTGACGTCGATGCCGATGACGTGACAGAAGACTGCGCGACTCTGATCCGATCCTCGAATACAGCACGGGATCCTCGAATACAGCACGGATGGAATACCTACCCTTTGCCAGTCTCCCGGGCCGCGAGCCTGCCTGGTCCGTCCCGCCGCGGCACCGTTCCCGCGCCCCTGTTCGCCTATCAGCTCGAACACGGGGTCATTCCACGGCTGGGATGGTCCGGCACTGACGACGCGGTGCAGTGTCACCAGTGCGACTTCGCCGGCTGCACGAACCCCGCGCACATGCGGTTGGGGACCAACGCCGTCAACCGCACCGAGTACCACCTCCGGCGCCGCAACCTCGCCAGCCCCTCGCCGACGTCCGCGGCCCCGCCGGACGCATCCGCGCGATCGCCGCCGCGATCCGCACCGGACTCGAGCGTGGCGACGATCCCGACAGCATCGAAGAGCGGATCCGGTATGCCGAAGCGGCCGGGCTTCCCCTCACCCTCCGGTAACCGCAGGGGCGACAGCTGCCGACTGCGCGTGCGAATTCCGGTCCGACGAATTCAGCTCAGGACGAGTTCAGGGCATGGCCTAGGAATTCGGTCTGCTCCAACGCCACCGACACGGTAGACCCCGCGATAGGCCTGGTGCTGATGACGACCTGTTGAGCGGAAGGAGGGTGATCGAGAAAGCTGCCGCCGTTGGCAGGGTAGACCTCGCGGGTGACGGTTGACCCGTCCGACAACACGGTGGTCTTCAGCTGCGGATCGATCTCGTTCAGGTACTCATCCGACGTGCTGCGGTCGGATGCTCGTCACCGACCGCAGCGGCTTGGATGGAAGGGGACGAGGACTGGGTCGGCGCACCCTCGAAGAGCCCGAGGGGATCAGAGCCACCCTGGTAGCACGAAGATCGCCCAGGCCACGAGGGGCCCGACCAGCGTGACGAGGGCGCTGTACTTCAGGATCTGCTTGTAGAAGCGGTCGCGGTCGACGTCCTGGGCGTTGGCGAGTACGAGGGCACCGTTGGTCGAGAACGGGCTGACGTCGACGATGGTAGAGGAGACGCTCAGCGCGACGATCACCCCGACCGCGCCGATGTTGCCCGACAGCAGGAACGGGACCGCGAGCGGGATCGTCGCACCGAGGATCGCCGTGGACGAGGCGAAGGCCGAGACTATGGCACCGATGTAGCAGAGCAGCAGCGCGACCAGCAGCGGCAGTCCGAGGCTCGCGACGGCGTCGCCGACGTACTCGACGGTTCCGGCCTCCTGCAGGACTCCGACGAAGGTGAGAACGCCGCCGATCAGCAGTACCGTCGACCAGCTGATCTGCGCGATCGCACCCTTCTGCGCCTTCGGGGATGCGAGGGCGAGCACTACCGCGACGGTCATCGAGACGAACCCGACGTCGAGGTCGAGGACGAGTGAGAAGATCGCCAGGGCGCCGAGGCCGATGAGAGTGAGCACCTGATCGAAGGTGATGGCGCGGACCGCGGTGGCCAATGGCGGGCTACTCTCCGCGGTGACCGTCTGGGTCGGCGCAGTTGTCGTGGTCGCTCCGTGTCCTCGCAGGCGCGTGGGTGCGGCGCTCGCGCCGCCGACGGAGCCGTCGTCGTCGTGGTGGTGTTCGTCGTGCACGCTTCGCCCAAGGAGGTCACGGCCGCCGAGGAAGATGAACAGCAGCACTCCGATCGCCGCATTGAAGAACAGACTGCCGAGGAACAAGGCCAGTGGGCTACTGACGAGGCCGGCCTTCGACGCGATGTTGTTGACGGTGACGCCATAGATGCTGATCGGGGAGAAGCCACCTGCCTGCGCCCCGTGAATAACCATCATGCCCATCAGGAGAGCGTTGATCTTGTACCGCGCGGCAAAGCCCAGCGCGATCGGCGCAATGATCGCGACAGCGGCGGGACCGAGCGCCCCGATCGAGGTCAGCACTCCGGTGATCCCGAACATCACCCACGGAATCAGGGCCACCCGCCCACCCACCAACCGGACGGCACCACGCACCAGCAGATCCACCGTGCCGTTGTTCTGTGCGATCGCGAACAGGTACGTGATGCCCACGAGCGTCAGGAACAACTCGGCGGGGAATCCCCCGATGATGTCGTCACTGCTCATGCCGACGGCGAGCGTTCCGACGAAAAAGGCTGCCACGAACCCCAGCGCGCCCATGTTCACCGGCAGCAACGTCGCTGCCACGAACATGACGGCGAGCGCCAGGATCGGGATTAGTTCGGTCGACATCGGGGTCTCCGGTTTCTGATTTGATCGGACAGCGTCGCCTGTGGGCCGCTTCCCAGTGACTCGGTGGCGTAGTGGCCTAGCCAGTAAGTCGATCAAATCAGTGAGTGGCATCACTGTCAAGGCTTCCTGTGTGTGAGGACACATCAGGTTGCCCGGGCCGGATGGAACCGCGAAACCTCAGGGTGCGACCGGTGCGGAGGTGGCGAGGTGATCGTTGCCTTTCGTCGCAGCGGACTCGGCACGACAATCGGGGGCGCCGAAGTTGCCCCCAGTCGGCCCTGCTCCCGCTCGGGCCGATGCGGCACCGCGGACGCTGCGCCCGGGGCCGGGGCCGGGGCCGGGTGGTGCGTACCGGCTGAGATCAGCCCTTGCGTGCCACCGTGACCTCCCACAGCTGGCGGAACCGCAGCACGTTGTCGGCGCCGCAGTGCGGACGCATCCCGGTTGCCGCGCCGCCTCCCAGCTCGGCCACGAAGGCCTGGTGAATCCGAGCCGCCGCGGACTCCTCGGTCGCTGCCTGCTCGAGCCACGGCTGCACCGGGCGGTCGATCTCACGCTCGGTGACACGGTCGACGACGAGGCCGCGCTCGTGTAACAACCCCGCGGCCACGCCCCGCGGCAGCATGCGCACGTGCGAGGGATCGCGCAGTCTCTCCATCCGGTCCTGCCGTTCGGCGGTACCCGGGTCGGTCGAGGCCGCGAGGTCCATCACCGCGACCCGCCCGCCCGGGCGGCACACGCGTGCCATCTCAGCCACCGCCAGTCGCGGATCGGTCAGATGGTGCAGTGCGAATCGCGCGAAGACCAGGGTGAATGCGGCGGACGCGAAGGGCAGGGCCTCTGCCGTCCCGCGCACGAAGTCGAGGTTCGCCAGCCCCTAGACGGCGGCGCGACGGCGGCCCTCGTCGATCATCGCCTGCGTACTGTCTACCGCGACAACCCGAGCGACCCGCGGCGCCAGTGCCCGGCTGACGATGCCGGCCCCACCGGCCACGTCCAAACTGATGTCGTCCGCTTCGGGTGCCAGCTGGTCCAGTATCCAGGGCACGCTCGCGGCGAAGGCCATGTTGAGCCACTCATCTTCCAAGGTCGACGCCTGCCGCGTGAAGGCGGTCCGGATCCGTTCCTCGTGCGAGTTCGGCATAGCAGCATCCTCTCGTCGGCCGGGGCCCACCCCACCGGGCACCGACCGGTCCGAGCCTGGTACGCGAGTGTCGAACCGGCTCAGCTGATCTCGCGCAGCAGCGCGACGTCCGAGACCATCCGGATGTGCGCGGCCATGGCGCGGGCGGCCTCGCGGGAATCCTGCCGCCGGACCGCGTCGGCGATCTTAGTGTGGCCCTCCAGCGAGGCCTGCGGCCGCTCGGTTTGTGAGAGCGACTCGATGCGGGTCTCGCGGATGAGCCCGGAGATCTCGTGCATCAGCTTCGCGAGCAGAGACGAGTGCGCGGCGGTCGTGATGGCCTCGTGGAACATCTCGTCGCCGACCACACCCCGGTCGCCTGCGGCGACCTCCGACTCCATCGTCGCGATCGCGGCGTCGATGGCCGCCATCTCGGCGTCGGTGCGGCGCTCGGCCGCCAGGCCGGCGAGTTTCACCTCGAGCGCCTCGCGGGCCTCGATGATGTCGGGGAGCCGGTCCGCGTGTTCCCGCAGGGCCTTGATGACGCGTTCCTCGGCCGGTCTGCGGACGAGGACGGCGCCGTCGCCGTGCCGGACCGACAGCACACCCTGGACTTCCAGAGCAACGAGGGCCTGGCTCAGCGATGCCCGGCTGACGCCGAGTTTCGCGGCCAGTTCTCGCTCGGCGGGGAGGCGATCGCCGGGCACCATCGCGTTGTCGGCGATGTGCAAGCAGAGCTGTTCGACGATGACCTCGTACAGACGGGGCCGCGTCACCGGACGCAGTTGCTCGGCCACTGGGCCACCCACTCTCCATTCCAATGATGTGCTGCCTTCAGGGTATCTCCCCACACTTGGTGAGCGGCGTCGATCGGTGAGGGCCCTCACAACGCCTCTTGACAGTGTCTGCGACCACTGCTCTACTAGTGGCTAGTCCACTAAGCCACTGATCCATAATGGACGGCGGCACATCGCCAGGAAGCACGGTGGTTCCCCATGTTTTCCACTGCACAGCCCACGACCACACAGACAGGCCCCCTCGACGGGCTGGTCGTCGTCGACCTCACCCGCGCCCTGGCCGGCCCGCACGCGGCGATGATGCTCGGCGACCTCGGCGCCGACGTCGTCAAGGTCGAAACCCCGCAGGGCGGCGACGACACCCGCGGATGGGGCCCGCCCTTCGTGGAGCCGGCCGACGCCGAGCGGGAATCCACCTACTTCCTGTCCGCGAACCGGAACAAGAAGTCGATCACCCTCGACCTGAAGGCGGATGACGGACGCGCCACCCTCGAATCCCTCGTCCGCCGTGCCGACGTCCTCATGGAGAACTTCCGCACCGGCGTCCTCGATCGCCTGGGATTCTCCACCGAACGCCTCGCCGAGCTCAACCCGCGCCTGGTGATCCTGTCCATCAGCGGTTTCGGCCACGACGGACCCGAAGGGGGCCGCGCCGGCTACGACCAGATCGCGCAGGGCGAGGCCGGGCTGATGTCGCTGACCGGCTCCGGACCGACCGACGTCCAGCGCGTCGGCGTTCCCATCGCGGATCTGCTCGCCGGCATGTACGGGGCATTCGGTGTCGTCGCCGCCCTGCAGGAACGCGAACGCACCGGCCGGGGCCGCGTCGTGCGAACATCGTTGCTGGCCAGCGTCGTCGGCGTGCACGCCTTCCAGGGGACCAAGTGGACTGTCGCCGGTGAGGTCGGCGAGGCGCAGGGCAACCACCATCCGTCGATCTCCCCGTACGGGCTGTTCCGCACCGCCGACGGCGCGGTGCAGATCTCGGTCGGCAGCGAGGGCCTGTGGAAGCGGTTCTGCGCCGGCTTCCACCTCGACCCCGACGCCCCCGGAATGGCCACGAACCCCGAACGCGTCGAAAACCACAAACAGGTCCTCGAACTGGTCGAGGACGTAT
>SEEV01000722.1 GCA_004211695.1 Rhodococcus sp. (in: high G+C Gram-positive bacteria)
CAATTCGCGCCCATCGAGCGGGCCAGGTCGGGCATTCCGGTGAACTCTGACAGTCAGGCTGCCGTCTCCGGTGGCGACCTGACCGATGATCTCCTCACCAGGGCGGTGACCGAGGCCCTTACGACGGGCATGTCGTGGGCTCAGATCGCCTCGCAGCTCGGCGTCCCACCTCCAGTCGCCCGCGACCACGCCGCTCTAACCGACCATGACTGGCAAGAAGCGATAGTTGCCCATGAGAATGCCCGGGCAGCACGGCTCAACGACCAAGCCCTGCCCCGGCGATCCGAGACACCCGAGACCGCACGCCGGCCGCACGACTAACAGATGGAAACTAGCCACCGATGCGGCCCGTCGCCGTCCGTCACTCTCAGTCGTCGCAAGGCGCCGGGGCCCGCCGAGAATTCCCTGCCGCGCCCGTCAGATCTGCACACTGGACAAGACCGACGGGCCACCCCTCCGCAGCGCCCCGACCCGCTAGAGCATGCAGTGGACCGTCGTGTCAGAGCTCAGCGAGAGACACCAGCCCATCCTGCAGCGCCCGGATCAACAAGCCAGACTTGTCGGCAACGGGGCGGCCTGCGGCAGCGTACTTCGCCCGGATCCGGATCAGGTGGGTGTTGATCGTGCCCAGGCTGATTCGCAGGTCGGATGCGGCAACAGTCTTCGATTCACTCCGCAGCCACAAGCGAAGGATCTCCAGCTCGCGTGGTGTCAGCGTGGGCCGCCGCTGCGGTTCCCCGTCAGTGTCGGGCGTGGGGACAGGAACAGAGGTCATACCGATCTCACCTTCTCGAGCCGCAGGACTCGCGCTGGACGCACACCGTGTGATTCGAGGCGGCGCACCAGCCGGATGGGTCGATACTCAGGCTGGCGACACGGAGGAGTATCCGTTTTGTCCGTTGCTCACCGCGTGAACAAGTCGTGCCCGGAGCCGGTAAGAACTGGTAGGTGATGGTCACCAGGCGCGTCGCTGACGGCGCCTGGTGGAGATTGGTTATCGTCGGACCTGCGTAGAAACAAGGGGGTGCGGCGACCATGACATCACCGACAACGACCGACCTGTCGACGCTGCTGATGATCGACTCGGTGTCTGCGCGGGACCGGGACGACGCCTTCTCCGTCATCCCCCTCCCCGATGGCCGCGGGTGGGCGGTGGAGGTTCATATCGCCGGTGTGGCCGACGTCGTGGAACTGGGGTCGGTCGCTGACGAGCAGGCGTTCCTGCGGGCTGAGACCCGGTACCTGCGCAGCCGCACCATTCCGATGCTCGGCGAAACTGCGGAACAGGCTGCCACCCTGACCGCCGATTCCCGACGCACCAGCCTGTGGGTTACCGGCACTATCACGACCGACGGGCTGTTGGTCGATGTCACCGTCGGGCGTGGACAGGTTGCGTCGGGTCGGTGTGTGGCGGTTGATCACGCCGAGGTGGCTGGCATACTGTCTGACCCGGCGCATCCGCTGCACCCCCAGTTGGCCGCGGCGGATGCTGCCGTGCAGGTCTTACTGACTGCCGCCGTGACTGCGGTGCCCTCGCGTTCTATGACCTCACCCGAGGATGGGCAGCGAATGAGGACGGGGCCATCGTGGCGATCGCCGCGGAACTGCGGACCGTCGCCTACGTCATCGTGCAGGAGCTGATGATCGCGACCAACGAGGCAGTGGCGTTGTGGTGTGTGGAGCGGGGGTTGCCGATCCTGTTCCGCAATCACCGGCCAAACCCGGTCGCCGGCAGCACCGTCGAGCTGATGAATGAGATCGCCGCCGCGGCCGGGGACCCGGACCTGTTCGCGAAGCTGCGGGGACGGCTGCTGTCGACGCTGCGGGCCGCGACCTACGATCCGACGGTGCACGGCCACTACGGATTACGGTTGAGCGCCTACACCCATGTCACCTCACCGCTGCGGCGGGTGGCCGACCTGATGAACCAGCGGATCATCTTCGCTTACCTCGACCACTCCCCCGCCCCCTACACCGGCGAGCAGCTGTTGCCCGTCATTGAAGGTGCCGATGATGCCGTCACTGCGATTGCCGACGATCGGGGTGTGAGAAAGGCCCCGCCCTGTGGTGTGGGCGGGGCCTTGGTGTGCAATCTGACGGCGTCG
>SEEV01000723.1 GCA_004211695.1 Rhodococcus sp. (in: high G+C Gram-positive bacteria)
CCCGCGCACCCGGCAGAGCCCGTTGACCCTTGCTGCCTTCCGGCCCTGGGGGAGTTCACAGGATGCGCGCCGCGCGGGATCCACCACAGAGTGTAGACGGCCCCGAGCCGTGGTCGGGACCCACCCCGGTCCGGGCTGACGCCGCGCGTCCGACCACGGCCAGTGCTACGGTCGCCCCCGCATTCGGCCACCTTCGGCAAAGGATCGGGATGAAATTCAGACGGACAGCACACGCGGTGACACTCGCCGCCGTCGTGGCAGCACTGTCGGCGTGCGGCGGAGGCAGCGACGACGCAGCCACGTCGGATGCGGTGAACTGGGACGCGGCCGAGCCGTGCACGCTCGCGGACGAAGCGACGCTCGCACCGCTTCTCACGGCAGGCACCGGCGAGGGCACCGCCACCGACAGTCCCGAACGTCGCGCCTGCACATGGGGCAAGCCCGAGGCGCTGAACACGGTGACCGTCACCACCACGAGCGCGCCGGAACCGGTGGACCCGTTGCGCACGATCGACGTCGGCGGACTCGAGGGCCGAGCGCTCGCCGAGAGCAAGTACCAATGCATCCTCGAGGTCACCACCGACGCCGGCACCCTGTCGATCGAGACGAAATTCGGCCTCGACGCCACCGCGAACCCGGACACGTCCTGCGACCGCTCCGTCCCCCTCGCCGAGCACGCCGTCGGGCAGCTGAAGTGGTGATAGAACGGGCGACTACCTGGTCGTTTAACGGTGAGCCGCAGTCGTTGGGTATGCTCCTCCACGGAGGATTCGCCTAGTGGCCTATGGCGCTCGCCTGGAACGCGGGTTGGGTTAACGCCCTCAGGGGTTCAAATCCCCTATCCTCCGCCACAGGAAGCCCCTGTGAACTGCCGACAAGCGGTTCACAGGGGCTTCTTTCGTACCCGGTGCAGCCCCTCTGGACCCGGAAGACCTGGCCACAGCAGGCGCAATCCGTTATCTCCCTGTTATCGTCTGCGGTGCAGCGTTCGCTGTGCTGTGTGTCGATTCGAGATAAAAGGACATTGGTATGGCGATTCGTCGCACCCGCGCACTGATCGTGGGCCTCGTCGCAGTATTGGCATCGGGCCTCGTGTCCGTGTTGGCCGGAACCGGCATCGCGCATGCCGACTCGGCCGTGATCTCGGTGTACTCACCGTCGATGGGCAAGGACATTCCCGTCAAGGTGCTCAAGGCCGCGGGCGGCGGTCCGGCGCCGACGCTGTACCTGCTCGACGGCCTGCGCGCACCGGACGACAACAACGGCTGGCTGATCGAGACCGACGTGGAGAACTTCTTCGCCGGCAAGCACGTCAACGTCGCCATCCCGTTCGGCGGCGGCGGCACCTTCTACTCGGATTGGCTTCGCGACGACCCGAAGCTCGGCCGGGTCAAGTGGGAGACGTTCCTGACCAAGGAGCTGCCCCCGGTGATGGCGTCGCAGTTCGGCAGCGACGGGGTGAACAACGCGGTCGCAGGTCTGTCGATGAGCGGCACCTCCGCGCTGAACCTCGCCACTCACCGCCCCGATTTCTACAAGGCGGTCGCCTCCTACAGCGGGTACCCGACGGCCAGCTCGCCCGGCTTCGCGCAGGGCATTCAGGTCTCCGTCGCCCAGATGGGCGGCAACTCCCTGAACATGTGGGGCATCTGGCCGTCGGCTGCGTGGCTTCGCAACGACCCGCTGCTCAACGTCGGCGCCCTGCGCGGCAAGTCCGTCTACATCTCTTCCGGTGCGGGTTCGACGGCGAGCGATCCGACGGTCGACCCGGACAGCGACTCGTTCGACCCGGTCAAGTTCTCGCAGACGGTCCCACTCGAAACCGCGTCGGGCCTGAGCAGCAGCTCCTTCGTCCCCGCAGCGAAGGCCGCCGGCGCGAGCGTGCAGACGCACATCACCGATGACGGCCTCCACACGTGGAACTACTGGCAGGACCGGCTGCACGAGTCCTGGGCCAGCACCCTCGCGCCTGCCCTCGGCACCTCCTAGGACGCCACTGAATAAGGTGTGCTGTTGCCCGTCGTGTCGGACGGTTGTGTGCCCGGAGACCTGAAATGATCGTGCTGTGCAGGGGCAGTCGCGTGTGGACCGGGAGCTGTTGGA
>SEEV01000260.1 GCA_004211695.1 Rhodococcus sp. (in: high G+C Gram-positive bacteria)
CGGTGTGGGACACGGTACAACCCGCAACACCGCACGGTGTCACGGGTAGCCGTGAAGAACATACATCTCCAACACCAGCCACGTCAGTGGTAGGAAGTATGAGATCTATGTAGACGCTGGGCGAAGTCTGATGCGTCCGCCAGGACGATGGCATCGATGGACAGGTCCGGGTCGAGGCGGCGCAGGAGGCGTGCGCGCGCGATTGTGAGCACGGCGCTTGAGTAGGTATCGGGGAGATTCCGGCAAGTAGCGCAGCAAGAACACCAGCAGCACCAAGGGCACCGAGCCCCCGACGACGAACATCGCGCGCCAGCCCCACAGCGGAATGACGATGCCGGAAACGACGCCGGCTGCGACGAACCCGAAGGCATACCAGCAGTAGACCTCTCGTTCGTGAACGACCGAGATTCCCCTCGAGACTCGCGTCCCGAGGTTCCTGTTTCACCGACAGTTGCCTCCCCACACTTCAGGTGCGGGGCGGTCTCACACCATCTCCGCAGGCTGTCACCGTCAGTCCGACGGCCACAATGTTCTTCGCCGCGTTCACATCCCGATCATGGACGGCGCCGCATCGGCACGCCCACTCCCGCACGTTCAGCGGCATCGTCGACGCGATCGCTCCACACACCGAGCAGGTCTTCGACGACGGACAGAACCGGTCGATCGCCACCACCCGCCGCCCGTACCAGTCGGCTTTGTACTCGAGCATCGACCGGAACTCGGACCAACTCGCATCCGAGATCGCCCGAGACAACGACCGATTCCTGACCATGTTCCGCACACTCAGATCCTCGATGGCGATCACTTGGTTTTCGCGCACCAGCCGAGTGGAGAGTGTGTGCAGATAATCGCGGCGCCGATCGGTGATCCGGCCATGAATTTTCGCGACCTTCAGTCGGGCCTTGGCCCGGTTACGGGATCCCTTCTTCTTCTTGGCCAGCGCCCGCTGTGCCTTCGCCAGCCGTTCACGGTCCTTTCGTTCGTGGCGCGGGTTGGTGATCTTCTCCCCCGTCGAGAGCGTGTAGAGGCTCGTGATCCCGGCGTCGAGCCCGACCACCCGATCGGTCGGCGGGTGCTCGGGGATCGTGTCCTCGACGAGGATCGAGATGTGGTACCGACCGCGAGCATGACGCGACACCGTCACCTGGGATGGCGCGCAGCCCTCCGGTAGCGGCCTCGACCATCGAATGTCCAGGGGTTCGGACTGCTTGGCCAACCGGATCTGCCCGCCGCGGTAGGTGAAGCAGTTCGCGTAGTAGGTCGCCGAATCCTTCGAGTGGCCCTTCCTCTTGAATTGCGGGTAGCGGGACTGCTTGCGCCAGAACCTGTCGAAGGCGCCCTGCAATTGCCGCAGCGACTCCTGCAACGGCCCCTTCGACGGCTCCGACAACCACGCGGTCTCGGTGTCCCGTTTCCATCCGGTGAGCATCCTCGAGGTGTCGCTGTAGGTGACCCGCCGCTGCTCCTGCGACCAGGTACGCGAGCGCTCCGCCAACGCCCGGTTGTAGACGTACCGGGTGCACCCGAACGTCCGAGCAAGCTGTTCCGCCTGCACCGCAGTCGGATAGAAGCGGTACTTGAACGCCCGCTTCACCACCCTCCCCGCCATAAACTCAGACACTAGTCACACGGTCCGACAAAACCGGATCGGCTGTCCCGGACCTGAAGGACCGGGTTTGCGCCGAAAAGACTCACGGATCAAGGTGTTGCTGGTCGACGACCAGGAACTGGTGCGGTCGGGGCCGCGCCGGATCCTGCGGCGCAAGGACGGGTTCGTGATCGTCGCCGAATGCGCCGACGGTGCGGAAGTGCCCGATGCGGTGGCGGAACACATCCCGGATGTCGTGCTCATGGATCTTCGGATGAAGCGAGTCGACGGGATCCAGGCGACCCGCGCTCTCCAGTCGACCGCCGAGCCGCCGCCGGTGTTGGTGCTCACCACGTTCGACGACGACGAGTTGCTGTCCGGGTCCATTCGCGCCGGTGCCGCCGGTTTCATCCTGAAGGATTCGCCGGCGGAGGATCTGATCCGCGCCGTGCGCACGGTGGCCGAGGGCGGCGCCTGCCTCGACCCTTCGGTGACCGGCCGTGTTCTGGCGACGTACCGGACCGTCGCACCGTCGTCCGACGGGGGACGGAACCGGCTCGGCGAGTTGACCGCGCGCGAACTCGATGTGCCCGCGCTCATCGGGCGGGGGCACAGCAACACTGAGATCGGTCGGGAGCTGGGCATCTCGGGGGTGACGGTGAAGAGCCACGTCGGGCACATCTTCGTCAAACTCGATCTCCGCGACCGTGCCGCCGCCATCGTGTACGCGTTCGACCACGGCATCGTCACCCCGGGAGTGGGAGGGGCGGATTGAGCTCCGGCAGAAGCCTTCTCGTCCCGACGCGGTTCAGCCTCGTGCGGCGACACCGATGCGGTCGTCCCGCACGGCGCTCGTGATCTTGCCGCACGTGCCCTCGCGGCCGAGCAGAGTCCGGCCCAGCAGCACCAGCCCCCACGGGCCGATCACCCACACCGGCCAGAAGTAGAGCAGCGTGCCGGTGGCGAGCGAGACGATGCCCCAGATCGCGAGATTGATGCTTCCGGCGGCGAGCCAGGCGAGCCACTCGATCTGCTGATGACCCGGCAGGCGCCGACGCGCCGGAAGGATCCGTGGTGTCGGCATTGGAGCAGGCACGGGCGCCGCGACCTGGACGGGAAGGTCGACCAGGGCGTGGTGCGCCTCGTGCCGGGTGATCGACCGATATACCTGCGCGACCCGCTGGTCGAACTCGCCGATCGTGAGCCGGCCGGCGGTGAGGTGCCGGCCGAGTTCACCGACGACCTGCTCGCGTTCGGAATCGGATATCCGGATGTTGTCCGTGTTCGGCATCGGACCCTCCTCGCCGGTGACATTCCACTGTGGAATGTCGCTGATTCCATGATCGATATGCCACAGTGGAATGTCAACCCCCTATCGTGTGAAGGACCGTGTCATGGCCGAACGCCCCCTCAACGCCACCGCGGCGTCGCTGCTCGGTTTCCTGCACGAGGGATCCAAGACCGGATGGGACCTGGTGGTGACCGCCCAGGAACGCATCGGCAAGTTCTGGTCGATCACGACCAGTCAGGTGTATCGGGAGCTCGCGGCGATGGAGCGCGTCGGGCTGATCGAGGCGGGGGAGCGGGGGGCGCGCGAGCGCAAGCCGTACACGCTGACCGAGGAGGGGCGCCGGGCGTTCGCGGACTGGATCGAGCGCGAGCCCGGCCCGGAGAACATTCGGTATCCCCTGCTGCTCACCGTCGCGTTCGGTGCACACCTCCCGCCCGAGCGGTTGGCCGCGATGCTGGACGTGCACCGCACCGCCCACGAGCGGCAGCTCGCCGAATACGAGCGTGACGCCGAAGTGCACGGATCCAACCGGTATGCCCTGGCCACCCTCGACTTCGGGATCGTGTACGAGCGCGCGGTACTCGACTGGTTCGATCGCGTCGAGGATCGGCTCGCACACCGACAGTGACCGCCGGTGAGTCGGCAGGCACGCGGTTTCGGCCCCGTCCCGGATCGGCCTGACCTACCGTGAAGCTGACGGTGTGTGCACCCGCGGCGAGTGAGGGCAGGTAAGCATGAGCGGATCCGATCTGGCCCGGCAGACGGCTCAGCTGCGATCCGATCTGCACGACCTCATTCAGCGGATGAAGGAATTGACCGAGGCATTCGACGCACGAGGTCGCGAATCGCAGGGCGTCGCCGAGGACGCCGCACTGATCGAGGTCATCGACGGTCTCAGCGACGCACGCCTCGACCTCACCACGGCCGACAGGCACCTCGAGGCGGCGGTGTCCCACGCCGAGCGCATCGACCGTCGGGCCTCGGACGACAACGCCAGTGCTGCGGACGGCGAACCGGTCGGTTGACGCGTGCTCTGTCGGGTGGTGGCTCCGGCTGGATCGGGGACTCTGTGCCGCCGGGACTAGCGAACGTACGTACGTTTGCCGTAGTGTTGGAGACCACAGCAACACCTGTCCGTCTAAGGAGAACGATGTTTACTCTCGTCGACGCCATTCGTCGAAACGAGCGGTTGGTGCCCCAACGCGAAGCGATCTTCGACGGGACGCGCCGACTCACGCATGGAGAACTCGCGGACCGGGCGTGGCGGATTGCCGCCGGCCTGAAGGCGCGAGGTGTCGAGCCGGGTGACACGGTCGGAGTCCTCGCGGGCAATACTGCCTTCAGTATCGAAACCTTCCTGGGAATCGTTGCCGCCGGGGCTGCCTACGTTCCGTACAACTGGCGATGGGCAACCGAGGAACTGGCCCACGGCATCAACGAGACCGGTGCCCGTGTCGTACTCGTCGGCGATGGCTTCGATGCTGCCATCGCGGAGGTCCTGGCCGGCGACGGTCTCGACGCGCCGGTCACCGTCGTGCACGAGGGCGACGAGTTCGACCACCTCGTGCGGTCGGAGCCGATCAAGGGCGTTCCGGTCGCAGGGCAGGATGCGGCCTGCATTTTGTTCACGGGCGGTACTACCGGGTTCTCCAAGGGGGTCGTGCTCTCCCACTCGGCAATCCTGACCAACGCCGTCAACGAGATCGGCGATTGCCGGATCGGTGGCCGCCCGAACGATCGCGGCCTCGTCGTCACCCCGCTCTTCCACTCCGCCGCGTTGTTGTGCTGGTTCCTGCCGCACTACGTCACGGGTAACAGCTCGGTGCTCGTCCACAAGTTCGTGGAGGAAGAGATCGCGGACCTCGTCGCTCGTGAGTCGATCACCAACATGTTCCTCGTGCCCAACATGATCCGGCGCATGCTGAAGTCGGGCACCTTCGACACCGACGGGTTCCGCGCCAATTTCAAGGCGCTTCACACCGGCGCCGGTTTGCTTCGGATGCCGGACAAACTGGCAGTGTCCGAACTGATCCCGGACGTGGACCTGTTCTTCCGCTACGGCCTGACCGAGGCCGGACCGATGGTCACCCGACTGCTTCCGCACGACATGTTGCGGCCGGAGATCGATGGATCGATCGGCACCGAGTACCTGCTCACCGAGGTCGAGTTACGCGACCTCTACGACGGCGTCCCCACGGCGGTGGGGGAGATCGGCGAGATCTGCGTCCGTGGCCCCAATCTGATGACCGGATATTTCGGTCGCCCGGAGGCCACCAAGGAGGTGCTCGAAAACGGCTGGCTGCGGACCGGTGACCTGGCGGTTCGCGACGAGAACGGCTATCTGTACTTCCGCGACCGGGCCAAGGACATGATCAAGACCGGTGGCGAGAACGTGTACAGCTCGGAGATCGAGCAGTTGCTTCACACGCATCCGGCCGTCATGGAAGCCGCCGTCCTAGGTGTCCCGAGTGAGGAGTGGGACGAGGAGGTGCGAGCGGTGATCGCCGTTCGTCCGGGTCAGGACGTCACGGAGACGGAGATCGCGTCATTCCTGCGTCAGCATCTGGCCGGATACAAGGTCCCGAAGATGATCGCGCTCGTGGGCCCCAACGCGCTGCCGATGAATCCCAGCGGCAAGATCGTCAAGACCAACATCCGGGCGACGATGGGCTGGTGATCATCGCGCCGACAATCAGCGAGAATCAGGACCGACTAACGTACGATTGTTCCTGAGACTGCTCGCCGGCCCCTTCGGGGACCGTCTAATCTACATCGGAGGGGCACAGTGACTCGAGCTACTCGGGTGACACGCGGCGGCGCGCGCACCAATGTCGCAATTCGGGAGGCCGCGGCGAGGCTGTTCTACGAGCACGGCTACGAGGCCACATCGCTGCGCACAGTAGCGAGCGAGGTCGGCATCCAGGTCGGCAGCCTCTACAACCACATCAGTGGCAAAGAAGAGCTTCTGACCGACATCATGGTGTCGGTCATGGACGAACTCCTCGAAGCCGTGAACGGTGCTCTCGTCACTGTCGACGGAAATGCCGTCGGCCGGTTCAAAGCAGCGGTCGACTGCCACATTCGCTACCACGCGGAGCACGCGCGGGAAACGTTCATCGGAAATACCGAACTCCGCTCCCTGAGCGACGGCGACCTGGACTTGGTTCTCGCAAAGCGCGCCGAGTACGAGCGCCTGCTGCAGAAACTCGTCAAGGATGTGGCCAAGGAGACCGGCGCGGACGTCCTCGATGCCAAGCTACAGACGTACTCGATTCTGGCGCAGGGCGCGCACGTCTCGTCGTGGTACAAGCCCGGTGGCCCCAAGTCGCTCGACAAGGTCGTCAACACCTACATCAGGATGGCGCTCCGGCAGCTCGGCGTCGACGACGCCAGCTGACCTGACCGTATCCCCATTCAGCCCGCACCCCGCGTCACCGACACGGGATGCGGGCTGACAACTGCGGCGACACGCATGCACGACGGCTCCCGGAGCCGATGCCTGGTTGTGCGGCGTCACCGATCGCGTACCCCTGCCATCGGCGCATGTGGGTCGCTAACTCCTACGCCCCTCAGTCCTGCCCGATATCGGGGTAAGGCTTTGGCGGAGAACGCCTCCCGGCTCGATTTCATCGATTCTGCGTCGGTCCTTCTGCTGTGATGCTGCATGTCTCGAGGTCCCTCGTTCTCGTCTGCCGCATCTTGTTGACATTTGCTGTCGCTCAGATCACACTCTAAGTAAACAAACGCACGTACGTTTGTTGTCACTACTCCGCCGACATCGGCAGGGGAGCACATCGAGAGAATGGAAACTCAATGAGCCGCTTGGAGGGCAAGGTCGCCCTGATCACCGGGGCCGCGCGCGGGCAGGGACGTTCGCACGCACTCGGATTGGCCAAAGAGGGCGCTGACATCATCGCCATCGACATCGCCGACCAGATCGGTAGTGTGCCGTACCCGATGGCGTCGCTCGATGACCTGAAGGAAACGGCGCGGCTGGTCGAGGAACTGGGCCGCCGCGTGGTCATCGCGCAGGCCGACGTGCGCAACCTGAAGCAGATGGAGGCTGCGGTCGCCGACGGCCTCGCCGAGTTCGGCCGTATCGACATCGTTTGCGCCAACGCAGGCATCATCTCGGCAAACAAGGTCCTGGACCTGACCGAAGAGCAGTGGAACGACATGATCGACACCAACTTGACCGGTGTCTTCCACACCGTCAAGGCCGCGGTGCCGAACATGGTCGAGCGGGGCGAAGGCGGCTCGGTCATCTTCACCGGATCTACTTCGAGCCTGAACGGTTACCCGAACGTCGGTCACTACGTCACCGCCAAGCACGGCATCGTCGGTCTCATGCACACGCTCGCAAACGAACTCGGCCCGAAGGGGATCCGGGTCAACGCCGTGCACCCGACGAACGTCAACACCAAGCTCCTGCAGAACGAGACCTTCTACGGACTCTTCCGACCCGACCTCGCGCACCCGACGCTCGAGGATTCCCGCGACGCGTTCGCCACCATGCACTCGCTCCCGAACATCCCGTGGGTCGAGCCCATCGACATCACCAACGCCGTGCTCTTCCTGGCATCGGACGAGTCGCGCTACATCACCGGAATCAACCTGCCCATCGACGCCGGCGCAAGTCAGAAGGTCGGCGGCTAGAAGTCGTCGGATCCGTGGCGAGGCGGTGTGAGCCTGGCCTCGGACCCATCCACTGCCCCTCCACCCGAAACTTTTCCGTCGCGGGTGAAGGGGCAGTGGGCGTTCCTCTGCGTGTCTCTTCGCCTCTGCTCAGTGAGGGTGGCTCATACGTGCTACCCGCACCCCGGCCGACACTCAGGGGATGCGGCCAGTACTTTCACCCGAGTCCTCGAAGGGCTGCGAAGTGCGGGCCTAGTCCTGTCCTGCGCGCTGAAGTCAGTTCGCCCACCGCATGATGGTGCCATCGGTACGCTACGGCCGCCGACAAAAGGAAATCGGCTTCCTTGCCATAAGAACTACGACCTGATTCTCGACGCACCGGCTGACTGACCTGCGAACCGGAGGAACAGCCGTATCTTCCTCGCCACGCTGTACCCCCTGGTGGCCCGCTGAAGATCGATTCCTGGCACCCGGAGAGGCGGATGCTTACAAAATGCGCAGTCCCGTTAGACCAGCTGATCACCATCGGCGAGACGGCTGCGGTAATGGAACCAATTGCAACTGGGGCAGCTCGAAGGACTCTGCGGTGTTGGTGTCGTCGGGTGCCAGGGCTTCTTCTCTGCTTGCCGCCAGCTGTTCGCGCGACGTGTCCGTCGACGCGCTGGATTCGATGACTCTCGGTGCGTCGTAATGGGTGGCCATGACCTCTACCTCATGGCGTGTTCAGGTCCGGCGCGGTTCGAGGGTCCGGTCGCGCGACACACTCCCGGGGTCGGGCCGCGAGGCGGGTAAGTCGGGTGTGGCGGGCGCGCTCGCTTTCGGACATGCCACCCCAAATACCGTAAGCCTCGGTGGTAAGGGCGTGGGTGCGGCATTCGGCGAGCACGGGGCAGTCCTGGCAGATCTGCTTGGCGGCGTGCTCACGCTGAGCGCGGACGCTGCCGCGTTCACCGTCGGGGGAGAAGAACCTGTCGGTGTCGGTGCCGCGGCAGGAGGCGCGGTGCTGCCAGTCCCGGTCGATGTGGTGGTGCGAATGATCAGGCACTGCGGGATAGGTCGCTTTCGGAGTCGAACGTTGACTTGATCCGCCGGCCTGAGTGGGGCACGCAAGTGTGCGACTGGCGGGCTTGGGTCGGTCGCCGACGTTCGTGCACGGAAATTCGATGTGGGGATGTGGGTTGGCATGGCTTCCCCTGTAGGCGACCAGGGTGTCGAGGCTTCCGGTTACTGGGACTGCAGTCGGTGCGGCACCGCGTCCGCAATCGGAATGGGCGGTGCCGGTGCGCTGCTGCCTGGGCTCGACATCGGTGGGAACGGGAGGCAGCCGGATCCCGGGCCCTCGTCGTGAGGGCCCGGGATTTCGTGCTGAAAGCGAATGGCGAGGACGCGCGGCGTCAGAGCGCCATTCCACCATCCACCGGAAGAACGACACCGGTCGTCCAGTCGTCCTCGAGTGCGAACCGTGCAATCCACCGGGCGGTGTCGACGGGATCGCCGACCCGGCGCAGTGGAATCGCCTCAGCCCGCTCGCGGAGTAGCGTCGACTCTTGCTCCGCGCTCATCCCGGCGGTCCGGTAGATCGCGGTCGGCGTCGGGCCGGGAGCAACGGAGTTGACCCGGACACCCTTGGGGCCCAATTCCAGGGCCCAGCACCGGGTCAGGTGCGCGACCGCCGCCTTCGACGCCGCGTAGTGCGCGTTACTGGCGGTCGGTTTGAGGGCAACCGAGCTGGCCACGTTCACGATTGACCCCCGGCTGCTCTCGAGCGCCGGGAGCAACGCCTGCGTGACCAGCGTGGTCCCGAGCACGTTCACCTCGAACAGCGCACGCACCGACGCGGCACTGACGTCGGCTAGCGGACCGACCAGAAACGCGCCTGCGCAGTTGATCACGAAATCAATGGGGCCCCAATGCTTCAACGCCGCCGACGCTGCGGATGCGACCACCGCCGCATCAGTGACATCGACGGTCCGGGCAGCGACATCCTCACGCCCGGCAAGATCTGCCAGCGCCGCGTCGCTCCGATCCCACGCGTCGACGCGGGCGCCGTGATCGACCAGCACTTCGAGGCAGGCCCGACCGATCCCGGTGCCCGCACCGGTGACGACACCGGTGAGACCTTCCCGCCGCGGTGCGAGCACCGGCGCG
>SEEV01000724.1 GCA_004211695.1 Rhodococcus sp. (in: high G+C Gram-positive bacteria)
TCGCACCCAGGCCCTTTCGGGCTTGGCGGGTGACGCCGAATGCCGGCGGTGAACGGCGTCGGTAAGCCGTGTGCGGGAGAACCGCATGCACGGATTGACGGGCGGGAGCTGGAAACGGAACCAGATCGGTCACGGTCGAGGAGAAGAACGATCAACGGGAAACCGTATGGGTCACAAGCGGCTCCGCGACCTACCGCCGATCACGGGCACCGCGCCAGCTCTCGACCCTCCAGGTAGGGAAGGTGTGGTGGCACAGTGGGCAGGTACCGACCCAACGGGCAAGTGCGCGTTGGAGTTCGCGGAGAACGCCGTACAGGGTCAGTCCTGCCCAGCTGCTTTTGGGTCGGTGAGCCGGAGGGTGGTGAGGAACAGGTGGGCGGCGGTGACCAGGGTGGCGTGGTGGTGCAAGTCCAGCCAGGAACGACCTTCGAAATGATCCAGTCCGAGACCGGTTTTCAGCTCCCGGTAGTCGTGCTCGACGCGCCAGCGGATCTTCGCCAGCCGTACCAGCTCGGGCAGCGGGATGTCCTCGGGGAGGGTGGAGAGCCAGTAGTCGGTGGGCTCATCCGCTCCGGTCGGCCACTCGGCGAGCAACCACACCGCGGGCAGGGTGCCGTCCTCGGCGCGGGGGATGTCCCGGTTCGCCGGACGGACCCGCAACACGGCGAACCGCGAGCGCATCGACGCGGTCGGATTGGTGGGGTCGGTCTTGGTGCCGCGGCGCCAGGTCACGGTGCGCAGGGACTTACGTCCGGCAGCGAGGACGAGGTCCTTGCAGGTCGCGTGCGGGCCGTAACGGGGCGTCGACGGGCGCCCGCGGCCGCTGTAGGCCCCGGTCTCCGGGACCGCGTCGCCGGGATGGGCACTGGTCGCGCCCTTGACGGCGACGACGTAGTCGATGCCCCGCTCGGTCAGCGCCAGCCGGAAGGCGGTGGTGTCGCCGTAGCCGGCGTCTGCGACCACGACCGGCGGGATCCGGCCCCACTCGATCAGCTCGTCGATCATCTCGATCGCCATCGCCCATTTGGGGCGGTGATGCTCGGTGTCGGGGATCGCGGACCGTCGCCGGCGGGCGGTGATCGCGGCGACGGCGTCGGGGTCGGCGGCCGAACGATCGTCCCAGCTCTCGGGTAGAAACAGCCGCCAGTCCAGCGGGGCGGACGCCGCATCGGTGGCCGCGTGCACGCTGACCGCGATCTGACAGTTGCCGACCTTGCCGAGAGTGCCCGAGTACTGGCGGGCCACGCCCGGCGAGGCGGGTCCGTCCTTGATGAACCCGGTGTCGTCGATGACCCACGCATCCGGGTCGATCAGACCACACGCCCGGCGGGACAGCGTTTTCCGCACCGGAACCACATCCCACGGCGAGGTGGTCACGAACTGCTGCAACTGTTGATGATCGACCCGCAACCGCTGCGCCATCGGCTGCATCGACTTCCGCCGCCCGTCGAGCATCAACCCCCGCGCATACAGCCCCGCCTTCTCCCGTTGATCCTTACGCGCCAGCGACGAGAACACCTCACCGACAAACGCATCCAACTGTTCCCCGACACGGTCGAGAGCGGCTGTATCCATGCCCGCATGCTCTCGAGAAGGCCACGAAAACTCGAGCCGACATGCCGAGCTAACAAAGTACTACTAGGCGACAGCGAGGTCGGGTCCGGCCGACGGGTGAGGAGCCCAGGACGATTCATTTTTTGTTCCATCAATTCTCGACGCATCCGGCACTCCTGCGCCGACCCCGGGGGTCGGCGCAGGGGACGGTCATCCCGGATGTCGTTGTGTGAGTGCCCCTGTCTCGCTCACCCTGACCTTCTTTGGGAAACACGCCCGTCCCGGCCGGGAGGGGCCGGGACGGGCGTGGCAGAGGCCGGACGTTGGCCCCCCCGATCGGGTGGTCACACGCGGGGCGGACCAATAAGCCCGAATGCACCGATTCGCTGATCCAGTCGGGGTGAGTTTCGGTGTGCAGCAATGGTCGGGTATGTGGGCATGGTTGAGCATCCGACCTCTCGTGTCGGGTTGTTCCACTTGCTCTTTCGCGTCGAGGGCGGGCAGGTGTCGCGGACGTTAGACGATGATCGGGTGATTGGGGCCGAA
>SEEV01000019.1 GCA_004211695.1 Rhodococcus sp. (in: high G+C Gram-positive bacteria)
CGGTGTACGCGATCTTCGTCCGCTGGGTCCGGGCAGGAGTGTGGCAGCGGATTCACGACGCGCTGCGCGATCGGGTGCGGGTCCAGGGCGGCCGACACCCGCTGCCGTCCGCGGCGATCGTCGACTCCCAATCGGTGCAGGGCGCCGACACCGTGCCCCGGTCGAGTCGAGGATACGATGCGGGCAAGAAAACGAATGGGCGCAAACGGCACATCGCTGTGGACTCGAGCGGGCTGTTGTTGGCGGTCGTGGTGACGATGGCCGGGATTCAGGACCGCGATGGCGCGTTCCGGCTGCTGGCCGCGCTGCGCGCCCAGTTCTCGACGATCAGCCTGGTGTGGGCGGACGGCGGCTATGCCGGACGGCTGATCGACTGGTCGAAACGAGTTGTGTCACTGATGGTTCAGGTCGTCAAGCGCACCGACGATGTCAAAGGGTTCAGGGTTCTTCCCCGTCGGTGGGTGGTCGAGCGGACCTTCGCGTGGATCTGTAAACACCGGCGTTGCGTCCGCGACTACGAGACGCGGCCCGACCATCACGAAGCGATGGTCTACATCGCCATGATCGCGACCATGTCACGCCGACTCGCCCGCACGGCGTGACCCGAACCGGAGTTTTCAGATGCACTCTCACAGATTCCGGTGCAGCCCTCGGCCTTACGGTGTTGCACTCACAGCACCTTCTCCCCGAAACGGTGGAATGGCTGTCACTCGACGATGCGGCGACCGACGAACTCTGTCGTTCGCTGACATCGGGCCCCGTCGGTGCTGGTGAACGCGCAGCAGCGCTGCGGCCCGCGCACCCTGCGTACCTCATCTACACCTCCGGGTCGACCGGCACTCCGAAGGGCGTCGTCGTCACTCATGCCGGTCTCTCGAACCTCGCGCAGGAAGTTCGCGACAAGTACGGTGTCACCGCGACCTCCCGCGTCCTGCATCTGGCATCACCGACCTTCGACACCGCGCTCGTCGAGGTGCTGACGGCCGCCATCCACGGCGCCACCCTGGTCATCGCCCCGGCCACCGCGTTCGGTGGGCGCGAACTCGCGGCATTTGTGCGGCGCCACCGTGTGACGCACCTGCTCGCGACACCGTCCGCGCTGGCCACCGTCGACCCGGACGGGCTCGACACGGTGGAGCTGGTGCTCGTCGGCGGCGAACCGTGCCCGCAGCCGCTCGTTCGCAGATGGGCTCGGGGACGACTGATGCGCAACGCCTACGGCCCCACCGAAACGACGTGCAGTGTCACCCTCACCGACCCGCTGGAGCCGCAATCACCGATCACGCTGGGCACGCCCATGCGTGGTGTGCGCGCCGCGGTTCTCGACCGGAATCTGCGCCCACTGCCGTCGGGCGCATCGGGTGAGCTATACCTGGCCGGGCCCGCCTTGGCCCGCGGCTATCACGGACGCCCAGCCCTGACCGCGACGAAATTCGTGGCCGATCCCCTCGGCGAACCCGGTTCCCGCATGTTCCGCAGCAGCGACCAGGTCCGCTGGACGATCAATCATGAACTCGAATTCCTCGGCCGCGCGGATGATCAGGTGAAGATTCGTGGATTGCGGATCGAACTCGGCGAAATCGACTCGGTCCTGTGCGGAGACCCCGCGGTAGCGTTCGCTGCCACCGTCGTGCACCGATCACCCGCCGGTGATCCCGTACTTGTGACTTACGTCGCCGCAGCTGAGGCGGCCACCGTCGACGTCGCCGCCTTGCGCGGACGAGCACGCCGATTCCTCCCGGACTATATGACTCCCGTCGCCATCACGCTCGTCGACTCGATACCGCTCACACCGACCGGGAAACTCGATCGCGCGGCGCTGCCGGAACCCGACCTCGGCGGCGGTCCCGTTCCCCACCGGAATCCCGACACCGCGGCGGAGCGCGGCGTCGCCGCCGTGTTCGCCGAGGTGCTCGGTGTGACCACCATCGGCGCGGACCACTCGTTCTTCGACCTCGGTGGCGATTCACTCTCCGCGACAAGGGTAGTCGCCCGGCTCAATGACCGGCGGGGCACGCAACTCGGGGTCCGCGACGTCTTCGACGCCCCGACTGTTGCTGCACTGGCAGTACGGATCGGTGAGTCATCCCCTGCCGCGACCCGACCCGTTCTCGGTGAGATCGAGCTGCCCGACCGAATCCCGCTCGCTCCAGCACAGGAATATATCGACAGAACCGCCACTGCACCAGCCCTGTACAACATTCCGTGCACGATCCGGATGCGTGGCGAATTCGACCACAGCGCATTACGGCAGGCGGTCGAGGACGTCGTGGAACGACACCGTGCGCTGCGGACCATCTACCCCGACGGACCCACCGGCCCCTACCAACACCTACTAGACGTCGCCGACGTGCTCCCCGATCTCACTCCTATCCCTGTGGACGACACCGCCATCAGTGCCGTCCTTGCGGCTCCGTTCGATGTTCGAGCCCAACCTCCGCTGCGGATCCGGGTCTTTGAACACGGCCGAGACGAGCACGTGATCGCGTGCGTGTTCCACCACATCAGTGTCGATGGATGGTCGTTTGCCACACTCGCCGGAGACCTCACGCTGGCCTACGCCGCACGAACGTCAGGTTCGGCGCCGCAGTGGCCCGACCTTCCGGTGGACTACACGGACTACACCCTGTGGCGGCATGCTAGGTTGGGGGACGAGCACGACACCTCCAGTCGCGCATCGACGCAGATCGACTTCTGGGAAACGGAGTTGGCAGGGTTGCGGGGCGATCTGCACCTCCCCAGTGACCGCCCGCGTCCGGAGCGCTGGTCCTATCAGGCTGCACGCCTGGCCTTCTCCGTCGACCCCACCGTGCATGCCGCACTACTTGCCTCGGCGCATACCTATCACGCCACCCTGTTCACGACGTTGCGGACGGCAGTGTCCGTACTGCTCGCCCGGATGAGCGGTCACACCGACATCGCCATCGGAACACCGGTCGCGGGACGCGGACATCCCCACCTCGAGGGTGTGGTGGGAATGTTCGTCAATACCCTGGTCCTGCGCACCCGTGTCACACCGAACATGAACTTCGACGAGGTGGTCGCCGCGGCGCGCGAGTCCGAACTACGGGCCTTCGCGCACGCCGATGTGCAATTCGAGCGTCTGGTCGAGATCCTCGATCCCCCGCGGTCACCGTCCCTGCACCCGTTCTTCCAGGTCGCGCTGTCGCTGGAGAGCTTCACTGCCGCCGAATTCGATATCGAGGGACTACGCGTCGAGATCACCCCACGCCCGCTCGACGTCGCCAAGTGCGATCTGCACTTCTACTTCACCGAACGCCACGACGACGCCGGCGCGCCGAGCGGCATCGACGCCGAAGTCGTGTACTCCACCGACCTCTTCGACGAATCGACGGTCGGCCTCCTCGTGAAAGGACTGCGCGACGTCCTCGCCCGGGCACACCGCCGTACATAAGTGCCCCTCGTGGCCGTCCGAGCGGAATCTTCAGTGGTTTCTCAGCAACGTCCCCGAATACTCGGACCATGTCCACTGTCAGCGGGTTGCCCGCCCATGTTCTGTTCGTCCATTTCATCGTGGTCTTGGCACCGCTGACCGCAATTCTGCTCGTCCTGTGCAGCATGTGGCCCGCGGCCCGACGCCGACTGGCATGGCTCACCCTCGTGCTCGCCGCCGTGACCGCGGTCTTGACTCCGCTGACCACCGACGCCGGCGAGTGGCTCGAGAGACACGTCGCGAGGTCGGTTGCGGTGCACACCCACACCGAACTAGGCGACACCATGATCTACTTCTCCGTCGCGCTTCTCCTCGCCGCGTTGGCCGTCGGCGCGGTCCAGCTTCGGGAACGAAAATCGGATCCCTCACGGCCGCTCACACTGATCGTTGCGTTTCTCGCGATCGTGGTGGCAGTGGGAACCATTGTTCAGATCTACCGCATCGGCGAGTCCGGTTCGCGCGCCACCTGGGGCGACTCCGTCACCTCGAACTCAGCGCAGTGACTCCAACTTCACCATCGTCACACTCGACTGCGACGGACTGGAGTTCGCGATCGCACCGCAACCACCCGCCATCGCGGAATGCGATCCGCATTTCCACTTCACCGATCACCGGCATCGACAGGTGAACTCGTGTAGGCGGCCGATCTCTGCGACCACGACACGGTCACCGGATTCCTGTCTCTCTGCTCCGTCATCCTCGCCGAGACGCTCGCATGAGATCCGAGATCGCACCGACGGGCGGGGCGGGGCCGCGGCCGCGGTGTCGGTCAGACTGAACACCATGGACCGGCGCAGCCTGAACCCCGAACACTGGAACGTGCGAGTGCGATCCGCTGCGGCGGCGGTCCTCGCCGTGACGGCGTGCCTGCTCCTGGCAGGTGGTGCGCTCCTGTTCGTGTTGTACCGCAACCTCGAACACTCCGCCCGCGACACTGCCGACTCACGAGCCCACCAGATCATCGAGCAATTGCGCACTCAGCCACCCCAGGAACTCGACGAGTCGTTACTCGCCACCGACGGCGATATCGGAGCCATCCAAATCCTCGACAACCAGGGAAACGTGCTCGCCACCTCGGCCGGGATCCCGTCGGCACCGGTCCTCGCCTCCCCGCTGCTACCCGGCGAGTCCACCTACCTCGGCAACATCGACTTCGGGCACGAACGCGACTACTGGGTGGCCGCCCACGGAAGCATGTCCCCGAACGGGCCGGTCACCGTCGTCACCGGCGCGGACCGCGAACCGGTCGAAGGCGTCCTAGCCACCGTCGCAGCGCTCCTCGCGATCGGTGCCCCGATCGTCATCGGCTTCGTCGCCGCCGCCACCTACCGGCTCATCGGTGCAGCCCTGCGCCCGGTGGAGAGGATCCGTGCCCGCGTGGCGGCGATCTCCCCCGATCAACTCGACGAACGGGTCCCCGTGCCCGAAGCCCGAGACGAGATCGCCGATCTCGCTGTCACCATGAACAACATGCTCGCGCGGCTCGAGGCCGGGCACCTCGCCCAGCAACGCTTCGTCTCCGACGCCTCCCACGAACTGCGCAGCCCGCTGGCGACCATCACCGCTGCACTCGAACTCGCACATTCGCGCCCCGAATTGATCGACACGGCCCTGGTCGACGAATCCTTGCTTCCCGAAGCCCGACGAATGCATGCCTTGATCGAGGATCTCCTCCTGCTCGCGCGCGCCGACGAAGACTCACTGATCCACCTGCGCGTCGACGTCGATCTCGACGATCTGATCCTGGCCGAACGCGCCCGCCTCCGGGACCTTTCCGGCATCGCGGTCGCCGCCACCGTCGACCCTGTTCGGGTGGCCGGCGACCCACAGCAGCTGGCTCGGCTGGTCCGCAATCTCGTCGACAACGCCGTCCGCCACGCGCACACCCGAATCACCCTCGCCTGCCAACGGCGTGGGGAGAACGCCGTCATCGAGGTGGCCGACGACGGGCCGGGTATTGCCCCGGCGGACCGCACCCGGATCTTCGAACGATTCGTCCGCCTCGACACCCCCGAACCCGCGCATCCGGTGGTTCCGGACTCGGTCTCGCCATCGCCGCCGAGATCGTCGCCGCACACCACGGGTCGATCGACGTACTCGACCGGGAGGGCGGGGGTGCGCACTTCGTCGTCACGCTCCCAGTCGGCGACGACCGCTACGTCTCCGACGGCATCGAATAACCCACACCCCGGACCGTGTCGATGCTCGTCGTGCCGAACGGAGCATCGATCTTGCGCCGAAGATAGCCGATGTAGACCTCCACGATGTTGTCGTCACCCTCATAATTGGCGTCCCACACCGATTGCAGAATATCGTGTTTGGTGACCACCGAATCGGCGTGACGCATCAGGAACTCGAGCACACTGTACTCGCGGGGCGTCAGCTGGATGCGGGTGTCACCGCGGGTGACCCGCCGCATGGCCGGGTCCAACGAGAGTCCGGCAGCACTCAGAACCGGGGGCCGCGGCGGGGCGCCGCGCCGCACCAGCGCCCGCAACCTGGCCACCAGCACCACGAACGAGAACGGTTTGATCAGATAGTCGTCGGCACCGAGGTCGAACGCATCGGCGAGGTCGTACTCGCCGTCCTTGGCCGACAGCATCAGCACCGGCGTCCACACCTGCTGCTGACGCATCTCCCGCACCACGTCGTACCCGTTTTTGCCGGGCAACATGATGTCGAGGACCACCACATCGAAGCCACCACCTGCCGCGGCCGCCAGCCCGGCGACGCCATCGTGTTCGACCTGCACGGTGGCCCCGTCAGCCGTCAGACCGCGTCGTATCGTCTCGGCCAGGCGTGTCTCATCTTCGACCAGCAACACCCGCACCGCAGCCTCCTCCACACCATCACGCAACCCCGTGGTCCCACGGTACGACGACGCCGGTCGGCGCCGCCCGAACCCACCGGCGAAAGTGCCGCACCTGCAATTCCCGGACCAGCCCCAGCAACCTGAGTATTACGGGCAACGGCCAGCGCGTAGGCACCACCCCAAGTCTGCTGGTTCTGCGATGGTTCGCGCACAACAGAGGGATCATCGAGCAAGCGTTCTCGGATGAAGCCTGACGCGCCCCTCCGCCATCGACGGTTCATCAAAAATGTAAGTGCAGCAGTGACTCCCGTAGCATGAGCTCATCTCTCGACCGCGGCACCACCATCACCTGACCTCTCCAGTGCCGGCGTCTGCGCGGTCGCCCGGGTCGGCTCACGTCCGCACCCGGGATACGTCGACCCCCGGGTTCTGGGCGAGGTCGTCCCGGGCTGTGTCGGTTGTCATCCCCACTGTCGCCAAACCCAGCAGTACCCCCGCCAGTGCGAGCACCAGTGGTGCGGTCGCCGGGGTACCACCGACAGCTCCGGTCGATGCCAGCCAGAGATGTTCCCAGCCAAGCAACTCCGACCATGCGTACTTGTGGTTGAGCACCCCGGTGTCGAGGTTCGCGCTCACGTGCTCATACACCCCGAACAGAGCCGCCGGAGCGGCGCACAGAGCAACGAGCCGGGCCTGCGTAATCGCGATCCGTGAGCGGTCGACCACGACGATCAACGCCGAGCAGACGAGCACACCCAGCACAATCCACGGCACGATCTGCTCGGCACTCTTCCAGTGCCGCAGCGATGCCAGTTCGATAGCGACGAACGCGCATGAGAGCACAGACAGCGCGAGCAGTGCCGCCTGAAACCGCGCGACGAGCCGCGCGTGACGCGCTCCGCCGCGGCCTGGGGCAACCTCATCGTGCATGGCCGCTCACTCTCCCTACTGGGGGGCCAGAACACTCGAGATGGTGTCCAGCGTCTGTTGATCGATTCCGTATTTGCCCAATTCCTTGGTCAGGGTGTCGGATATCGCGTCGGGACTGTAGGGGCCGTATTCCGTGACCTCCTTCGCCCACTTACCCGCGTTGCTGACTCCGGCTGCCTCGAACGCCGCCTGGATCTGACTCTGGCTTGCCGTGTTCGGATCGACCTGAGCGATTTCCGCGGCACTGCTGCCTGGGGCCGTGGTGGAGGACGCAACCACTGACGTCGTCGGACTCGCCGACTGCCCGGTGTCACTGTCGCTGGAGCCGCATGCTGTAAGCAGGCCGACAGAAAGCAGAAGCGGGATACCGAATTGGACGATCTTTTTCGTCATGATGTCAACCTACTTTCGCTGTCTGGCAGCGCCCTTGCTGTCGGCTGGGAACAACCTGGCAGAGCGCATCGCAGGCCGCGACCGTCTTGATTGCGAGGGAGGTGCTCCCCGATACTCGGTCGACATGATCGCCATGATTCGCGCTGGCCGCTGAAAGAAATGCTGAAAATAGCGTCTGGCGTTGACAGGCGTCACCGCCAGCCGAACCGCATCGGGGCGAGATCGGCGTCCCAGCGCATGTCCGGCAGCGGTCGGAGCTCGGCCCGAAAGCGGACCCGACACCGGACGTGCGCTCAAATCACTGCTGCATTGGACGCCTGTCCGGTCGTAGGTCGACCAACACGCCGAGATCTACAACCATCGGTCTCCATCTGGATGGTGAATCCGCGGAGTTCTCTGTGTTTGGGAACGGGCAGTGTGGAGACGCATCAAATCGGTGCGGACCTCTTCGCCGAGCACCGGGTGACGGAATCGGCCCGCCCCGGTCAGGAAGCGGTGCACAGCGACGCGGACGATCGCGCTCCGGTGCCAACTCCTCGAGGCGCTGTTCGTCTTCGGATCGAACCGCAGCGGGATCGGATCCCCCACCGGTACGCGGCCCATGCTGGACTCGCTCATCAGCGGCATTGTTCCGGTACGGTCGGGGACCTCGATGCGCGCCCCCGGGCTCCCACCGCCGCCACAATCGGTCACAGCGACCCGACGTGTGTGTTGCTGCGAAATATATTGCGCCCCAGAACTCGAGGGGTGGTGCTGATGCGCAGGCTGTGACCGGCTCAGGGGAGCTTGAGCGGTGTGTACGGCGGCGGGGCGGCAGGGTGTACTAGCTGATCGGGACGCCGCCGACCGTGCCGAACTGGTCGAGATCCATGTGGAACACGACACCATGCTCGGGGTCCCATTCGTAGGTGCCGGAGCCGTTCTCGGTGTGCTGCGGCCCCGCATTGTTTGTGGGCTCGGCCTGGTTGTCGGTGCTGCTCTGCGCACGTTCCGTCATGGCGGGCAAGCGGCCACCGCCGAGAACTGCTGAGCATTCTCGCCCACTGAGCGAGTCCAGTGAGGATCGTGGTTCCCTCGGTGAAGGATTCGGCCGACCGTTGTCAAGCCTGCGTCAACCCGCCCGGTTGCGGGTCAGAATCCAGGTGTTCACCTTGCCGTCCCGCTGGTAGTCGAATCGGTCGAGAACCGAGCCGGCGATCGCAAGGCCGCGGCCGCGCTCGGCGAGTTCGTCTGGGAGTTCGGTGGCGGTGAGATCGACCGACACCGGATCGCCGTCGTCCTCGAACCGGGCCTCGATCCGGTCGGGCAGCGCCCGGACTTCGAGTGTCATGACCACGCTGTCGCCGGCGGTGTGCTCGATGATGTTGGCCGCGATTTCGGCGACAGCGGACTCGAACTCGATGCGCCGACGCACGTCCAGCGGGTCGTGCACCCACAGGTCGGCGAGGATTTCGTGGACCTCGTCCAGGCTTTCCGGACGGGCGGTCATGCGAAGCCGCCGGGAGAAGGAGCCGAGTTCAGCGGCCATCGAATGCGGAATCGACCGAGTTGTGTGTTCGGAGTACACGGTTGAGGTTGGTCAGCGCGAGCACGGTCTCGACCTGCTCGGTGGGCTGCGCGATGCGGAGGTCGCCACCGGCCTGCCGGGCGGTCTTGAGACCGGAGATGAGTGCCCCGAGCCCCGAGGAGTCGATGAAGTCGGTGGCGCTGAGATCGACCACCACACGGGTCGTTCCGCCGTCGACGAGGTCGCGCAACAGGTCTCGCAGGCGGGGTGCGGCGACCATGTTCAGCCTGCCGGCCGGACGCACCACGGCCACACCCTCTTCCGTGGTGTGGCTCTCGAACTCGATCATTCGGTTTCCTCCTGCCCGAAGCCGCGGTATCGGACCGCGGGGATGACGACACTCAAGATGACCAGGTCGAAGGCGACCCAGAACAGGTTCACACCGACGCCGAGCACGGAGATGTTCCCGAGCGCCAGATGGATCACGCCGATCACCGACGCCAGGACGAGTGCCGCCATCGCGATCAGTTGGTACCGCACCACATGCCACGGGGTCGCGCCGTGTTCCTGCCGGGTCTTGGGCGTCACCGCGAAGCCCAGCGGCCGCCCTGCGTACACGTTGAGTACAGCGGTCCAGCACGCCTTGATCCAGACCGGGAAGAGGGCGAGGCTGTACTGCTGGCCGCGCCAGGTGGGAGTGCCGCGGCTGACCGCGAAGAATACCAGTTGGTTGAAGGCGAGGAACGGGATGAGACGGCCGAAGAACTCCCAGCTGTACGCCTGCACGGGCATGACGCCGAAGACGAGATAGACCACGGGTGCGGCGATGTAGACGACGGCGGCGAAGCCGGAGAGATAGCTCCACATCGTCGCCCAGTACATCAGCCGCTGCGCGAGTGTGAGTCCACGCTGCAGCAGCGGGTTCTCCCGGAACATCACCTGGATGGTGCCCTGTGCCCACCGCAGTCGCTGGGTGAGCATCGTGCCGGCGTCTTCCGGTGCCAGACCGTGGGCAAGATTCTCGTGGTGGTACGCGGTGTGCCATCCCAGTTCGTGCAGTTTCATGCACGTCGCCATGTCTTCGGTGACCGAGATGGTGGCCATCGGCAACACCGGCTGCGCCTCGTCGTCGCGGCCGACGTCGACCGCCCGGATCAGGGTGCGGACGGATTCGATCGCGCCGAGCGGCGACCATTCGCGTTCGGCTAGCCGCGTCAATGCGGCATCGTCGAGTACCGCGACGGGGGCGTCGGTGTCGTGCAGTTCCGCTTCGAGCGCGGCGATGGCTGCCAGGTCCTCGCGCATCGACCCGACGTCTGCGTCGACAATCCGGCGTTCGGCGGCGTCGACCCGCTGTTGGAAGTTGTAGGTGACATCGGCGAGTGATCGGTTGCCGCGGAGGTCTTCCCGTGCCGTGTGCACGGCCTCGGTGACATCGTCGAGGGCGTCGGCGATCTCCTTCTGGTCCGCGTTCAGATCGGTACGTGCCTTCGTGACTACCTTCGCGGCCGTCCGCAGGGCCCGCTGCACGTCGCGTTCGACGGCTTCGACGTATCCGGCGATGCCGAGCTGCATCAGGGCGTCGCGGCGCAGAACGGCGTTGGAACCGCAGAAGAAGGCGGCGTTCCAGCCGTCTTTGCCCTGCTGGATGGGACCGTAGAACAGCGGTGCCTGGCTGCCGAGAGGGTCGCTCGCGGACACGTTCACGAAGTACTGCGGTGTCTGGACGATGGCCATCTTCTCGTCCGTGAAGTATCCGAGAGTGCGATCGAGGATAGCTGGATCGGGCACCTGGTCGGCGTCGAGGATGAGGATGTACTCGCCTTCGGTGAGCATCAGTGCGTTGTTCAGGTTGCCTGCCTTGGCGTGCCGGGGTTTGTTCGTCCAGGACGCCGCACGGGTCATGTAGCGCACGCCGAGTTCGTCGGCGGCGCGGGACAGTTCGGGGCGGTCACCGTCGTCGAGAATCCAGGTGGTGTGTGGGTACCGGATCCGGTGTGCCGCGGCTGCGGTCGCGAGTACCAGGTCCTCGGGTTCATTGTAGGTGGTGATGAAGACGTCGACGGTGAGGTCGCGGGGCGGCGGTGGCGGCGTGGGCCGCTTCCGTAGTTGCCACATGGTCAGCCCGAACAGCAACGAGTCGATCAGACTGTAGGTTTCGGCGATCACCAGCGGCACAGCGATCCACCACGCCGGCCAGTTCACCGAGAACAGCCATCGCCACACGATGTAGTTGAGACCGAGCAGTGCGGTGAGGACGATCAGTATCCGGAGACCGGCAAGCCGGAGGGGTGACACAGGCGTCCTCCTCAACAGTCGCGACGTCGAAGGGCGACGACGGTGATGTCGTCGAGGGGCGGGGAGACATCGGCAAGGTCGTGAACCGCTGCCAGCAGCTGCTTCGGTGACGGGTGCGCAGCGGCGAACGCAGGCACCGACTCCCATTCGCAGTCGGCGTCGTCGAGGTGGTCGAGCAATCCGTCGGAACAGATCACGCGCATGTCGCCAGGGTTCAATGCGGTGCGTTGCGCCGCCCACGAGTCATTGTCGATCACTCCCAGCGGGAGCCCGGAACTCGACAGCGGTTCCACGGTGCCGTCCCGCCGGACAATCATCGCGAGACCGTGTCCGCCGTCGACATAGTCGAGTGCACCGGAGTCGACGTCGAGGGCGGCATGGAACAGGGTCACGAACGTGCCGGTACGGTCGAAGTCCTCGGCGAGTTGGCCCGCCACAGCAGCCACCGTGCGTCCGAGGTCGGGGCGATCCTCGCCGTACCAGGCCAGGGCATGGGTGACGCCGCGCAACGCGGACCGGACCGAAGCCGTCAGGATCGCCGCCCGCAGGCCCTTGCCCATGACGTCCGCGAGGCTGAACAGCGCACTGGAACCGACCCGGTAATAGTCGTAGAAGTCGCCCCCGACCGCGAAGGCCTGCACGCACGACGACTCCAGTTCGTATCCCGGCAGATCGATCTCCTGTCGAGGGAGCAGTTCACGCTGAATCGTGGCGGCGCGCTCGAGTTCGTCGGAGTGCTCGAGTTCCCGCTGCGCCCATTCGGCGAGTTCGACGAAAGCCGCCAACTGCGTCGAGTCGAGTCTGCGGGGTTCGGTGTCGTAGATGCAGAACGTCCCGACCGGGTGGCCGCCGGGCCCGTACAGCGGATAGCCGGCGTAGAACCGCACCCCACCGTCCGCGGCAACCCCGGGCAGATCCGCGAACGCCGTATCGCGACGTGCGTCCTCGAGGATCACCATCGGATCCTCCGGATGGTGATACGCCCGGGCGATCGTCGCCTGGCATACGGTCTGCGATCGCGGAATGTTCTGCAGGTCGAGGCCCTGCGTCGACTTGATCCACTGCCGATCCCGATCGAGCAGCGACACCGCCGACATCGGAACTCCGAAGAGGTGACGCGCCATTCGGGTGATCTGGTCGAAACGCGCCTCGGGTGGCGTGTCCAGAATCGCCAGCTGTTCGAGCGAACGAAGCCGCGCAATTTCGGTGCCCTCGGCAATGATCGGGATGTCCATGTCAGCGGTACTTCCTCCCCAATACGTCCGCCAGGGCGGCAGCCGATTCCGGTGTGCTCGTCAGCCGCCAGTCGGCTTCCTTGTCGTGATCGAACCATACGAAACCGGACACGTCGTCCTGCGCTGTAAGGAAGTCGACGAGCGCGCCGATCCACTCGGCCTTCGACCCACCGGCGTCGGCGCTTTCCACCTCGGTAACCAAAATCGGCTTACGCGGCACCAAATTCCGCAGTTCGTCCAGACCCGGACCGAAGAGTTCGGCCGGTTCCACCCACGTACTCCACGACTGCGTCGTGCCCCAGTTGTATCCGTCCACACCGAGAACGTCGACGTAATCATCCCCGGGATACAGGTCAGCCACCGGGCTGCTGCCTTCGAATTGGACGTTGGGCGCCCACACCCATTTCACGTTGTCGGCGCCCTTCGGTGCGAACAGGTCGTGGATGTGACGCCAGGCAGCGGCATAGCTGCTCGGCTGCGTCCCCTGGGTCACACTCCACGGATACCAGGTTCCATTGGGTTCGTGGGCGAAACGGAGATAGACCAGTGGCTCCCAGGCGATCAGTTCGTCCGCTCACCGGTACAGGTAGTCGTCGTGGACGCCCGCGGCAATGGACGACAACGAGAACTCACTCGACCCGTATCGCCTCTCGTCGAGCCACCGCCAGGGTTCCCAGGTGATCACCGGCATGGCGCCGAGGCCGCGCACGGCCCAAAGACCATCGACCGGGGAGGGCGAGGTGAAATCGGAATACGACAGAACGACGGTCGGTGGTTCGCCGTAGGTCCAGGTCGGCCACAGATGGCCGCGATTAACCGCACATCGTGCCCGAGAACCCGAATCCAAATACCCGAAGCCCACAGCACAGCGCTGACCACCGAGCCCACCACAGCGGTATCCGATATCCCACCGCCTTCGGCGCCCCGGTGGTAGAGGGGATGTTGGCCGCCGAGGCACTCACAGAGGAGGAGCTACAGGTGAAGATCGTGGCCCCCGACCCGGACCTGCTCACAGACGAGGAGGTCCTACGGCAGGTGACTAAGCGGATGGGTCGCAATCGCGAACTCGCATGTTAGTTGCGGATATCCGCGGAGTCGTCCGATGACGCTGCACACCACAACTCGGGCTCTGCACCGAGCTCGTTCGAGCGGAAACGGTGTCGCAGCAGCGTTGTCTGCGTCAGCATGCATCCATTAATTCACTCACGCATTCCGATATGCGTGAGATGAGAATGTCAGGGTAGGGCGACCTGAGCTTCGTGAGCTGGGTCCTCAAGGACCTCGTTCAGGCGACCTCGAGGGCCGAGGCTGTGATGGGGCGCTGTTCACGGTAGCGCGTCTCGTACTCGATGGGCGACAGGTAGTCGATCGACGAATGCAACCGGTCCGCATCGAACCAGCGAACCCACTCGGCCGTTTCCTGCTCCACCTCGGCCCGCCCGGACCACGATCGGTCCCGGAGGATCAGCTCCTCTTGTAGAGACGTACGGTCGATTCCATCCGCGCGTATCGAGGGCGTCCCCGACGCTGCCGATCGAGCCGGCGATGCCCAATTCGGTCAGCGCGTCGACGACTACCCGTGAGGAATATCGCGACCCTGCATCCGCAGTGAGGTACCAAACCTGTTGCAGTGAAACGTAAATCGGTCCTCTTGCGGGTGAACAACGCCTGCTCGGGCGCCGCGCCGACCAACGGTGTGGCCTTCGTGGTCATCACCGGCCAGCCCAGAATCCGGCGGGAGAAGACGTCGACGCAGCCCCGGGCGAGGCGGCCTCGTCCCGCTCGATCCAGTTCCGCAGCGTCGCCGGCGCGATGCCGAGCAACCCGCCGACATGGCGACGGTCGGCGACCTTCGAGCCGCCGTGCTCGTCGAGCCGGTCCCGATACATTCGTACGGCCCGTTCCTGGGTCTCGGCGTCGAACTACTTCGGTGCAGGCATACCAGCATTCTCCTTGTTGGATCAGCAGCCTCCACCTCATCCAGGACGGTTCACACCTCCACCCGATGTGATCCACCGGACAGTTGAATATTAAGCTAGCTGTAGCGGGCCAGGGTGCACCCGGATACGCTCAGCGCACACTGGTCGTGACCCCAACCGAGCACTAGTGCAGTCGCCGATGTTCACCCAGGGTGGTCTCGGCGGGGTTCGACCCTGGACAGCCTCCCACCACGAGCACCCCTCTGCTGCCCAGCTTTCGGGAAAGGACCCAGTGGGAGGCAAGGCCAGGTCCCCGAGCCCCTCGGCCCCCTCGTCGCTCCAAGCGAAATCTCGGGTCGACCTCGACCGTTACACCCACTTCCTGGGTAAACATTCATTCACCCAGGGCACCCGCAGGAGGTTCGACATGGAGTCGTTTCGCGACCAGGTCTACGACCTAGCGGCGCTGCTCAAACATGCCAACGCAACGGGCGACCTCATCGGCGTCATGCAGCTCGAAGCGCGGTTGAACGAGTTGCTCGCCAACTGCGGAGCAACGCCGGGGATAGTCGAGGTCGCCGACACCCCACCGCAATCTTCAGACCACTTGGCCGACGGGATGGACGGAAACGGTTGACAACCTAGGTCATTCGTAGGATGTGCCGGAATGGGTTCGCAGAACGACGATCTGCGTATAGCGCTGCCGTTTGCCGCAATGTATCCAGTCCGCAGTGATAGCGGCCCCGTCTGCCAAGGTTCGCTCAGCGCCCAAACCGACATCGTCGGCTCTGGCAGCCAGAATTGGCCCTGGTCCCCATTTTCGTCCGAGGCTCCGGACCACCAGGAGTTACACCGGCAAGCCGAGGGCGGTCGACAGCAGCGCCCAGGACTCGCGTAGGTCGTCCTGCCAGTATCCCCAGGAATGTGTCCCCGTGTTCCGGAAGTCGAACGTCGCCGGAATGTTCAGCTCGTGCAGGCGTTCCGAGAGGCGGTGCGCACAGACGTTGGTGGCGGCCTCGATGGCGCCGCCGATCACGATCTGATCCGGTAGCGGCGGCGCCTGCGGGGTACGGGGAAGGGCGGGGTTCTCGTGGGGTCCGGGCAGCCCGTTGCCGTTCGCGATGTAGAGGGAGAGCCCCCGCAACCTCTCGGCGTTGAGTAGCGGATCGTGCTCACGCCAGCCGGGGCCGTCGTAGGGGCCCCACATGTTCCGTGCGTCGGTTTCGCCCATCATCTCGACGACCGATCGGACGTAGGCTTGACCGAGCGGGTCGCTGGTCTGCGCGCATCCGCTGTAGGAGGCCACACCCTGGTACAGACCCGGTGCCTCGATGGCCAGGTCGAGCACGGAGGTCGCCGCCATCGACAGGCCTGCGATCGCGTTGATCGCATCGGTGCCGAGTGCGGAGTCGATCACGGGAGGGAGTTCCCGGGTGAGGAACGTCGTCCACTTGTTCCGCCCGATCACCGGGTCGTCGTTCACCCAGTCGGTGTAGTAGCTGAACATTCCCGCGGCCGGGATCACCACATTGGCATTCTTGTCTGCGAGGAAATCGAGGATGTCCGTCTGGTTCAACCAGTTCGCTCCGTCCTCGCCCCCGCCCGCGCCGTTGAGCAGATACAGGGTCGGCCGCGGAACACTGGGGTCGGCCGGCCGAATCACCTGCAGGGGAATCACCCGACCCATCGACGGGGAGTACACGGACATGTCCCATCGGCGGTCGTCGATCTTGTCGATATGGTCGACATACGCGGCCACCGCCGATCGCGTCGGCAGGGGATCGGCGTCGGCGGGGGCTGTCGCCGCCACACTGAGCGCGACCGTGACGGCGCTCAACACACCCGCAACCCATCGCCGCCGCGCCCGTCGCCACAGCCGTGGTGCACGTCCTTGCATTAGTTCCGCCTTCGTTGAAGTCCGATAGGTCATTGGCCGCGGCCACCACGCTCAGACGGTGCCGGGCCGGGCACCGCGCTCCCCACAAATCGTCTCGAGCATTCCATCCACCCTGATGCGGGGTGCGGTTCCCGCCGACTGACCCGAGCGGTCCCGGATCGTTGCCGGATCCGTGCGATTGAACCGCGCCACCACACGTCCCGAAGGCCCCGAGACGCCCTGAGTATGGTTGCGCTACAAAGGCGCTCAGGGGGACGCGTTCCAATCATCGCATATCCGGCACTGGCCGGGACGGCGCCGTCATGGGCTGACCGGCCGCTCCGTCCGGTGGCGTTCCGGCGCCCACGATATCGCCCAAGATCGGGCAGGCGATGGCCAAGGCATCGGGGGACGTCATTCGCCAATGCGTGGCCGGCACCAGGTGCTCGTACACCGTTCCGGTCACCGCCCCACCCCATTCCCGCATCGCCCGTGTGCCGGTGGGATCGTCGGCGGCGGCGGTGAAGAAGACGAGGTCGCCGTCGAAGCGGTCGGGCCGGTACTCGGACATCAACCGGGCGTTGCGCTCCGCCGTCGACAGGAGCCGGTCCACGACCTGTTCGGCCCGTTCGAGGGAATGCCCACTGATCTCGGCCAACGCGACGGTGACGTTGTCGAGACCAGGATCAGAACCGACAGCCGTCCCGTCGACGCCGAACCCGCCCAATATCTCTCTCAACGAGATCTCCTCGGCCTGCTCATCGTCGACCAGGGTCGACCCGGCGAAGCTGTCCATCATGGCAAGCAACTCCACCTTTTCCCCCGCCGCCTGCAGCCGGACCGCCATCGCATGCGCTATGACGCCGCCAAGGGACCAGCCGAGCAGCCGGTACGGACCGGCCGGTTGTACGGTGCGGATCTCGCTTATGTAGCGGTCGGCGAGTTCCTCGAGTGACTCGGGCAGAAACCTCTCCTCGAGAATCGACGGACTCTGGATGCCATAGATCGGCATGTCGGAGTCGAGGTGCTGCGACAGACCCGAGTAGCACCAGGACAATCCGACGATCGGGTGGATGCAGAAGAGCGGCGTCCCCGCGCCGGACTCCCGAATGGGAAGGAGGGGGCCGAGGCCCTCCGCGGCCGCAGCCTCGGCGCCAACCTCGATCCGACCGGCCAATGCCTGCACCGTGGGATCGGAAAACAACCACTGGAGTGGGACGGTCGTGTCGAGTGCGCTGCGCAACCGGGCGACGATTCCGGTGGCGATCAGCGAGTTGCCGCCCAGGGCGAAGAAGTCGTCGTCGAGTCCGACCCGATCGAGGCCGAGGGCGTCTTCAAAGATGTCGGCGACGATCTGCTCGACCGTAGTTGTCGGTGCCCGGAACTCCCGCGCCGCCCACACCGGTGCCGGTAGCGCCTTTCGATCGAGCTTTCCGCTGGGGGTCAACGGCAACTCGTCGAGGACCATCAGCACATCCGGAACCATGTATGCGGGGAGCGACCGCCCGGCAGCCTCGCGCACTGCCTCCGTGTCGACGGCCCGGCCGCTCTCCGGCACCACATACCCGACCAGTCGCTGACCGATGTCGCTTTCGTGCACCACAGTCACGGCCTGAGCGACCGCGTCCTGCACCGCCAGCGTCGATTCGATCTCGCCCAGCTCGATCCGCAGACCTCGCAGCTTGACCTGCAGGTCGGTTCGCCCCAGGAACTCCAACTGCCCCTGCGTGTTCCACCGTACGAGATCGCCCGTGCGATACATCAGCGCCCCCGGCTCGCCGAACGGGTGGGCCACGAACCGTTCTGCTGTCAGGGTGGCGCGACCATGGTAGCCGCGGGCCAACTGCACACCCGCGAGATACAACTCCCCGGCCACTCCCACCGGCACCGGATGCAGACGTTGATCCAGCACCAGCGTCGTCGTATTCCACACCGGCTCACCGATCGGGACGGTCAGCACGTTTCGTTCATCGCATCGGTAGTACGTCACCGTGACCGCCGCTTCGGTCGGACCATACATGTTGTCGAGGCGTGCAGCCGACTTCGTCGCGAGGCGGGCGGACATTTCCACCGGCAATTCCTCGCCGCCGACATACACCAGCCGCAACGAATCGGGGATCCGCACATCGGGGTCCGCCAGGAGCGCCCCGAGCATCGAGGGCACGAACTCCGCCACGGTGACGCCCGTGTCCTCGATCAGCGCCAGTAGATACTCCGGATCACGATGCCCGTCGGGCCGCGCGACAACCAACCGAGCCCCGACGGCCAACGGTAGAAACAGTTCCCACACCGACACATCGAACGTGATCGGCGCCTTCTGCACCACCACATCGAAGTCGGTGAACTCGTACTCCGAGACCATCCACAGCAGAAGGTTGACGATCGCGCGGTGACTGACCGCTACTCCCTTCGGCCGCCCGGTCGACCCCGAGGTGAAGATCACGTATGCGGTGTTCGCGGGGCGCACCGGCGCAAGGAGTTCGGATCCGCTTACCGCTGCCGAGGAGTACGCCGACAAATCCACCGTGTCGACGTTCACGACGCGATGCCCGGACGCGACGAAACCGTCTCCGGAAGTGGACAACACGCACACCGGGTCGGCGATGTCGAGCACATAGTCGTTGCGTTCCCGGGGCTGGTCCGGATCCACCGGTACGTACCCGCCGCCCGCCCGGAGCACCGCGTACATCCCGATCACCAGGTCCAGCGATCGGCGCATCCCCACCGCCACCAACGACTCGGGACCCACCCCGAACGAAATCAGATGCCGGGCCAACCGGTTCACCCGAGCATCGAATTCGGCGTAGGTCAGCGACTCACCCTCGAACGCCAGCGCCGCAGCATCCGGCATGCGCGCCACCTGCGAGTCGAACCCGTCGAGCAGCAACAGATCCGGCACCTCGTGCTCGGTAGCGTTCCATTCCGCCAGTGTCCGATGCCGCTCGATTTCGTCGACGATTGAGATGTCCCCCACCGGCACCGATGGATTGTCGGCGACCGCCTCGAGGACGCGAACGAACCGTTCGGCGATCTGTTGCGCCGTCGCGGCATCGAAGATGTCCGTTGCGTATGCAAGCGTCCCCACGTACGCGCCGCCGGCGCCGGCGGGTTCGCCGAGGGTCATCGATAGGTCGAACTGCGCCGCTGCCCACTCCGCCGCCACCGGTGAGACCGTCAGCCCCGCGAGCTCCACCTCCGACTGGGTGTAGTTCTGGAACGCCAGCATCACCTGGAACAGAGGGGAGAACGACTGCGACCGTGTCGGGTTCAGCTTCTCCACCACCCGCTCGAACGGCACATCCGCCCGAGCGAACGCCTCGAGGTCGGTATCACGCACCTGCTCCACGAGTTCGGTGAACGACAGGTTCGGGTCGCAATCGGCCCGCAACACCAGCGTGTTGACGAACATCCCGACCAGATCGTCCAACGCCGCCTCGCCGCGGCCGGCGATCGGCGAGCCCACCGCGATATCGGTGGTTCCGCTCAACTTCGCGAGTAGCACGGCCAGCGCCGCGTGCGCCACCATGAACGGCGTCGCGCCCTGCTCTCGAGCCAACGACTGCAACCGCTCCACGGTCGTCGCCGACACGGTGAACTCGACACCGGAACCGATCCCCGACCGGACCGCCGGACGTGGCCGATCGGTCGGCAGGGCCAATACGTCCGGCAGACCAGCCAGCGCATCGATCCAGTACTCGATCTGCTGCGAGAGCAACGATCCAGGATCATTCTCCGACCCGAGGACCTCCCGCTGCCAGAGGGTGTAGTCCGCGTATTGCACCGGCAGTGGCGCCCACCCGGGCTCGTGGCCGCCGTGCCGGGCGGCGTACGCCACCATCACGTCCCGGGCCATCGGTCCCGTCGAGAAGCCGTCTGCGCAAATGTGGTGGACGACGACCGTCAGCACGTGCTCGGACTCCGCGAGCCGGAACAAGGCTCCACGGATCGGCACCGACTCGGTGACGTCGAAGCCTTGTGTCATCAAGGTGGCCGCACGATTGCGCAGCTCGTCCTCGCCTGTGACCGGTACCGGTGTGAGATCCACCGGAACCTCGGATGCGGGCACGATTTTCTGCGCTGGGCCGAGATCGGAGTCCGGGAATACCGTCCGCAGCGCCTCGTGCCGCGCGAATACGTCGCGCACCGCCGCCTGCAACGCCGCCACATCCAGCTCGCCCGACAAGCGGACCACGAACGGAATGTTGTAGGCCGTCGAATCCGGATCGAACTGGTTCAGGAACCACATCCGCTGCTGCGCCAGCGACAACGGAACATGCTCCGGCCGCTCTCGGCGAGTGAGTGCATGTCGACCGCCGGCACCGGCATGCTGCTCGGCGCGGACCGCGAGCGCGTGCACCGTCGACGCCTCGAAGATCACCCGCACCGGCATTCGGGTGTCCAGTGCGGCACCGAGCCGGGAGATTACCTGGGTGGCGATCAGGGAGTTGCCGCCGAGTGCGAAAAAGTCGTCGTCGAGTCCGACCCGGTCGAGGCCGAGGACGTCGGCGAACACCGCGGCGACGGTTTCCTCGACAGGATTGGTCGGGGCCCGGAACTCCCGGGCGGCCGGCTGTGGGGCGGGCAGCGCCTTGCGGTCGAGTTTGCCGGAGCCGTTGAGCGGCAACACGTCGAGCACGGTCAGCACGTCGGGCACCATGTACCGGGGCAGGCTCTGCCCCACCGCGGTGCGGGCGGTGTCGATCTCGATGGTGTGTCCGGCGGCGGGGACGACGTACCCGACCAGTTGCTGACCGAAGTCGCCGTCGTGCACGATGACCACGGCCTGCGCGATCGGTTCCTGCGCCACCAGCGCCGATTCGATCTCGCCGAGTTCGATCCGCAGGCCGCGGAGCTTGACCTGGAAGTCGGTGCGGCCCAGGTATTCGAGGTTCCCGTCCCGGTTCCACCGCACAAGGTCCCCGGTGCGGTAGAGACGTTGACCGACACCCGCCAAGGGGTGGGCCACGAACCGGTCCGCGGTCAGGTCCGGGCGGCCGAGGTAGCCGCGGGCGACCTGCACCCCGGCCAGATACAGCTCCCCCGGCACCCCGACCGGCACCGGCCGCAGTCGGTGGTCGAGGACGTGCGCTCGGGTGTTGCGGATCGGGGTGCCGATCGGGATCGGACCGGGTACCGGCTGCGGCGGGCAGCGGAACACCGTCGCCGTCACCGTCGTCTCGGTCGGCCCGTAGGTATTGTCGAGGATCGCGTCGGTGCGGTCGGCGAACCGGGCCGCCAGATCGGTCGACAGTGCCTCCCCGCCGACCGAGACGTACCGCAGCGACACCGGCAGGGTCAGCGCCGAGTCCGCGGCGAGGAACAGCGCGAGCATCGAGGGCACGAACTCCAAGATAGTGACCTGCCACCGCTCCGCGGCGCGGACCAGGTATTCGGGGTCCCGATGCCCGCCGGGCACCGCGACCACCAGCCGGGCGCCCACCTGCAGCGGGTAGAACAGCTCCCATACCGAGGCGTCGAAGGTGATCGGGGTCTTCTGCAGCACAGTGTCGTTCGCGCCGAGCCGGTACCGCTCATCCATCCAGGCCATCTGATTGACCACCGACCGGTGGTCGACCGCGACGCCCTTGGGGCGTCCGGTGGATCCGGAGGTGAAGATGGCGTAGGCCAGGTTCTCCGGCCGCAGCGGCGCCCGCCGATCCGTATCGGTCACCGCCGCGGCCGAGTACCCGGACACATCCAGGGCGTCGACCGCGACCGCGTCCACCCCGGCCGGGAGGGCGCCGCGGTCGGCGGTACTGGTCAGCACCAGCACCGGAGCCGCGGTCGCCAACACGTAGGCGGTGCGGTCGGTGGGGTGCTCCGGGTCGATCGGCAGATACCCGCCGCCGGCCGCGAGCACCGCGTAGAGACCGACCATCATCTCGACGGACCGGCTCATCGCCAGACCCACCACCGATTCCGGGCCGACCCCCTGCGCGATCAGGTACCGCGCCAGCCGGTGCACCCGCGTGGCGAACTGCGCGTAGGTCAGCGCGGTGTCATCGAACACCACCGCCACCGCGTCCGGAGTCCGCGCCACCTGCGCCTCGAACACCTCCACCAGTGTGGCATCCGGGGCCGGGACCGCGGTCGCATTCCAGCCGTCCACCGCCCGGCGTTCGGCCTCGCTACGCAGCTCGATCGCCCCGACCGGCACGGCCGGCTCCGTGGTGGCGGCCTCGAGGATTGTGGTGAATATGGCACCGAACCCGGCCACGGTCGAGTCCTCGAACAGATCCAGTGCGTAAGTCAGCGCACCATCGATCCCGCTGCGCCGCCCGTCCGGGTCGAACCGCTCGCTGAGGTTCAGCTCCAGGTCCAGCTTCGCGCCCACCGTCCCGGTGTCGATCGGGTCGATCTGCAGATCGGGCAACGACACCCGCGATTCGGCGTAGTTGTGCACCACCAACAACACCTGGAACAACGCCGAGTACGCAGTCGAGCGGGTCGGGTTCAAGATCTCGACCAACCGTTCCACCGGCACGTCGGGGTGACCGAAACCGGCGAGATCGACCTCCCGGACCTGGGTGAGCACGTCCGCGAACGATGCCGCACCGTCGATCCGGGTTCGCAGCACCAGGGTATTGCCGAACATGCCGACCAGGTCGTCGAGCGCCTGTTCGCCTCGCCCGGCGATCTGGGTGCCGATCGGGATGTCCTCGGTACCGCTGAGCCGGGCCAGCAGTACCGCCAGCGCCGTATGCGCCACCATGAAGAACGTCGCCTGGTGCTCGCGCGCCAGCCGGTCGATCCGCTCGGCGAGGTCGGCGGACAGGGTGAAGTTCACCGTCGCCCCGCGGGGGGACTGCACTGCCGGGCGCGGATGATCGGTCGGCAACTCCACGAGATCCGGCAGATCCGCCAATTCCTCGGTCCAGTAGGCCAGCTGCCGTGAGAGCACCGACTGCGGATCGTCCTCGGTGCCGAGGACCTGCTGCTGCCAGAGCGCGTAATCCGCGTATTGCACCGGCAGCGGCGCCCACCCGGGCTCGTGGCCGGCGCGGCGAGCGGCATAGGCCACCACCAGATCCCGGGCCAGCGGCGCCGTCGACCCGCCGTCCCCGGAAATGTGGTGCACCACCATCACCAACACGAACTCGGCGGCGCCGAGTTGCAGCAGCTGCACCCGCACCGGGACCTCGACCGTGACATCGAACCCGCGGCCCGCCAGCTGCGCCACCTGGTCATACGCCTGCTGCGGTGTCACCGGCCGCGGATCCAGATCGACCGGCACCTGCGAGACCGGCACGATCACCTGTGCCGGACCGTGATCGAAGTTCGGGAACACCGTCCGCAACGCCTCGTGCCGGCTCAGCACGTCGACCACCGCCGCCCGCAGCGCCGCCACATTCAGCGCGCCCGTCAATCGGATCGCCACCGGGATGTTGAACGCCGACGACTCCGGATCGAACTGATTGAAGAACCACATCCGCTGCTGGGCCAGCGACAACGGCACCCGCTCCGGCCGCTCCCCTGCCATCAACACCGGACGGGTGGGTCCGCGCTCGGCGGCGTCCAGGCGGGCGGCCAGCGCAGCGACTGTTGACGCTTCGAATAGTTCTCGGACGGCCAGTGCGGTGCCAGCGGTGGTGTTGAGGCGGGCGATGACCCGTGTCGCGGTCAGGGAGTTGCCGCCGAGGGCGAAGAAGTCGTCGTCGAGGCCGACCCGGTCCAGGCCCAGGATGTCGGCGAACACCTGCGCCACCCGGGATTCGGACACCGACCGCGGTGCGACGAATTCACGCACGGCGAAAGTCGGTTCGGGCAGTGCTCGGACATCGACCTTGCCGGCGGGGGTCAGCGGCAACGCGACCAGGACGGTGATCGCGGACGGGACCATGTAGTCCGGCAGCAGCCTGGCCGCGTGCGTGATAAGCGTTGGCGGATCCACGGGCTGGCTGCCGCGTCCCACGACATACGACACGAGGGTGCCGGTGCCGGGATGCGTGACCGTGACGGCCGACTGCACGTTCACGTGCGCGGTCAGGGCGGCATCGATTTCGGCGAGTTCGATGCGGTGCCCGCGCACCTTCACCTGGGCGTCGGCGCGCCCGAGATATTCCAACGCATGAGACGCCGTCCGGCGCACCAGATCGCCCGTGCGGTACAGGCGTGTCCCGCTGCTCCCGAACGGGTCGGCAACAAATCGTTCCGCCGTCAGGCCTGGCCGGTCGTGGTATCCGCGCGCCAGTCCCTGACCGCGCAGGTACAACTCGCCGGCGACCCCGGTGGGGACGGGATGCAGCCGTGCATCGAGCACCAGCACTTCGGTGCCGTGAACCGGAGTGCCGATGAGCACCGGGTCACCGGCCGCCATGGGACCGTGATGGGTTGCCATGATCGTCGACTCGGTGGGTCCGTAGGCGTTGAACATCTTCCGCCCCGGTGCCCAGCGGTGTACCAGTGACGCCTCGCACGCCTCGCCGCCGACCACCACGACGCCGATGCGGTCCAATCCTTCGGGTTCGATGGTTGCGAGGGCGCCCGGGGTGAGGAACATGTGGGTCAGCTGTGCGTCCCGCAGGATCGCGGCCAGTTCCGTGCCGCCGTAGATATCGACGGGGACGATCACCATTGTCGCGGCGCCGCCCGAGGCCATCAGGAGCTCGAGGATCGAGGCGTCGAAGCTCGGTGATGCGAAGTGCAGTGTGCGCGCGCCCGGCCGAATCTGGTAGTGCCGTTGTTGCTCTGCGACGAAGGCGGCGAGTCCGCTGTGGGGTACGACGACACCCTTGGGGGTGCCGGTCGAACCCGAGGTGTAGATCAGGTAGGCGGGGTTCTCGGGACTCAGCGGCGCCAAGCGGTCCTCGTTGGTGAGGGTGCGGTCGGGCTGCCCTGCGATTGCGTCAAGGGTGCTCGGTGTGTCGAGGACTACCCAGGCGACCGTGTCGGGGAGATGGTCGCGGTGCGCGCTGGTGGTGATTCCGCTGGCCACGCCGGAGTCGCGGAGCATGTGCTCGATGCGCTCGGCTGGATAGGTGGGATCTACCGGAACGAACGCGGCCCCGGTCTTGGCGACCGCCCAGAACGCGACGACGGACTCCACGGACCGCTGCACAGATACGGCGACAAATGTCTCGGGGCCGGCGCCGCGGGCGATCAGCAGCCGGGCGAGGGCGTTCGAGCGTCGGTCCAATTCGCCATAGGTCAGCTCGCGGTATCTGTCGCCGGCGTCGGCCAACGCAGCCGCGTCCCGATGGTGCGCTGCGTCGGTGAGTAGGTCCGGGAGTGTGCGGACGGCGACGGACGTGGGTTGGCGGACGAGATCCGCCCGTTCGGTGCGGTCGAGGATGTCGATGTCTCCGACCGGTGTCGTCGGCTCCGCGACCGCGGCCTGCAGGATGCGGGTGTACCGGTCCGCGAAGGTAACCGCGGTCGCATGGTCAAACAGGTCGCGGGCGTAGGTCAGCGTCGCCCGGGCCCCGGCGGTGCCATGTTCATCGACGCCCTCGGTGACGACCAGCTGCAGATCGAAATTCGCGATCCCGAAATCGATTGACTGCTCGCTGATCTGCAGCCCCGGCAGGGCGATACTGTGCAGTGCAGTGGTGTCGAGGGCAAGCACGGTCTGGAAGAGCGGATGGTGCGCTGTCGATCGTGGTGTGTCGGTGACCTCCACGATGCGCTCGAAGGGGACGTCGGCGTGCGCGTAGGCGGACAGGTCGGTGGCGCGGGTGGATGCGAGCAACTCGCCGAACGTCACGTCGGGGTGGACAACGGTCCGCAAGACCAGGGTGTTGACGAACATGCCGACCACATCGTCGAGGGCGTGCTCGCCTCTGCCTGCGACGGGGGTGCCGATGGTGATGTCGTCGGTGCCGCTCAGCCTGGCGAGGAGCACGGCCAGGGCGGTGTGCAGCACCATGAACGGTGTCGCGTTGGTTGTGTGTGCGAGGTCGGAGACCGCGGCATACGTGCCGGACGCGATGTCGAAGTGGACGCTTCCGCCCTGGAAGCTGGGCATGGGCAGTCGCCGCCGGTCGGAGGGCAGATCCAGCACGGCGGGGCTTCCGGCCAATGCGGTCCGCCAGTAGTCGATCTGCCGGGAAGCGAGGGATGCGGGATCCTCCTCCTGGCCGAGGAGGGTCCGCTTCCACAGGGCGTAGTCCGCGTATTGGATCGGCAGGGGGGTCCACGCCGGCGCGTCCCCTCCTCGGCGGGCGGAATAGGACTGGACCAGATCTCGGGCGAGGACTTGGATCGACCATCCATCGATGCTGATGTGGTGGACGACCATCACCAGCACGTGCTCGGCTGGGTCCTCACACGGCAATAACGTGACGGCGACCGGGATCTGGGTGGTGACGTCGAATCCCTGGGCGACCACTGACCTGACGCGGGCGGCGAGTTCGGTGGCCGCGACCTTGTCGGACGCGATGTCGATCAGGTCGTGGTCGATGGCGGCAAGGGGCAGAATCTGCTGGTGCGGGCCGTCGGGTGTGTCGGGGTACAGCGTGCGCAGCGTCTCGTGCCGCTCGACGATGTCGGCGACGGCGTGCCGCAGCGCGTCGACGTCGAGTGTGCCGGACAGGCGTAGGGCTGCGGCGACGTTGTATGCGCCGGATCCGGGGTCGAAGCGGTTGAGGAACCACATTCGGGCCTGGGCGGGTGAGAGCGGGAGACGCTGCGGCCGGGGTGCGGCTTCGAGGGTCGGGCGTGGTCCGTCCGTGTGGATTCGGTCGACGACGCCGGCCAGGGCGCCGACGGTGGGGTGCTCGAAGAGTTCTCGCACGCTCACTGCGACACCGAACTTGGTGTTGATGCGGGCCAGCACGCGGGTGGCCACCAACGAGTTGCCGCCGAGGTCGAAGAAGCTGTCGGACACGCCAACCCGTGAGGCACCGAGGATCTGGCCGTATATCTCGGCGAGGGTGTATTCGGTGGGGGTGGTGGGCGGGACGAACTCCGCCGAACCGGCGAATTCGGGAATCGGCAGCGCCTTACGGTCGAGCTTGCCGTTGGTGTTCACCGGCAGTTCCGCGAGAACCACCACGGCCGACGGCACCATGTATCCGGGGAGCTGGGCCGCAGCGGTGTCGAGTACTGGCCGCTCGTCGGCGACCGTCCCCGGGAGGCACACCACATAACCGGCGAGGTAGTCGCCGGTGGCCGCATCGTTGCGAACAACGGCCACCGCCTGCACCACACCCGGGTGGCTCAGCAGCGCGGCCTCGATCTCGCCGAGCTCGATTCGCTGGCCGCGGAGTTTGACCTGGAAGTCGGTGCGGCCCAGATATTCGAGCTGGCCCGTGGGTAGCCACCTGACCCGGTCTCCCGTGCGGTACAACCGGGTTCCCGCGGCGGTATCCGCCCCCGCCTTATTGAACGGGTTCGCGACGAACCGCTCCGCGGTCAGGTCGGGCCGACCTTGGTAGCCGCGGGCGAGCTGGACGCCGCCGAGGTACAGCTCACCGACGACTCCGACCGGGACCGGGCGCAGGCGGGCGTCGAGCACGTATGTGGTGGTATTCCAGATCGGTGCCCCGATCGGCACCACCGACTCACTCGGCCGGGTCTGATACGCGGTGACGTCGATCGATGCCTCGGTGGGGCCGTACAGGTTGTGCAATTCGACGCTGCTTGCATTGTGCAGCCGCGCCGCGGTGCCCGGCGAGAGTGCCTCGCCGCTGGTGAAGATGCGGCGCAGCGACGTGCATCCGCCGAGATCTGCCCCGGTCAGGAACACGTCGAGCATCGAGGGGACGAAGTGGATTGTGGTGACGGTCTCGTCACGAACGATCCGTTCGAGGTAGACGGGGTCGCGGTGGCCGTCTGGTTCGGCGATCACCAGCCGTGCGCCGGTGTGCAACGGCCAGAACAACTCCCACACCGAAACGTCGAAGGTGACTGGGGTCTTGTGCAGAACTACATCGCCGTGGTTGAGCGGGTACCGGTCTTGCATCCACAGCAGCCGGTTCACGATGCCCGCGTGCGGCACCGCCACGCCCTTGGGTCGGCCGGTGGAGCCGGACGTGAACAGGAGGTACGCCGGGTTGTGAGGGTGCAGCGGCGCCAGTCGATCCCGATCCGTGACCGAGTCGGTGCTGTGGGAGGAGAGATCGAGGGTGTCGAGGGGGACGGTCCGAGCGGACGCAGGCAAGCCAGGATGGTTGACGGTGGTGGTGAGAATGAGAACCGGATTTGCTGTGGCCACCACGTGTTCGATGCGGTCGGCGGGCTGGTCGGGGTCGATCGGAACATAGGCGCCGCCGGCCTTGATCACCGCGTGGATGGCCAGCAGCAGGTCCACGGAGCGGCGCACCGCGATCCCGACCCGCGTTTCGGGGCCGACGCCGACGCCGATCAGGTGCCGGGCCAGCTGGTTCACCCGGGCATCGAAGGTGCCGTAGGAGAGTGTCTCACCGTCGAAGGTGATCGCGGGGGCCTCGGGCGTGCGGGCCGTCTGAGCGTCCAGCAGGTCGGCGAGAGTGGTTCGCGGCACCGGGTGCGCTGTGGCGTTCCAGGTGTCGACGACCAGGTTCCGTTCGCCGACGGTGAGCAGTTCGTGGGCGCCCACCGGAGTGTCCGCCGCCTCTGCGATGGTCTCGAGGATTCTCGTCAGGCGCGCGGCCAGCATGGTCACAGCCTCACGGTCGAAGGCGGCCGGCTGGTAGCGCAGGCTCAACCGCAGATCGGGTTCGACAATGGTGAGCAGGGTGAGCGGGTAGTGCGTTGCGTCGCGGGCGTCGAGTGCGGTTACCCGCATGCCCGCGAGGTCGGTGCTCTCGGCCAGGCCGGTCTTGTCGACGGGGTAGGACTCGAACACCGACAGGGTGTCGAATAGCGTGCCCAGACCGGTGCCGGACTGAATATCACTCAGTCCCACGTGGTGGTGGTCGAGCAGGGCTGCCTGTTCGCCCTGCAGGCGGGTGAGCAGCTGCGCGAAGGTTTCGTCCGGATCCACCTGCACTCGCACCGGTAGCGTGTTGATGAACAATCCCAGCATGTTTTCCACACCCGTCAGCTGTGGCGGACGGCCGGAAACGGTTGCACCGAACACGATGTCGTTGCGGGAAAGCAGCCGCGAGAGCAGGATGCCCCACGCCGCCTGCACCGTGGTGTTGATGGTGATCCCGCGCTGCCCGACCGCGGCCAGGGCCTCGACCAGGGTGGGCGGCAGTGCGATGTCGATTTCCTCGGGTACCCCGTGGGGCACCACCAACGTCTGGGGGGCCAGCAGTGTGGGCTCCTCGAGCCCGTCCAGTGCGGTCCGCCAGGCGCGCGCCGACTCGTCCTGGTCCTGACGGGCCATCCATTCCAGGTACGTCCGGTAGGACGGTGGCTCCGGCAGATCGGCGGAGCCGCCGCCGATCGCATAGCGCGTCAACAGTTCCCGCACGAGGAGCGGCATCGACCACCCGTCGAGGATGATGTGGTGGTTGGTCAGCGCCAGCACGTGATGGTTCGGTGCGGTGCGGACGAGCAGCATCCGCATCAACGGCGGCCGGGCCAGGTCGAAGCGGGCGGTGCGATGCTCGGCGAGGACCAGGGCGAGCTCGGCGGGGGCTGATCCGGTGAGATCCACTTCCTCCCAGAGCATTTCCACGTCGTCGACAACCACCTGCGCGGCTGTTCCCTCACCGTCATAGACGAACGCCGTTCGAAGGCTCGGGTGATGGGAGAGCAGACCGTTCGCCGCAGCCCGAAGTCGAGCACTGTCCACCGCATCGGCGAGGTCGATCCGCAGCTGGGCGGTGTAGACGTCCAATGCGCCATCGGCGAGAGCAGCGTGGTGCAGCAGCCCGGACTGGAGCGGCGACAGCGACCAGATCTCACGCAGCGTCGGGAACTGCCGCTCCCAGCGCTCGATCTGCTGCTGACTCACCGGCGTCAGAGGCACGTCGGACGGGGTCAGGCCACCGGCGCCGGGCAGTGCCGCATGGGCGGCGAGACCGTCGAGTGCGCGGCGCCACAGATCGGCCAAGCTTGCTACATCGGAGTCGCGAAGCACTCCCGTCGGATAGGCGAACGATGCCGTCAGGCGAGGTCCGTCCGCGGTCTCGACCACGACCGCGTTGATGTCGATCGCGGCGGCCGCTGTCATGCCAGACCCGCCGGCACTGCTCAGATCCGGAGCTTCGGGATCGGGCATCCAACCGAGTTCACGCACATCCGAGGACAGTCCCTGGCCACTGAGGCGACCGAGGTAATTGAACCCGATTTGAGGTGTCGGCAACTTCGCCAGACTTGGTCCGGTCGCCGTGTCGAGGTATCGCAGCACCCCGTAGCCGACGCCGCGCGACGGTACCCGCGCGAGTTGCTCCTTGACCGCTTTGATCAGATCGCCCGCGGCGTGCCCGCCGTCGAACACCTGCGGGAAGTCGACATCGGGTACCTGGAGCCGAACCGGGAAGGCACTGGTGAACCAACCCACGGTGCGGGCGAGATCGGCGCCCGGGACGGCATCGTCTTCGCGGCCGTGTCCCTCCAACGTCAACAGCACCGATCGGTGGTCGACCCCGTGTGCCCGCCGCCATTCGACCGTCGCAATTGCCAGGGCCGCCAGCAGTCCGTCGTTGACGCCGCAGCCGAAGGCATCCGGGAGCTGTGAGAGGACCGCGCGGGTCACGGCGGGACTGATTTCGATGTGTACCCGCTCGACCGTGTGCATCAGGTCGATCGCCGCGTCGAGTGGCCGAGTACCGAGCAGCGGGTCACGCCCATCGAGCACCTGCCGCCAGTGTTCGAGCTCGTCGGTGTAAGCGTGCCGTTTCGCCGCCTCGTGCATTCCGTGCGCCCAGCGGCGGAACGAGGTCCCGACTGCGGCCAGTGCCGGGGTGTCCCCCGCCGCGAGGTGCAACCAGGCCATCGCAAAGTCCGGTACCAGCACGCGCCAGGAGACACCGTCCACCACGAGGTGGTGGGCGACGATCAACAATCGTCCACGTACTCCATGCGCGGTGGGAGCCAACCACACCAGCTGCAGCATGACGCCGTTCTCTGGATCCAGCCGATCGGCAGCGGCATTGGATTCTGCGGTAACCACGCGATTGAAGGCGGGGCTGCCGGGTACTGTGTCGGTCCGCACCTGGGAGATCAGTTGACCGGCTGGCACTGCGGCAGCGGAAGTCGTTTCGAAGACCCAGGTGTCACCGTCGGGGAAGAACCGCGAGCGCAACACGTCGTGCCGATCGAGCACCGCTTTCAGGGTCGCGGCCAATCGATCCGGGTCGACGTCCGTGGGCGCGGTCAGCAGCAGGGCCTGCGAGAAGTCGGCGAAACTACCCCGTTCGAGCATGGTGTGCATGATCGGGGTCAAGGGAATCGTGCCGATTCCACCACCGTCGAGCTCGGCGAGTGCGATCGGGGCTTGCGCCTCCACCCGGACTGCAGCGCGAGCGATGGCCGCGATGGTCTTGTGCTCGAACACCGTCCGCGCCGTGAACCCGAGGCCGTGGGCCTTCGCGCGGGCGGCGATCTGCATGGCGACGATGCTGTCGCCTCCGACGGCGAACAGTGAGTCGTCGACACTGACCCCGTCCAGGCCGAGTGCCTCGGCCACCAGAGTTGCGAGCAGCTCCTCAGCGGGTGTCGACGCCGCCCGAAATGCGTGGTCCAGGGAACCGAAAAGGGGCTGTGGCAATGCGCTGCGGTCGAGTTTGCCCGCGGCGGTCACCGGTACGTGTTCGAGCTGCATCACGACGGCGGGGACCATGTGGGACGGCACGCTGGCGGCGACGCCCTCGATGATCGCCGCGGCATCGAATGGGCGACTGACGTCCACGCGCACGTACGAGACCAGGGTCGCAGCACCGGACGGTGCCGAATGGACGACGGTGGCGGCGAAGTTGACACCGTCCTGGTCCTGCAGGGCGGCGTCGATCTCACCGAGCTCGATGCGGAACCCCCGGATTTTGACTTGGGAATCGGAGCGTCCGACGAACTCGAGGGCGTAGCCCTCGCCCGTCCCGGAGCGCACCCAGCGCACCTCGTCCCCGCTGCGGTAGAGCCGTGAACCCGGCTCGCCGAACGGATTTGCCACAAATCGTTCAGCGGTCAACGCTGACTGAGCATGGTAGCCGCGGGCCAGGCCCGGACCCGCGAGATACAACTCGCCCACCACTCCGACCGGAACCGCTCGAAGGCGACGATCGAGGACCACCACACTCGCACCCTGGATCGGTCGGCCGATGGTGATCGGCTCGCCGGGGATGAGTGGGTCACCGGCGGTGATGACGATGGTCGACTCGGTCGGCCCATAGGTGTTGGTGAAGCGGCACACATGCCCGAATCGTTCGACGAGGTCGGGGGTGCACACGTCGCCACCGACCACGACAGCCTCGAGATGATCGAGGCCACGTGGGTCGACGGTGTTCATGAGGGTGGAAGCCGAAATGACATGCGTGATCTGCTCGTCGCGCATCAAGTCGACCAGTTCAGTGCCGCCGTACACCCCGGGTGGGGCGACGACCATGGTGGCACCCGCACTGAACGCCTGAATCATCTCGAAGATGGACGCGTCGAAGCTCGCCGACGAGAACCGCAGCACCCGAGATGCCGAGGTGACGCCAAGTTCCGGACGGGCACCGGCGGCGAAGGCGGTCAATGCGCGGTGGGTAACCAGCACACCCTTCGGGGTACCGGTGGACCCCGAGGTGTAGATCATGTACGCGGTGGTGTCGATCTCGACGGGGGCGCGGCGTTCCGCGTCGGTGATCGCCGTACCGGGCAGGCGGTCACATCGTGCTCGCACCGATTCGTCGTCCAGGGCGATCCACTGAACACTTTCTGGCAGTGACCTTCCCAGATCGGCCGTGGTGACCCCCAACTTGGCACCGGAATCGGTGAGCATGTGCGCGATCCGCTCGGCCGGGAGAGCCGGGTCGATCGGCACGAAGGCAGCACCGGTTTTCGTGATCGCCCAGAACGCGACGAGCGCCTCCGCCGACCGCGGCATAGTCAGCGCGACGAACGTCTCCGGCCCTGCACCGACCCCGATCAACAACCGCGCCAACCGGTTCGAGAGCACATCGAGGTCACGGTAATCGATCTGCGCACCGGAGGCACGGACAGCAGCACCATGCGGGGCAGCCGCCACTCCGTCCGCCAGCAGGTCCGGCAGGAGCCGGGCCGGTTCGGCGGCCGGGCCGTGGCACGGCACCAGTGATGCGCGCTCGTCCGCGTGAAGCACATCGAGGGCCGCGACCGGCTCGTGAGCGACGGACTGGGCGAGGGCGGAGAGGAACTCGAGGAACCTTGCGTGGTGGCCGCGCAGTTCCTCCCCGCTGTACAGGTGCGGATTGGCTTCGAAGTCGATGTGCGCCGGGGCCCCCGCGACACCCGGGTAGATGTTGACCGTAAGGTCCTCCACCGGGCCGGTGGTCAACACGTTCAGCCGGCCGAGCGATCGGCCGAGCCGGATCTCGTCGTGGAACATCATGATGTTGATCGACGGACCGAAGAACCCGCGATGCCCACCCCCGATACCGGCATCGCGTCGAATGTCCTCGTGCCGGTACCGCTGGTGGCGCAACGCGCCGGTCAATTCCAGCTGCACCATCCTGAGCAGGCCCGGAACCGTCGCTTCGGGCTGCACCAGCAGGCGGATCGGGACGACGTTCGAGACCATCCCGCCGGAGTTGCGCAGTTTCGCGGTGGTGCGGGCCGAGACCGGCAAGCTCAGGATGACGTCGGTCTCACCGGTCAGGCGGGCGAGGAACGCGGCCACGGCAGCCACCACCACTGTGGCGAATGTCGCACCCGGCTGCAGTTCGGTCAGGCGCATCAACGCGGTCTCGGTGTCCGCAGGCAGTGGTGCGCCGACAACCCGCGCGGGGGTGCCCGGGGCGGCGGCGCGCCCGGCGAGGCTGATCGGATGCGGTATCTCCCGACTGCGTTCGGCCCAGTACGCGCGGTCCTTCTCGAACCGGGAGGAGGTGCGGTACCGGGCCTCATCCTCGACGACCTCGTGGAGCTCGGTGGCCTGGAATTTCGCGGGCGCGCGCCCCTCCTTCGCCGCGGTATACAGCTCGGCGGCGCGGTTCATGAAGGTCATCGCGCCGAACCCGTCCAGCGCAATGTGATGGATGCGGGTGTACCAATAGTAGTGGTCGTCGGCCAGCCGCAGCATCGCTGTGTGGATCAGCCGGTCGGCGGTCAGGTCGATCGGGGTGCTGTACTCGGCACGCATCCAGGCGTGTGCCGCTTCCGTCGGGTCGTCCTCATGTCGGAAATCGAGATGGGTCATCTCGAAGACGAGCGAGTCGTCGATCATCTGGAACGGCTCGCCTTCGTGCTCGACAATCCGTAGCAGTCCCGTACCGAGCTCCCGAAGCGCGACAGGCCCGATTTCGGCGAGAAGGTCGATATCGAGAGCGAGGTCGGAGAACTCCACGTACTGCGCGATAGTGATCGGCAGCTCGCCCAGAAGATGCTGGGCAAACCAAATTCCGCGTTGAGCAGCGGAAAGCGCGAAAAGGTCGCGCGGTCCCGGATGACCGTCCGACCGTGCTCCGGAGGCGATTTCGACATCGACATTCTTCAGCGATAACACGCTCTTGTACCAAGCTCTCTACACATCGAGCCCAGACATTGGGTCCAATTCCCCGCCGGACCCGGTACCACTGACCTGTCTCAGACGGACAATCTACCCCGCTCACCACCTTAAGCAACTCGGGAACCTACCCATGTCATACGGATGTCCGATTTTCCAGGGACTGGGTATGTGTTACTCCGAGTAAGTCTGATATGCATTCGAGCGAACATGGGGCACATCATGCAGGCCCAGCGGAATGCGTTGCCAACACGGCGCGAGGAGGCTGATGAGTAGTCGTTCGCTCGTCGATACCTGAACCTCAGCAGACGATCAGCAAATCCGCGCTGTAGCGCCTGGGGTTCCGGCACTGCGCCGTGCGGATTCGCCGACGACCCGGTTGCGTCCATGACGATGGAAGCTTCTATTGCTGTCAAGCCGTGTCGGCCAGGGATAGGGAGCTGGACTGCTGCTCGCGGTCGGTGAGCCACCGCGAGTAGGTGGCGGCGAGATCGGGGTCGAGGCGTTGCCCGATCTCCAGACGTCGTACGCGCTGGTAGGGAACCGCGAGTGCAGTTGCCACCGTGGTGATCGGGATGGCCAGTGTTCGGCGAAGTTGGCCTGTGCCGCTATTCACTGGCAGCGGATTCCGGATGAGCTTGAAAACCTCGCGCGCGACGAAGCGTTTGAGGCAGCGGATGATCTCGCGCTCGGACTTGCCCTCCGCTGTGCGTCGCGCAATATAATCGACGGTGCGTATGTCACCGGCGGACATCCACACGAGCACGATGCGATGGGTCGCGGAGTTGGCGGTGCGGTCACCGTCCCGGGAGAGCCGGTGCCGCTTGATACTTACCCGACGAGGCGGGGATGGGTGCAGTTCCGCACAGTGCGGCGAACTGCTGCTCGCTGCTCAGTCGTTCGGGGTTGTCACCGCAGGCGACCAGAAGCTGGCTGGCGACGAGAGGGCCGACGCCGGGCAGCTGCAATAGGGCCGGGTTGACCTGGGCGGCCAGCTCACCGAGCCGGGTGTCGATGTCATCGATGTCGGACGTGTGCTGCTGATGGCGCACGGCCAGTCGTTTCACAGAGCCGCGGAGGGTTTGCTCCGGGCCGTGACCGGGAGTCCGCCGTGATCGAGTTAGTGCGGCAAAGAGTTTCATGCTGCCGATATTTCGGTAGGTAGCGCGTATCTGTTCCGGTGCGGTCACCAGCAGAGCATGGGTCTGGTTCATCGCCGCGCCTCGCGCCTTGCGAGCCGAGGACCGTTCGGTGAGCAGGATCTGCATCGATTCGACAAGCCCGTCGCGGACTTTCGGGGTCGCCAGCCCGCGCCCGGACAGTGCAGTGACGGCCGCCTGGAACGCGCGACGGACTTGCCGTGCAGGCGGCGTGCACGGCGGTCGGGCCGGGCGCCCTCCAGAGGGGTCGTCCCGGCGCCATGAATGAAGCCAAGGCCACCGGAAGCGGATACGCCCTCGCCCCCTGAGTGCCGCCCGTGGGATCCGGAACATCCACCCCCACGACATCACCCGAACCGAACCACGCACAACACCGTCAGGTGATGGTGTGGCCGAGCTGGTGCGCGGCACTGTCGATCGGGCCGGACAAGCCGGGATGCGACAACGGCAGCGACAACGCCGGCAGCGTAGGGAAGGCGTCGGTGGCGCGTTCGGTGGCGGCGATGCAGACACTGCCGGCGAACCGGCCGCGGTAGATGATCCCGTCCAGGTCGTCGTGGGCCCGGTGAATGGTGCGGGCCCAGTGCTGGGTTCGGCCGTGCACGGCGGAGCCGAGGGCATGGTTGCCACCGACCCGGGTCGCCCACGTACCCTCGCCGATCCCGGACACATCGAGCAGTCTCAGCGGCCGGGTGAAGCGCAGCCCGGTCAGATACGGGTCGCCGCGGCGGCGGTCGACCACGCGGGCACTCTGGAACGCCTCGGCCAAGGCGCCGCGGGACTGGTCGCGCCGTACCAGATGCCGTAGCCGGGATGCTCGGCCCGCGGGGGCGGGTGGTGGTCGAACCGCAGGATCGGCCCGAACGTGCGCATTCCATTCCACGGCAGCACATGGGTGCCGGTGGTGCGATGCAGCCGCCACACCACCTCGGCCGGGTGCCAGTCGATCACTTCCTCGGGGCGCAGGCCCGCATCACGAAGGTCGGTGATGGTCGGCGGTGCGGGCAGCATCGACCATCTACGCCGATTCCCATTCGGCGGCGGTGACTACATCGGTGACCTGTTCGATGTCGGCGGCGGTTCCGGCGCTGCCGGTCAACCACGCCACGATCGACACCGGCCGGCCCTCCACGGTCAGAGACGGTTGCGGGAGGGTCAGCAACGCCTGCACGGTCAGCGGGTGCAGATCCTTCGCCAACAACGGCACCACCTGCTCGAGATGCGGCACCGCACCGGTGGCGGTGAACTGGGCGGGCGGCAGCAACCGGTTCCGGCCCGACTCGAACGCCCACAGGGTGCCCGCGCCGAGGCGTTGCCGGATCCGGGCCGCGGTCACCCCGAGACGGTCCGCGGCCTCCGCGATGGACAGGGAGCCGCGGACCAGTTCCTGCATGCGAATGTCGCGATCCACCCGTGCGGCCGTCGCCGCGGCCGGATCGCCCACGAACCCCGCCTGATCGAGCAGGGCTGCGTCATGCTCGGGCAGCGGCGGCGCTGCCGGGTTCCGGTCGGACAAGCTGTGCAGGATCTGCGCGAAGAACTGCCGGCCCACGTCGGCGCCGGTCACCTCCCGCAGCGCATCCTCGAAACCGAGATCCCCGCGCAGATAGCGGGCTTCCGTGCTGACATCCTCAGCCCCATTCATCACACCCACCCCAAACTTTCACCAATTATCAGACACAAATTCATGATAGCCAAACGGTGCGGCAGGACGCCACCACCAGCCCCTCCCATCAGACCCGGCCCCGCGATTGGATCAGTAGGCGACGGACGAAAACTTAACCACCTGGGGCCCCGAAGGTGGGGAACATCCACTACAACGACCCCACATCACAAACCGGGGACATGTCATCACTCCAGGTAACAGCCCCATTACGCCCCGCGAGCCAACATCGCGTCGATCCCGGCGATTTCATTCCCCCTACGCAGCGCAGGGGGGATGCAGAACAGCAGTTTCGCGGCAACGCCTGGGAAGGGTGCGTGCGAGAGGTTCTCCGCCCCGCCCGCCAAGTAGTCATCCCTCGCCGCCGACGCCCCGCCCGCACACCACCAGGCTTGCGGTCGAGCGATCGATGCACAAGTTCGGGTCGAGGGTCTTAGGGCGTGCAGATAAATAACACGCAATACTGGCTAGATTGCGGCGTGTCGGCTTGCGCTGGCCGCGAATTCTCTTATGTCGGTTGCGGTGTCGAGTTTGATGCCTGTGGGTTCGGT
>SEEV01000725.1 GCA_004211695.1 Rhodococcus sp. (in: high G+C Gram-positive bacteria)
AGATCGACGACCGTGGTGGGCAGCCGCCACCCCATTCGATGCCTGATGTCATCGGGAATCGTTCCCCCCAGCAGTACCCGCCCGCCGCCGGCGTCCAACTCGTCGATCCGGTCGAAGGCACGCCGCCGGATGGGTTCGCTGGGCAGGGGAGCGGCACGATTCTTGAACAGGGTCAACTGGCCGAGAACCGCGGAGATGGCATTCTTGGCGACGTCCCGGTGCACCGCGACGGTGTGCAGGCCGAAGGGTCCGCCGGCGTTGTGGACCCGAACAGCGTCAGCGACGTCGGAGGCCATCCTCGCGAACTTGTCTTCCCTGAGTCCGGGGTAGACGATCGCGGCGTTGCCGCCTCCGCTCAGGGTTCGCAGGGGCACATGTGTCCGGCGTCCGGCTCGGCTCGCCCTACTCAGGGTGGACTCATTCGCCCGCACGTGCAGCGCCTTGAGTGCGGTGCTACTGATGAGTGCCGCGCCCACGTCAACGCCGGTGCCCTGCACGATATTGAGAACGCCGGCGGGAAATCCCAACCGGTCTGCAACGAACGCGACCGCCACCGGTGACAAGGGACCGCGCAGCGACGGCTTGACCACTACGGTGTTGCCGGCGGCCAGTGCCGGGAAAACATTCAGGAGCATCTCCGAGAACGGTGCCCCCCACGACAGCACGTGCCCGGAGATTCCCGCGGGTGTGGGCCGCGGGTGCAGGACCTCCCGGGTGAGGATCGCGCGCGCGATCCTCAATGTCGATTCGATAGCGGCAAGGGAATCGTCGTACCCGAGACCTGTCTCGGTCGATTGCAGGCGTGCCAGTTCGGGTGCGGCCTCGGCGAGCCGGTGCAGCAGCAGCGCCAGCAGCTGGTCCCGGGTGTGTAGCTCGGACCAGGATCCAGACAGCGCGTCACCGGCGGCCGAGATCGCCCGGTCGACGTCGAATCGCGACGAGAGGGGAACAACCGCGGTGATCGTGCTGTCGGAGGGGTTCCGGATCTCGTACTCGTAAGGCGCGGCCGGGAACACCCACCTTCCGTCGATGAGATTGCGTGCATAGTGCTCATCGGTCGGTAGTTCGATGGTTTCCAGCAACATGATGGATCCTTCCGAGTTCGAGAGTAGTACTGCGTTCAGGCGATGAAACGGTCGAAGAACAGCCGGTCCGCGGAGGCCCCGCGCTCGCGCACCAGCGCTCGCAGCGCCGCATCGACCATTCCTGCAGGACCGGCGAGATAGACATCGTGAGCACTGAGATCGGCCCAGTCTTCGGCGACGTGGTCGATCACCCGCCCTACCCGGGAATCGGCAAACATGTCCCATCCCGCTGGCTCGTTGCCCGCGAGGTCGGGATCTTCGACCGAGACGGCGACACGGGCCCCCAGTTCGTTCAGGCGGGCGAGCCGATCGAGGAGAACGATGTCCCCGGCCATACGTGCACCGATGTACAGGTCCACCCGCCGCGCCCGGTTCTCGAGGAGAAGTTCCTCGGTGATCGCGAGGATCGGTGCCAGTCCGGTGCCGCCCGCGATGCACACCGCCGGACGCTCGGACCCCGGTTGTGCGTAGGCGCGCCCATAGGGTCCTTCGACCAGGATTTCCTCGCCCACCTGGACCTTTTCGAAGAGCCAACTCGATGCGGCGCCGCCGGGCTTGGCGCGGATGATGAACTCCACGGTGGTGGAGCCGGCACCGTCGGCGGGGTGCGCCATCGAGTAGGCCCGCCGAACCCCGTCCGGTGATTCCAGGAGCATGAACTGCCCTGGCAGGAAGTCGATGGGTGAGCTGAAGTCGAGGGTAAACAGTGCGGTGTCGGGGGTCAGCGCTTCCCGGCCCAGGAGTCGGGAAGTCACACGCTCGGGCACTGCCTCTCGGCTCACCGTCGGACCGTCGAGTATCGGTGCCTTGACTGTGCAGTTGGCCGTGGGAATCGATTGGCACATCAGGATCCGATTGCCGCGTCGGCGATCACGTTCGGAGAGCCCGGCGGCGTCGGGCCAGAGGTTCTTGACCTCCCCGTCCACGAGTTGCGCGCGGCAACTGCCGCATCCACCGCTGGCGCATTCGTAGGGCAGGGCCAGTCCGGCCCGGAGGCCGGCCCGAAG
>SEEV01000726.1 GCA_004211695.1 Rhodococcus sp. (in: high G+C Gram-positive bacteria)
TCCCAATCAGATCAACAACGTGCTCGCCTTCCCGGGTGTGTTCCGCGGTCTGCTCGACGCGCACGCGGTCGACATCACGGACGAGATGCTGATCGCCGCGGCCGGCGCGATCGCCGACACGGTGTCGCCGTCCGAACTCAATGCCACCTACATCGTGCCGAGCGTGTTCGACGCGAGAGTTGCGCCGGCGGTCGCGGCGGCGGTGCGTGGGGTGGCCGAGCGGGGGCCACGGCCGGGGATGTGAGCCACTCGATCGTTGTTTTCCGTGTGCCCCGGGCGATCACCGCAGCGGGCCGCGCGGGTCGGCACCCGCTGTACCGGTGACACGCCGTGGGGTGTGAGCAGGGTGTTGCAGTGCGTAGTGCACCGGCGCAGGATTGATCGTGCAGTGGCTGCGGCCGCGGGCCGTGGGCGTGCCCGCCGACGGTGGACCGCGACGGGTCGGTCACCGAGATTGTGCTCGCTGTGGGACGGACGTCCCGGGTGAGGAGACATCGATGTTCATCCAAGTAATTCAAGGAAAGGTGTCCGACGAGGCGGGGTTACGCCGGTGCATGGATCGCTGGAGCGAGGAACTACGCCCGGGGGCGACGGGGTACCTGGGAACCACCCACGGGATGTGTGATGACGGCACGTTCATTGCGCTGGCCCGGTTCGACTCCGCCGAGGCGGCCCGGCGCAACAGCGAGCGCGCCGAACAGGGCGCGTGGTGGGCCGAGACGGAGCGGTGCTTCGAGGGCCCGGTCTCGTTCATGGACTGCCCCGAGGTCACGCAGTGGTTGGGTGGTGGCTCCGACGATGCCGGATTCGTGCAGATCATGGAGGGTCACACCACCGACCCGAACCGGCTCCGGGAGCTGGCGGAACAGGGCGCCGACCGGATTCACCGGCTGCGCCCGGAGATTCTCGGCGGAACGCTGGCCACCTACGGTGACGGGGGATATGTCGAAGCCGTGTACTTCACGTCCGAGTCCGAGGCCCGTTCGCATGAGAAGTTGGAGGTGCCCGACGACCTGAGCTCGCTGTTCGCGGAAGAGGGTCGGCTGATGGGTGAGGTGGCGTACCTCGACCTTCATGCGCCGGTGCTGGTCTCCGCGGGGCGGTAGCGACCGCTACGCGACGCAGCACGGTGTGGAAGCTTCCGGGTCGCCGGAGGCTTCCACCGTTGTGCAGCAACAAGTCCGGCAACGTAGGGGAGTGCTCCCCGGCCGCCCGGGCGTCTTCGCGCCGGCCTCTGCCGGTCAATCGCGGCGAGCATCGGAAGGGCACTGCGCCGCGGCGGCGCTGAGCGAGCTGGACCTGGTCCGGAGTGAGTTTCGCTGGGCGCCCGCCCTTGCGGCCGCGGGCCCGGGCGGCGGCCAGGCCGTCGTGGGTGTTGGCCACGGTCAGCTCGCCCTGCAGCTCGGCAAGGACCGAGAGCATCCCGACCATGGCCCGGCCCTCGGCGGTGGCGGTGTCGATGCCCTGCTCGGGCACCTTCAAGCCGACGCCGCGTTCGCGGAGCTGCGCGCCGAGGGTGATCAGGTGTAGCACCGACCGGCCGAGGCGATCGAGGCGGGTGATCACAGGTGTCGCCGTCGCGGAGCAGTTTCAGCACCAGATCGACTGTGGTCGGGACGCCTTGGCGCCGCCGGCTTGATCGACGTGAATGTCCTCGACGGCGACCCCGGCCCGGCGCAGCACATCGACCTGGTGGTCCGGGTTCTGGTCGGTACCGGAGACCCGCGTATCCAAGCAACATCCGTTGACAATGCCCGCCCGTATGGGGTTATCCGACGATGATTGTCGACGCGAGTTGTCGACGCTTCTGACCTGCGGGGAACCCTGCCTGTCGAGATCTGTCGAGAAAACGGGTATTTCGACAATCTGTTGGGGTCGAGATCCGGCGTCGACGTTCGAGTGCCGCTGTGTTTGTCAAACCCGCCGCGTTCGAAAGCCGCCTTCCTGAACCCGATGTCGGCGCCCGTGTCCCTAGGAGGCCGCTGAATTATCGGCGCGCCTCCCGGGTTCATCGGCCTGAGCTGGGAAAATGGGTTCATGCAGGGTGTGGAGCGGGCGGATCGGGAGCTTCTGGACGCGGCGGCGTTGG
>SEEV01000261.1 GCA_004211695.1 Rhodococcus sp. (in: high G+C Gram-positive bacteria)
GATTCCGGAATGCCCGAAACCACCTCAGCGTCGAAGAAGTCTGCGGTGATTCCGACTCCCGCCACCCGTGTGATGGGGCTGGCGATCATCGTGCTGAGCGGGCTGCAGATGATGGTGGTTCTCGACGGCACCGTCGCCAACCTCGCGCTCGCACCGCTGCAGGCCGACCTCGGTCTCAGCGACAGCGGCCGCAACTGGGTGCTCACGTCGTACGCGCTGGCGTTCGGTGGCCTCATGCTCCTCGGCGGCCGGCTCGGTGACGCGTTCGGCCGGAAGAAGATGTTCGTCGGCGGTGTCGCCCTGTTCACCGTCGCATCGCTGCTGTGTGGTCTCGCGGTGGGGGAGTTCATGCTGATCGCCGCGCGGTTCCTGCAGGGAGTCGGCGCCGCGGTGGCTTCACCGACGGCGCTGGCGCTCGTCGCGACCACGTTCGCGGCCGGCCCTGCGCGCAACCAGGCCATCGCCATCTTCGCTGCCATGACCGGCATCGGGTCGATCGCAGGCCTCATCATCGGCGGCGCGCTCACCGAGGTGTCGTGGCGTCTGATCTTCCTGATCAACGTGCCCATCGGTGTCGTCATCGTGGGGTGCGCGTTCGTGGCGTTGAAGGAGACGGCGGGCGAGCGCTTGGCCCTCGACGTTCCGGGCGCGGTCCTCGCGACGGTCGCGGCGACCGGGGTGGTGTTCGCGCTCACCGAAGGTCCGGAACTCGGCTGGGACAGTCCGTACGTGATCGGTGCGCTCGTCGCCGGCCTGGTGCTGTTCTGCGCGTTCCTGTACGTCGAACGCACCGCGGACAATCCGCTGCTGCCGTTCTCCCTGTTCACCGACAAGAACCGGGTGGCCACCCTCGTCGCGATCTTCTTCGCCGGTGCCGTCATGTTCACGGTCGCCGCGTTCGTGGCGTTGTTCGTCCAGGACATCCTCGGCTACAGCCCCCTCGAAGCCGGCCTCGCGTTCATCCCGTTCGCGTTCGGTCTCGGCAGCGCGGCGGCCGTGGCGTCCAAGCTCGCCGTCCGGATCCAGCCCCGGTGGCTCGTGGTCGCCGGCGCCGCCATCATGGTGGTCGGGCTGCTGTACGGCTCGACTCTCGACAGTTCCGCCACCTACCTCGGCAACCTGTTCGTGCCGGTCATCGGCATCGGATTCGGCGTCGGACTCGCCGTCGTCCCGCTTCCGCTGTGTGCCATCGCCGGTGTGTCGGAGACGGAGATCGGACCGCTCGCCGCCATCGCCCAGGTGGCGCAGACCCTCGGCGGGCCCCTCGCCCTCGCGGTCATCGGGGCGATGGCCACCTCGCGCACACTGTCGCTCGGCGGCGTCTCCGGGAAGGTCGCCGACATGAATCCGGAGCAACTCGAGGCCCTGGGCAACGGGTACACCTTCGCCCTCGTCGGCAGCGCCGGTTGCGCCCTCGTCGCCGGGCTGGCCGCACTGTTCATCCGCTTCACACCGCAACAGGTGGCCCAGGCGCAGGCCGCTGAGAAGGCCGCGCAGCAGGGGTGAGCGCGGTCGGGCCGGTTTCGGCCCCGTAGTCGGAGGCCGTCGATAGCATCCGGTCATGGACTGCAAAATCGAGCTGATCATCCTGCCGGTGTCGGACGTGGACCGGGCCAAGGCGTTCTACGCCGACCAGGTCGGCTTCGTCGTCGACCACGACCACCGGGTGAACGAGAACGTGCGGTTCGTCCAGCTCACTCCACCCGGCTCGGCCTGCTCGATCGCCGTCGGCGAGGGACTGGTCGACACCCCGCCCGGCTCGGTGCACGGGTTGCAGATCGTAATCGACGACGCCGACGCAGCCCACGCGGAGTTGTCCGCCCGCGGCGTTCCGGTCAGCGAGGTGCAGGATCTGGCGTGGGGGCGTTTCGTGTATTTCGCCGATCCCGACGGCAACGAGTGGGCGCTGCAGCAGCTTCCGCAACGCGGCTGACCCGCCGGCGCGTCCCGAATTCGGCCCGCCCACTCGCACGGAACGGAGCATGATGGTCGTGTGGCCACGCCCTCCCGCACGAATGTCGCCGGGGCAGCCGCGGTGGGGTTGCTCCTGGCTGCCTGTGTAGCCGGGGGACCGGCTGCCGCCGCGCCTGTGTCCGCCGCACAGGACCCTCGCGTCGGTCCGCTGTTTCTGGCCGGCACACCGATCCACGTCTGCACCGGATCGGTTCTGGACAGTGCGGACGGCGACCTCGTGCTCACCGCCGCGCACTGCATCGCGGGGTCCGGCGGCGCGCTGTCGTTCGCGCCCGGCTACGACCGCGGCGTGTCGCCGTTCGGACTGTGGACCGTGTCCCAGATCTACGTCGACCCCGCATGGCTGGAGTCGCAGGACCCGCAGCACGACTACGCCGTCCTGCGGGTGGCCCCGGCGGGAGCCACCCTGCCGATGTCCGTCGAATCGGCGGCCGGTGGGGGATTCGAGTTGGCTGCCACCCCGGCGACCGCGAGCACCGTGACGGTGACCGGGTATCCGACCTTCGGCGACGGTCCGGTGTCGTGCACCGCCGCCACCACATCGACGGACAGTTATCCCACGGTGGTCTGCGACGGTCTCGGCGAGGGAACGAGCGGCGGCCCGTGGGCGGTGGGTTCGCGGGTCGTCGCCCTCGTCGGTGGCCTCGACCACGGCGGGTGCACCGATTCGGTGTCCTATTCGCCGACGTTCGGTCCGGGAGCGCTCGCACTGCTGGACCGCGCGGAGAGCCGCGGCGCGGGCGACTCGACACCGTTCGCCCTCACCGGTGCCTGCACCCGATCCTGAAACGGACCGTGTCAGCGTGGGACAGGTCGATACCGGCGCACGGGCCGGCCGGCGCCCCCGTATTCGAGCCGGACCTCCAGCAGTCCCTCGGACAGGTAGTGCTCGAGATACCGGCGCACACTGACGCGGGACAGTCCGGCGAGCTCGGCGCATTCGGTCGACGACAGTTCGCCTTTCGACCGCAGGATGTCGAGCACCAGGCGCCCGGTCTCGGCGCTGAGTCCCTTCGGGAGCCTGCTCGGTTCCGGGGTCTTGCTCTTGCCCCCGAACAGGGAGTCGATCAGGGATTGGTCTGCACCGGACTGCGATTCGAGTGCGCGGGCACGGCGTCGGAAGTTCTCGAGTTTCTCCTGCAGCTGTGTGTAGTCGAACGGTTTGACCAGATAGTCGGAGGCGCCGCCGTGCAGTGCCCGGCTGACGGTGTCGATCTCCCGGGCGGCGGTAATCATGATGACGCCGACGGCGTTGCCCTCGGCGCGCAGTCGCTGCAGGACGTCCAACCCGGACATGTCCGGCAGGTAGACATCGAGAAGCACGAGGTCGGGGTTGCCGGTGCGCACCGATTCGAGGGCCTCGGCGGCGGTACGCGCCACGCCGACGGTGGTGAACCCCGGTGTCTTGTCGACGAATCGGCGGTGGATCTCCGCGACCATGAAGTCGTCGTCGACGACCAGGACCTCATACATCGCCACGCCGTCCCGTCATGATCGGAGAGTCTAACTACGCGGAACGTGGACGGTGAACAAGGCACCGCCGGTGCCGGGCGCGTCGTAGACGGCCGCGGAGCCGCCGTGCTGGGAGCTGACGAGCCGGACCAGGGCGAGCCCGATTCCGCGGCCGCCCGGCGTGCCCGGTTTCGACGTGACACCTCGCGAGAAGATCTCCTCCCGCATCGTCTCGGGAACACCGGGCCCGGAGTCGGCCACCTCGATGAGGATGCCGTCGTCGTCGGTGATCCGGATCGAGATCCGGGCGTCCTGCCCACCTTCCGACACGTCGACGGCGTTGTCGATGAGGTTGCCGACGACGGTGATGACGTCGGTGGCGAGTTCGGGGTCGAGGGCGTGCAGGTGCGAGTCGGGTTCCAACGTCAGCGACACCCCGGTCTCCGCGGCCAGCGACGTCTTCGCGATGAGGAGCGCTGCAACGGCAGGGTCCGAGATGCGTTGCGTCACAGCGTCACTGATCTCGGCGCGGCGGCGGGTGAGGGTGCCGACGAACTCGGTGACCGCGTCGTAGTCGCCGAGCTGGGTAAGGCCGGAGATGGTGTGCAGCTGGTTCGCGAACTCGTGCGTCTGCGCCCGCAGGGTGTCGGTGACGCTCTTGTGCGAGGAGAGCTGGCTCTGCATCGACGCCAGCTCGGTGCTGTCGCGCATCGTGGTGACCGTGCCGATCTTGTGGCCCTGGCTGGTGGCGGCGCGGCGGCTCAGCGCCAGCATGCGGGAAGACGTCGACAGGACGACGTCGCGGCCGTCCTCCCCGTTGAGGAGGTATTGCCGGACTGCAGGGTCGAGCGCGACGTCGTCGACATGTCTGCCGACGGCGTCGCCGGTGAGGTCGAGGAGTTCCTGGGCGCTGTCGTTGAGGACGGTGATCACGCCGTCGGTGTTCACCGCGACCACCCCCTCGCGGATGCTGTGCAGCAGGGCCTCGCGATGATCGGCGAGGCTTGCGATCTCGGCGATTTCGAGTCCGCGGGTGTGGGTCTTGATCCGGCGGGACAGCAGCCACGAGCCGAGAAGCCCCAGACCGGCGCCGATTCCCAGGTACAGCAGCAGGCGAGCCCCGGCGCTGCTGAGCAGGTCCCACACGGACGGGTAGTCGTCGCTGACGGTGACGACAGCGAGCACGTCGCCGGTGGCGGACAGGATCGGGACGTGTCCGACTATGGCGCGGCGCCCGTCGACGTCCACGTCGCCCGACCAGGCCCGTCCGGTCATCACATCGCTGGCGCCGAGTTCCGCGGGTGCCCCGAGCCGGGTCGGATCGGACGACACCGACACCGTCCCGTTCGGCGCGACGATCTCGGCGAGCGTGGCACCCGACAGGTTGACGGCGCGGTCGACCTCGGGTGCCAGCACCCGCTCCACCGAGCGGGCCGACAGCTGGTCGCGCACGACCGGCGTCGACGCCACGTTCTCGGCCACCGCGATCATGCGCTGCCCCTGGAGGTCGCGAAACTCCACGGTCGACTGGTGGACCGATACCGCGGCCACCGCGAGCAACACCACGCCGACGACGACGAGCTGGAGGAGCAGGACCTGGCCCGCGAGGCTACGTACGCGGGGATGAAGTGGTGACCACAATGAACTTAAGTTCCGTTTCGTTCGCATAGGTGACGTGCATCACCAATCGGGTCCAGTATTGCCGAAGATCACATTCATGGCGAAATGGGGAACGATGTCGAGAACAGGTAGCGGGAGCAGCGTACGCGCGCTGCTCCTGCTCGCGCTCGTAGGCCTCCTCGTGGCCGGCTGCGGCGTCACCCGCGGCGAGGACGAGGGCCTGCACAGGGTGCGGATGATGGTTCCGAACAGTCCGGGAGGCGGCTACGACCTCACGGCGCGGACCGCGGTGAAGATCATGGAGGACGAGGGCATCACCGGCCGCGTCGAGGTCTTCAACGTCATCGGCGCAGGTGGAACGGTCGCGATGGCCAGGCTGATGAACGAGGCCGGCAACGACGACCTCATGATGATGATGGGCCTGGGCGTCGTCGGCGCCGGCTACACCAACGGGTCCACCGCGCGGGTATCCGACGCCACCGCCCTGGCCAAGGTGGTCGAGGAGCAGGAGGGCATCCTCGTGCCCGCGGATTCACCGTTCCAGACCATCGACGACTTCGTCGCCGCGTGGCGCGCCGACCCGGCATCGATCACCATCGGCGGCGGTTCGTCGCCCGGCGGACCGGATCACCTGTTCCCGATGGAGACGGCGCGCGCGGTGGGAGTGGACCCGAACGCGGTGAACTACGTGTCCTACGACGGCGGCGGCGACCTGCTGACCGCCCTGCTCGGCCAGAAGATCACCGCGGGCACGTCGGGACTCGGCGAGTACGTCGACCAGATCGAGGCCGGTCAGGTCCGAGTGCTCGCCGTATCGGGGAACGAGCGGGTCGAAGGCATCGATGCACCGACCCTCACCGAGGCCGGCGTGGACCTGACGTTCACCAACTGGCGGGGTGTGCTCGCCCCGCCCGGACTGTCCGACGGCGCCAAGGCGGACATGGTCGAGGCGCTCGAAAAGTTGCACGACACACCGGAATGGAAGGAGGCCCTGGTGCAGAACGGCTGGAGTGACGCCTTCACGACGGCACCGGAGTTCGAGCAGTTCCTCCGGGACCAGGACGAGCGGGTCTCGTCCACCCTGGCCGAATTGGGGCTGACATGACCGCGCCCGCAGAACCGTCCGCCGGAGCGGCGGACACGGCTCCGGCGCCGAAGCGGAGGGACCTTGCACAGTTCGTCGTCTGCACGGTGATGGTAGTGATCGGGGTGTTCCTCATCGTCGACGCGCTGTCGCTCAGCGACGGCTTCGCGAAGGTCGACCCGGTGGGTCCACGGCTGTTCCCGCTCGTCATCGGCGCCGGCCTGCTGGTCTTCGCCGTGGCCCTCGGTATCGCGATCCTGCGCGGGTCGACCGGTGAAGCCGACGGCGGCGAGGACGTCGACCTCGACTCCTCGGGCGATTGGCGGACGGTCGGGCTGCTCGTCGCCCTGTTCGTCGCCACCATCGCACTGATCGACTTCCTCGGATGGGCGATCGTCGGCACGTTCCTGTTCGCCGGGGCCGCAACGATCCTCGGCAGCCGGCACTGGGTGCGGAACATCGCGATCGGCGCGGTGCTCGGGTTCGGCAGCTTCTACGCGTTCTACGTCGGGCTCGGAATACCGCTGCCCGCAGGCATTCTGGACGGAATTCTCTGACATGGACAATCTGAACTGGCTGCTGCAGGGGTTCGAGCAGGCGGCCACCCCCATGAACCTGCTCTACGCGTGCATCGGCGTCCTGCTCGGCACGGCGGTCGGTGTGCTCCCCGGCATCGGCCCGGCCATGACCGTGGCCCTGTTGCTGCCCGTCACCTACAACGTCAGTCCGAGCGCCGCGTTCATCATGTTCGCCGGGATCTACTACGGCGGCATGTACGGCGGGTCGACGACGTCGATCCTGCTGAACACACCGGGCGAGTCGTCGTCGGTGATCACGGCGATCGAGGGCAACAAGATGGCCAAAGCCGGCAGGGCCGCGCAGGCCCTGGCCACCGCCGCGATCGGGTCGTTCGTCGCCGGATCGATCGGCACGATGCTCCTGGTGCTGTTCGCGCCGATGGTGTCGAGTTTCGCGGTCACCCTCGGAGCCCCGTCCTACCTCGCGATCATGCTGCTCGCTCTCGTGGCCGTCACCGCCGTCCTGGGAACTTCGAAGCTCCGCGGATGCATCTCCCTGCTGCTCGGCCTCGCGATCGGCCTGGTCGGCATCGACTTCCTCACCGGCCAGCCGCGGGCCACGTTCGGTATCCCGCAGCTGTCCGACGGCATCGACATCGTCGTCGTCGCGGTCGCCGTGTTCGCACTCGGCGAGGCCCTGTGGGTGGCGGCGCACCTCCGCCGCAAGCCGGCCGAGGTCATCCCCGTCGGCAGGCCGTGGATGGGCAAGAGCGACTGGAAGCGGTCGTGGAAGCCGTGGTTGCGCGGCACCGCGTACGGGTTCCCGTTCGGCGCACTTCCCGCCGGCGGCGCCGAACTGCCCACCTTCCTCTCCTACATCACCGAGAAGAAGCTGTCGAAGCACAAGGACGAGTTCGGCAAGGGCGCCATCGAAGGCGTCGCCGGGCCCGAGGCCGCCAACAATGCCTCGGCGGCAGGCACACTCGTGCCGATGCTGTCGCTGGGCCTGCCGACCAACGCCACGGCCGCGGTCATGCTCACGGCCTTCGTGTCATACGGAATCCAGCCCGGCCCGACACTGTTCGAGAAGGAACCACTCCTGATCTGGACGCTGATCGCGAGCCTGTTCATCGGCAACTTCCTGCTCCTGGTGCTCAACCTTCCGCTCGCACCGCTGTGGGCGAAGCTGCTCCGCACCCCGCGCCCGTACCTCTACGCGGGCATCCTGTTCTTCGCCGCCCTCGGTGCGTTCGCCGTCAACCTGCAGTGGCTCGACCTCGCACTGCTGCTGACGTTCGGGCTGATGGGTCTGATGATGCGGAGATTCGGGCTGCCCGTGCTGCCGTTGATCATCGGCGTCATCCTCGGACCGCGCATCGAACGGCAACTACGCCAGAGCCTGCAGCTCGGCGGCGGCGACTGGGGCAGCCTGTTCACCGAGCCCGTCGCGATCATCGTCTATATCGTCATCGCAGTGCTCCTCATCGCACCCCTCGTCGCCAAGGTCGTCCGCGCGCACTACCCCGTCGCGGCGCCCGACTTCCCCGACGGACCGGCCGGCGGCGACTCCACCGACACCAGAGAGAAGGCACACGCATGATCGTCGTCGGATACACCCCCGACCAATTCGGAGGGGCGGCCCTCGAACACGGCGTCACGGAGGCACAGCTGCGCGGCACATCGCTGCTCGTGATCAACACGTCGAAGGGCGACTCCCTCGCCGACCAGTCGTTCGCCGACAACGCGCACCTGCAGGAACTCGAAGGCAAGCTGGCCGCGAGCGGGGTCGACCACGAGGTCCGGCAAATCGTGGGAGACGAGACCGTCGACGTGATCCTCGAGGCCATGACGGCGCCCAATGCCGAGCTGCTCGTCATCGGCATCCGCGACCGCACCCCGGTCGGGAAGCTCCTGATGGGCAGCACCGCCCAGCGACTGCTGCTGTCGTGCCGCAAACCGGTCCTGGCCGTCAAGCCTGAGTAAAGCTCCTGTGAGTACTTGTCAACCGCCCGCGGTTGACAAGTACTCACAGCGGGGTCAGTCGGTGAGGATGATCAGCTCGCGGTCCGACGCCACCTCGACCCGCAGGCCGGCCTTCGACGCCACCCGCGCCACACCCCGGACATCCTGCGGTTCGGCGCGCGAGACGGTGAGCGCGCGGGCCAGCAGACCCTTGTGGTGCTTGTTGAAGTGACTGACGACGGTCCGGGTGCCATCCGGCTTCTCGGTCAGCACGGTGGCGATCACGGCCTCGGGAATCGGTCCGAGCTGCTGGTACGTCCCCGACCGCAGGTCGACGACGAGTCCGTCCGCTTCCGCGGTGATCGCCCGGCTCAGTTCCGGCTTCCACAACGCCCGGAGCGTGCCCAGGGCGGGAAGCTTCGACCCGCCCGACAGCCGGTAGGCGGGGATCAGATCGCCCGCGCGCACCGCGCCGAACAGTGCGGATCCCATCGCCAGCCGCGACAGCGCCTTGGACTTCTGTGCCTTGGTGAACGACTTCGCGTCGAGCGCGTCGAACAGCACACCGGTGTAGCGCTCGAGCGCGGGGCGGGTGGGGGAGGCCCACAGTTTGGCGTTCCGCTCGATCTCGTCGGCCTGGGTGGGGCCGAGGCCGAGCGCGACCTGCGACGCCTCCACATCCGCCGCCAGCGTGACCAACGCCTGGACCAGCACTTCGCGGGTTTCGGTGAGCTGCGGCATCGACAACTCGGCCAGGTCGAGGGGCGCGTCGGCGCCGCCGTCGGACTTGGTTTCGGAGGGGGGAAGTAGCACCAGCACGCAGGAAACCCTACCGACGCGCTCGGCTCGGTCCCAGCCGACTATTCTGGTATCCCGTGATTACCCGCCTGTCCCACCTGTTCCTCCGCACTCTGCGCGACGACCCCGCCGACGCCGAGGTCCCCAGCCACAAGCTGCTGGTCCGCGCC
>SEEV01000262.1 GCA_004211695.1 Rhodococcus sp. (in: high G+C Gram-positive bacteria)
TGTCCGATGCCACCGAGCACGGCGTCCGCTCCGACGCGCACGTTCTCGAACGTGAACTCGGGGTGCTCGTAGACGAACGTGTGCGTGTAGCGGGGGATGTGCTTGATCTTCACACCCGGTGTGTCGACGTCGATCAGGAAGATCGTGGCGGCGTGTTCGGGCTCGACGTTGGCCAGCACGATCAGGTAGTCGGCGACGTCACCAACCGTGACGAACCACTTCTCGCCGTTGATGATGTACCCGCCGTTGCCGTCGGGGGTTGCGGTGGTGCTCGCCGCGGAGAAATCCGAACCGGCGTTGGCCTCGGAGATCGCGACGGCGTCGCGGCGATCTCCGCGGGCACCGGGAATCAGGTAGCGCTCCCGCTGCTCGGGGGTCGCGTGGGTCAGGGGGTTCGCGGGCCGCCACACCGTGTCCCACAGCGCGTTGGTGAGCTTACCGAGTTCGTCCTGCACGACGGCCTGCTCGAGCACCGTCAGTCCCGCTCCGCCGTATTCGACGGGGGTGTTGATCGCCTGAAGCCCCGATTCGAGGACCGCCGCCTTGATGGTGGCGTGGGATTCGTCGGAAATTCCGTTGTTCTTCTCGCACTCGTCCTCGAACTGCATGATCGTGTCGGTCAGGGCGCGTGCGCGCTCCTTGAGGTCGGCGAGGCGGGGGCTGTATGCGAATTCCATGGTTCAGAACTTCCTTGTGTCAGTGGGTGTTCGATGAGCTGAGGACGATGCGCGCGTCGAGTCCGAGGGCTTGCTTCGGAGTGACGAGCAACGGGTTGATCTCGAGTTCCGCGATTTCGGGGTGCGCGGTGGCCACGGCCGTGATGGCGGCGATAGCGTCCGCCGCGGCGTCGATGTCGATCGGCGGCCGGCCGCGGACTCCCTTCAGCAGGGCGGAGGCCCGCAAGCTGTCGAGCAGTTCGCGAGCGGTCTCCGCGTCGACGGGTGCCAGTGCGAATGCGACGTCGGCGAGGACCTCGGTGAAGATGCCGCCGAGACCCACCATGGCGACGGGGCCGAAGCGCGGGTCGGTCTGGACTCCCACGATGAGTTCGACCCCTTCACTCAGGTCGGCCATCGCCTCGACGCAGTAGGCGGACGCACCGAGCGAGGCGTCCATGCGCGTGAACGCATCGGCGAGTTGCTCCGCCGACCCCAGACCGAGGGCCACCCCACCGGAGTCGGACTTGTGCAGCAGGCCCATCGCTTTCAGGACCACGGGGAACCCGACGGTTTCGGCCGCCGCCACCGCCTCGGCACAGTTCCCCACCAGCCGTGCTGCCGGGAAGTCGACGCCGGCGCCGCGGAAGAGTTCACGGGAATCCCAGTACGCGTCGCTGGTGACAGGCTCGGACGACGCACTCTCCGCGGTCGCATGATACTGCGGCGCAGTGGTTTCGGCGATGACGCCGAGCGCACCCGCGGCGTCCTCCACCGCCCCGAAGACCGGGACACCGCTGTCGGCCAGCACCCGGGCCGCGGCGCTGTCGGGATGCATGGTGTGCACCACGACCGGTTTGCCGTGGGTGCGCGCCGTCACGGCCATCGCATGGGCGGTCTCGATCTCGGCTCGCGCGAGGTTCTCGCCGTAACTGCCGTAGCCGCCGAAGTATCCGGTGAGCAGGACGGAGTCGATGGCCGGACTCCGCAGGATCGTGCCGAGCACCGACTCGAACGAGGTGATGTCCTGCTCCCCGGCGCCGGCGAGGTCGACCGGGTTGGCCACCCCCGCCGACGGGGGCAGCAAGTCGCGCAGGGCGCTGCTGATGTCGGCGGTGAACTCCGGCACCGCGAGTCCGGCCGCCTCGACGACGTCGGATGCGACACCGGCATGACCACCACCGTCCGCGACCACGCCGACCCGGCGCACCTCCGCGGGACCGTAGCTGAGGAGGGTGGCGGCGACGTCCGCGAGTTGCCGCGGACTCGACACCCTGTACACCCCGGCGGCCCGGCAGGCCGCGTCGATGACCGCGCTGTCCGACGTCAGCGATCCCGTGTGCGACTGCGCCCCGCGGATGGAGGCTTCGCTGCCGCCCACCGTCAGCAGCAGGACCGGCTTCCCGGCCCGGGACGCCTGGGCGGCGGCGTCGACGAATGCGCGTCCGTCGCCGAAGTCCTCGCAGTACACGGCGATGAGATCGGTGTCGTCATGTTCGACGCAGGAGCGGATGAGGTCGGCGGCGCCGAGATCGGCCTGGTTGCCGAGCGACGCGAACCGGGAGAAGCCGTGTCCGCGGGCCTCGAGGAACTGGCTGAGTTCGAGCGCCATGTTGCCGCTCTGAGAGAGCAGCGCGACACGTCCGGCGGGAAGCGGGTTGGACGCCAGCGTCAGCGCGGTGCTCGAGTCCAGCACGCCCAGGCAGTTCGGTCCGAGCAGGACGGCTCCGGCGGCCCGCACCCGCGCCACGACGCGCTCCTGCACTGCCCTTCCGGCAGCGCCGAGTTCGGCGAATCCGGCGGTGACACCGACGATGGCGGTGGCGCCCGCGGCGAGGGCGTCGTCCACTGCCTCCTCGAATCCCTGTGCCGGAACGGTGATGACGACGAGATCGACCCGTTCGTCGAGTTCCGCCAGGCTCCGCAGCGAGGGGTGCCCCAGGATGCGCTCACCGCGCCTATTGACGAGGTGGACCGCCCGGTCGTCCTTCATGCGCAGAGCCTGGACGCTGAGCCAGTTGCCGTACTTGGTCTCGTCGTTGCTCGCACCGAGGATGGCGACCGACCGGGGATCGAAGAGTGCGGTGAGGTCGCGGTCGACGATCGTGCTCATTCCGCCACCTCAACCTTCGGCGCGGGATGACCCGTGCCCCAGGCGTCGGCGCCGCCGTCGATCACCAGAGTGGTTCCGGTGACGTAACTTCCGGCGGGTGACGCGAGGAACGTGACGACCCCCGACACGTCCTCGGCGGTACCCAGCCGTCCCAGCGGGACCGCGGACGTCCACTGGGCGCGGGCCTCTTCGGTGTAGTTGTCCTGCATGCCTTCCGTCGCGATGGTGCCGGGAGCGATGCAGATCGACCGAATGCCGTACCGGCTCCACTCCAGCGACAGTCCGGAGGCGAGGTTCTCGAGGGCCGCACGCGCCGAGGTGGCATGGACCATCGATGCGATTCCGCGACGCGGGGAGAACGCCATGAAGAAGATGCATCCCGAACGCTGCGGAATCATCGCCCGTACGGCGACCTCCCGGGTGACCGCCCAGGTGGCGTCGACGGCGAGGCGGTGAACGGCTCGCCATCCCTTGCTCGTAATGTCCTCCGCAGGCGCGGCGAACTGGCCGCCTGCATTGTTGACCAGGACGTCGATGCGGCCGAATTTCTCGAGGGCGCGATCGACCAGGGCGGTCACCTGCTGTTCTTCGCGAATGTCCGCGGGCACCGCGAGCGCCCGGGCGCCCAGTGCCTCGATCTCCGCGGCTGTCTTCTCCAAGGGTTCGGACCGGCGGCCGCTGATGACCACGTCGGCTCCGCACCGCGCCATGTCCAGTGCGATCGCACGTCCTATCCCGGTGCCACCACCGGTGATCAGTACTACCCGCCCGCGATGGACGTCGGGGCGCAGGACCTGCCCGGCGCCTCCACCTGGGTTCTCACATTCCATCGAGCGTTCGCCTCTCGTCGCTGCCGTTCGCCCTGTCGGGTTCTGACTGATGCATCAGTTATACCGTGACCCAGCCCACAGATGTCAAGGGATTCGAGGAAACTGATTCTGCATCCGAACGCTGCAACGTGGTGACTTAGGGGCTTTACCTGGGATTATGTGAGTCACGTTTGAATATCGGCTGCTCTCGATGTGAGATTCACATGTCTGACTAATGCGTCAGTTTGCGGCGTATGATTTGATGGATCAGTCAGATGACCAACGAAGGAGGGACAGTGACCGCTCAACTCACCGAGGACGCGCGCCGGACGGCAATACTCGATGCTGCGGCTCAGCTGATCGCCGAGCGCGGATACCACTCGGTCCGCATCTCCGACATCGCGCAGGTCGTCGGCACCAGCACCGGGGCGGTGCACTACTACTTCCCGGGCAAGAGTGATGTCCTGACCGCGGCCCTCCGCCACGCCATCGACAACGCATTCGACCGGCAGAGCCGTGAGCTGAAGGCGATCGACAACGCGCACGAGCGCCTGCTCCGCCTGATCGACATGCAGCTGCCCCGGGTCGGGCCGCTGCGCGACGAGTGGTCCATCTGGTTGCAGTTCTGGGCCGAGGCCACGCTCCGACCCGAACTCCGCCCGTTCCACAACACGTACTACGCACGCTGGCACGAAACCGTCGTCAAGATCGTCCGGCGCGGACAACGCCAGGAGATCTTCCGCACCGACGTCGATCCGGAGACCATCGCGCAGCGGCTGACCGCCCTCACCGACGGCACCGCGATCCAGGTGCTCACCGGCGCACCGAACATGACGGTCGCCGCCATGAAAGAGGTTCTCGTGCAGTTCGTCCACGACGAACTCGTCGCACCGCGGACATGGTGAAGCGGACCGCTCGACGCGTTCGAGTCCATGGGCGATAGCACCACCCGCGGCCGCAGTGCCGTCGCCTGGGGATGTGGTGCGGCTTCGGCGGTCGCCTACGGTCTCACCCCGACGTTCGCCGCGATCGGCTACGCCGGCGGCGTCTCACCCGCCGTCCTCGTCTGCCTCCGCAGCCTGGTCGGTGCCGCGCTGCTGCTACTCCTGGCCTCGGCCACCGGACGACTGAAGGCCGTGTCCTGGAAGGCGGCCGCCGGACTGTGCCTCGTCTGCGGTCCCCTCTTCGGCATCCAGCTCCTGTGCTTCTTCGCGGCGGTGCGGGTTACCGGCGCCCAGATCGCGGTCGTGATCGTCCACATCTACCCGCTGTTCGTGATGGCGCTGGTGTGGGTGCTCACCCGCAAACGCATCCACCGCGGTCAGCTGCTGCTGGCCGTCGCGATGTCCGGCGGGATCGCCCTCGTCGCCGGCGCGGGCACCTCCGCGGTCGCCCTGAACGGGGCGATGCTCGCCCTCCTCAGCGCCGCCGGGTATGCCCTGTACCTGGTGGTCGGAGAACGCTGGGTGCACCAGGTCAGTCCCGTCACCGCCGGGGGACTCGCCTCACTCGGCGCCGGCATCGCCACCGGGACGATCGCCGTCGTCGACGGACAGTCCTGGACATTCGCGCCCAGCGGCTGGGGATCCATTCTGTTCCAAGGGCTTTTGCTGATGCCCATCGGGATCGGCTGCTCCTTCATCGCCGTCCGCGCCCTCGGATCGGCCGCCGTCAGCCTCCTCGGACTGCTCGAACCGGTGGTCGGAGTGCTGGCCGCGCAGATACTGCTGGGGGAGCAACTGTCGCCGGTGCAGTGGGCCGGAATGGCCGTCGTCCTGATCGCGTCCGCGGCGCTGCCGTGGATGCGGGAGCAAAGACCCCGCCCCACCGATCGGCCCCCGGCCCTGCAAGGGGCCGAGAGCCGATAGCTTCGCTTACTGGTCGGCGGCGAGACCCACTGCCTTCTGCATCGCCTCGAATGCGTTGTCGGCGTCAGTGTTCGGTCCGACGATCAAGATATCGAGCCGGCGCCGGTCGGTACCGAAGACGTACATGATGTCGGGCGGCTGGCCCGGATCCGGCCCGGACACCTGAATTCCGTCGCGGCGGTCGATGCCGCGTTGCGAGATGCTCAGTGAGTTCCAGTCGAAGGCGACGCGTTCGGTCGTTCCCACTCGCTCCGTCAGCGAGCTGATCAGGTCATGCAGTTCGGTGGTGAGGTTGGTGGTTCGAGGCCACCACGCCCCGTCGACACCCTCTGACACCTCGCCGCGAGCGCGCAGGAGCAATCTGGGAGTCCGAGTGGGAGCGTCGAAAGGCTGTCCACCGTCGGCCGTCGGGCGGAAGCGTCCCAGCCTGTTCTCGTCGTGTGTCATCGTCCACGCCCCTTCGCGCTCGCGGTGCGGTCGAAGCCACCCCTGATGCCCGACATCAGCAGCTCGTCGGCGGTCAGCGCTTTGTTGGAATTGGCCGCCCTGTGCATCGTCGAGTCGGCATAGCGGGCGTCGGCCTCGGGGGGCACCACCAGGAGCGTCAGCCTCGTCCGCTTCACACCGCTCACGTACAGGGTGTTGAGCGGCTGGTACTCGTAGCCGTCGAGATGCACCGATCGTCCCTCGACCGTGATCCGGCGCGGCGCAGGAAGCCAGGCCTTGATGTCGTACACGACCCGATCGACGACACCGACTCGAACCGCCACCAGCGCAACCAGTTCCGGTATCTCCACGGTGAGGTCGCGGGACCGGGGCCACCAGGCACCGTCCACGGTGCCCGCACTGGGCGCTTCGGGCTTCAACCGCAGTCGCGGCGACTGCGCCGGGCCGCCGCGAGTATGGGCACCGTGAAGACGACCGGGATAGTTGCGATCCTGTTGTAGCGTCATGACGACGCTCCCGCCTCGGCCGCGGGCGGCCGATATCTCTCGGCGGCGACGCGATCTTGGGCGTTCGCGTGCGAAGTGCCTCCGATACCCTCACCCTACGCGCAGGGGTACGGCCATCGACTACGCCGACCACTCGATCAACGGCGGACGGACCGCCGCACACAGTGGATTCCCCCGCGCGTCCGTGAGCCCGAGGCGCGCGGTGATCCGTCCGGCCGCCGACGCCGCCTCCGCGGTCGCCGGATCCACCCCGTCCCACATCAGCTTCGCGCGGCGGAACATGTCGAAACCATCCTCGCCGTCGACCGTTCCCCACGACAGGTAGACGAACCGCGCACCCGGGCGGCCCTGCACGTACGGTCCGGTGATGTCGAGACCCGTGGGCGTCGGCTTGGTCTTGCAGTCGAGCACCCAGCGCGCCGACGCCGCGTCGCCCCGACACAGACCCAGCACATCACCGGGTGCACCCCGGCGCTGCACGGCCACGTGGATGTTGTCGTAGCCGGGGAAATTGTTCCCCGGCGGGCACGACGATCCGGGTATGTATCAAAGCACCTGTGAGTACTTATTAACCGCCCGTGGTTAATAAGTACTCACGGGCGCGTCAGCGCACTATGTTGACCATCTTCCCGGGCACGACGATGACCTTGCGCGGCTCCGCGCCGTCCAGCAGCGCCACGATCTTCTCGTCGGCCAGCGCGATCTTCTCGATCTCCTCACGCGGGGCGTCGGCAGCAACCGTCACGCGGCTGCGGACCTTGCCGTTGACCTGAATCGGGTACTCGACGGTGTCTTCCACCAGCCACTTCTCCTCCGCCACCGGGAAGGGTCCGTGCGCCAGGGACTTCTCGTGCCCGAGCCGCGACCACAGCTCCTCCGCGAGGTGCGGCGCCAGCGGTGCCAGCATCAGCACCAGCGGCTCCACCGCGACGCGCGGTGCACCGGCGGGGTACGCCTTGGTGAGGTGGTTGGTGTACTCGATCAGCTTGGCGGCGGCCGTGTTGTCGCGCAGCGCCGTGTAGTCCTCGCCGACCCCGGCGATCGCCTTGTTCAGCGCGCGCAGGGTGTCCTCCGTCGGGGCGTCGTCGGTGACGCGCAGTGCGCCGGACTCCTCGTCGACCACCACACGCCAGGCGCGCTGCAGGAAGCGCTGCGCACCGACGACGTCCTTGGTCGCCCACGGGCGGGACGTGTCGAGCGGGCCCATCGACATCTCGTACACCCGGAGCGTGTCGGCGCCGTACGCCTCGCAGATCTCGTCCGGTGAGACGGAGTTCTTGAGGCTCTTGCCCATCTTCCCGTACTCGCGGTTGACCTCCGCGCCCTGATAGAAGAACTTTCCGTCCTTCTCCTCCACCTCGTCGGCCGGCACGTACACGCCGCGGGCATCGGTGTAGGCGTAGGCCTGGATGTAGCCCTGGTTGTACAGGCGGCGGTACGGCTCGCTGGAGCTGACGTAGCCGAGGTCGAACAGCACCTTGTGCCAGAACCGCGAGTACAGCAGGTGCAGCACCGCGTGCTCGACACCGCCGACGTACAGGTCGACGCCACCGGGATCGTTCGGACCGTGGATCTCCTGACGGGGACCCGTCCAGTACCGCTCGTTCTCCTTGTCGCAGAACACGTCCGGGTTGGTGGGGTCGATGTAGCGCAGCTGGTACCACGAGCTGCCCGCCCACTGCGGCATCACATTGGTGTCGCGGCGGTACGTCTGCAGTCCGTCCCCGAGGTCCAGTTCGACGTTGACCCAGTCGACGGCCTTCGCCAGCGGGGGAGAGGGCTCCGACGACGCGTCGTCGGGATCGAACGACACGGGTGCGTAGTCCTCGACCTCCGGGAGTTCCACGGGCAGAGCCGAATCCGGCAGGGCGTGGGCGTTGCCGTCGGTGTCGTACACGATGGGGAACGGCTCGCCCCAGTACCGCTGGCGCGCGAACAGCCAGTCGCGCAGCTTGTACTGGATGGTGCCCTCGCCGGTGCCGTCCGCCTCGAGCCGCTCGGTGATGGCCTTCTTCGCGTCGGCGACGGACATGCCGTTCAGGAAGTCGGAGTTCACGATAGTGCCGTCGCCGGTGTACGCATCCTTCGACAGGTCGCCGCCGGAGATCACCTCGACGATGTCGAGGCCGAACTCGGTGGCGAACTCGTAGTCGCGGTGGTCGTGACCCGGGACGGCCATGATGGCGCCCGTGCCGTAGCCGGTGAGGACGTAGTCGGCGATGAACACCGGCAGCTTGTGCCCGTTCACCGGGTTCACCGCGTAGGTGCCGAGGAAGACGCCCGTCTTCTCCTTGTATTCCTGACGCTCGAGATCCGTCTTCGCCGCGATCGACTTCCGGTACGCCGCAACCGCTTCGGCGGGCGTAGCGGCACCGCCGGTCCAGCGCGGATCCACACCCGCGGGCCACTCGGCCGCGACGAGCTCGTCCACCAGTTCGTGCTCCGGCGCCAGCGTCACGTACGTCGCGCCGAACAGCGTGTCCGGACGGGTCGTGAACACCTCGATCTGATGACTGTTCGCCTGGAACCGCACCTGCGCACCGTGCGAGCGCCCGATCCAGTTGCGCTGCATGGTCTTGACCTTCTCCGGCCAATCCAGGTACTCCAGGTCGTCGACCAGACGGTCCGAGTACGCGGTGATGCGCATCATCCACTGCTGCAGGTGCTTACGGAACACGGGGAAGTTGCCGCGGTCGCTGCGACCGTCGGAGGTGACCTCCTCGTTGGCCAGCACCGTGCCCAGACCGGGGCACCAGTTGACCATCGAATCGGAGTGGTACACGAGGCGGTAGGAGTCGAGGACCGCTTCCTTCTCCGACACGGACAGCGACTCCCAGTCCCGTCCGTCCTCCACCGCGCGCTCACCCGAGACGAATTCGGCCTCGAGCTCCGAGATGCGCCGGGCCTTGCCGGCCTCCTTGTCGAACCACGCGTCGTGGATCTGCAGGAAGATCCACTGCGTCCAGTGGTAGAAGTCCACGTCGGTGGTCGCGAACGTGCGGCGTTCGTCGTGGCCGAGCCCGAGGCGGCGCAGCTGCCGCTTCATGTTGCCGATGTTGGCCTCGGTGGTGGTCCGCGGGTGCGTGCCCGTCTGCACCGCGTACTGCTCGGCAGGCAGACCGAACGCGTCGTAGCCGAGGGTGTGCAGCACGTTGTGGCCCTGCATGCGG
>SEEV01000727.1 GCA_004211695.1 Rhodococcus sp. (in: high G+C Gram-positive bacteria)
TGAAAATGAAGTAGCGACTATACTATGGTTATGAATGCTCGAACGTACGGCCAGAATTGTGGGCTCGCTCGTGCGCTCGACCTACTCGGCGAGCGGTGGACCCTGCTCATCATGCGTGACCTGGGAATGGGTCCCCGCAGGTACAAGGACTTGGCGTCGGGACTGCCGGGTATCGGTACGAACCTACTCGCGAGCCGTCTCAAGAGCTTGGAGGAGGCCGGTGTGATCGAACGAATCGTGCTGCCTCCGCCGGCATCGGTCGCGGCGTACGCACTCACCAGCGCCGGTGAAGAACTGCGTCCGATGTTGGGGCAGTTAGCCGCCTGGGGACTCCGGTACGGTGCGGGGTTCGATGACGCGGACATGACTCGCGCAGAGTGGATCATCCAGGGGATGTTCGCGCGCGCCGACGCAGACGCCGCCAGTCGCTTCGGTGGCGTGGTCCAGTTCGACGTGGGCGAAGAATCCGCATGGATCGGTCCGTCAGCGAACGGCATCGTGCTCAGGCCGGGCGCCGCTCCCACGACACCGAAAGTGCTTCTTCAGACCGATATCTCGACACTACTCGCCGTCGCGAACGACGAGATCACAGTGGCAGACGCCATGAAGTCCGGCACGCTCGTCGTCGAAGCGAGCGCCGAGGATATGGACGAGTTCCTTCGCGTGTACACCCTCGGCGGCGTGGGGGCGTCGGCGAGCTGATTCAGGCGCGCCGCGAGAGATCACGGGGAGTTCGCCTCCTGGATTTCGTGCGAAGGATCGTGTCGGAGGCGACTGGTGAATGACGCCGATGAACTCGACCCGCATGACTTCGTTGTGGGGCCGACCGGCGAGCGACGGGGTCGAAGCTTTCGGCTGCCAGAGTTGGATGGCGACGATCTCGGCGTCTTGGTCGCCACGGATGCGGCTGCTGCGCATGAGGCGAGTGCATGCCTGGACAACATGGGTAAAGGCGGCCTGGAACGTCGCTGACCATGCGTTGGTGCCGGGAATCGGCGATTGAAGCGGTCGGTAGTTTCCGCGTGTTGAGAGACCGAACACCAGATCGTAGAGGTGCGGGTTCTGCTGGGGGATCGGCGGCTAGACAGTGCCATTGGGAAAGGGTCGGCCACGGGGTCGTCGCTGGGACGGACCGCTTCGAAGGCCCGGTCGAGGTCTCGGCTTCCTCGGTCGACGACGGCCTGGAGTAGCTCAGGTAGTCCGCCGAGTGGTAGTAGACCGCCATCGTGGATACATTCGCGGCCTCGGCGACCGATCGTGCTTTGATCTCGGCAGGGCCCTTCTCGGCGAGCAGCGTGGTCGCGGCGTCGACGAGTCGCTCGGTGATCTGTTCCCGCGCCAATCGGGTGGCGGATTCCCTAGTGGGCTTCGGCATGGCACCGCGAACCTCCGTTTGCCGGACTCCGCTGGTGCTTTGTAGGAACAGGACAAGGCTGACGGGACGGGCCTGGGTGCCGCCCGATCGACGTCTTCGCCCACCTCGAGAAGGGGCGCTTGGAACGCTCGCCGTCCGTGCCGGACGCGTCCATTACCCGAACAACCCCAAAGTCTCACCGCCGAGGGTGACGAGGACCAGATTGCCGGAACCGGCATGACTCGGAACCTTTTGTCCCGCTGGCAGGTTCGCCTTCTCTTTCAGCGTCTGCCATCCGGTCACACCGGTCAGAGGGCTCGACCCCGCCTCTTCCATGGTGTGAGTTCTCCTGGCTTGGTCGCCACGTCATCCTCGGTCACGGCAATGAATTCGGCGACGGCACCGATCCGATCGTCGGTCTGGCAGCGCTTGGGTCGTCGCCGCACCCCGGGTTCGACTCGGACGACGGGACCGGCAGGAACATTACCCAGAACGATCGGTAGCCGGTACGGCAGAAGGGGTTTGATATTCCCCGGAGCTGCCGCACTCATGCCGTGAGTAAGTGCTTCTCGATGCGGGTCGGCGGCGCCGCGCTCCTGACCGACTCTCATCAGTTGGTTACGGATGTGCTGGCGGCACGGTGGGGCGCGAGCTGAGCTCGCGCTTGAGAATCTTGCCGGTGGCGGTCATCGGCAGTGACGCCACGATCTCGACGATGCGGGGGTA
>SEEV01000728.1 GCA_004211695.1 Rhodococcus sp. (in: high G+C Gram-positive bacteria)
TGTCGTCGCCGGGATGCTCAGGTGATTGTGGAGCGAGAGGTGCAGTCGACGAGGACAATTCGAACAGGGCAAACTGCTCGGGTCCACCGCTCACCTTATTGCTCCCTGATCTGGCCATCAGGATCTGCCGACGGTACGTCGTAGCGGTCGAGCAACTCCTGCAGGGCAACGCCTCTAAACCCTGGGCATCGGTCGGATTGCGCGTTGCCTATCGCCTGACCACGCTCGACGTCGAACGACGCGTCAATCCCACGGCGTGTCCTCGCGTAGGTGTTGTCCCGCCTTGTGCCGGACCCGGCATTGCACTCCGTTGCCGCCGTTCTTGCAGGGCAAACGCATCGATGTCGGCTGGCCGCAGATTTCGTGCCAATCACCGGTGAACTCGTTACGCGCCAGGAAAATATGCTCGCCGCTCTCGGCGGTACCTCCCACCGTGTGGTTGGCATAGGTTCGCCGAATAGTCGCGTGTTCGGGGACATCAGGAACCCACTCCCACGCCGGGGCCCCGGCCCACTTCCACCGCTTGATCTCGATTACTGCGCCGACGACGGGTGGGGTAGCCATATCGCGTTTCCACTGTTCGGCGGCTTCTGCTTCTTCACGTGCGATCCGGTCCGATTCCTGCGCCCGCTCAATCTCCCAGCGGCTGCGCCCCTCAGACCCTCTCCCGTGCGTCGCACGGGGCTGCCCCTTCGTGTTCACGCATTGCGCACCGGGCGCAGCCCCGCAGACCGGGCACTCGTAGCCTTCCCTGGCCGGGCCGTCAGCAACTACCACAGCGTCGTCATACAACCCGGTGCTCCGTGGGTCCACGAACCGGGAGAAGAACTTCGTGGCACCGTACGTGACCGACTTGAAGCCGCCGCCCCGGCCAAGCACCACCTCTGTGACTGGGCCGTATTTGCGTACCGCTTCCGCGGGGCTCAGACGCCCAGTAATCGCTACGTGGCCGTGCGCGGTCCACTCCTGCCCGATGACCAGTTCGCCGACCCGTGCCCAGGCGATGGGCTCACCGCAACAGTTGTCATAGAGAACTCCGCCGCTCACATCCTCAACCTGCCTCGCGCTGTCGTCGGCCCGCGGTCTAGCGCGGCTCGCGGAGGGTGCCACGAGCACGACAGTGCATAAGCACGCGAGTGGTGGGCTCATGCCCGCAGGTCGGGCACGTTCGAGACGTGGGTACAGGTGCAGGTGGTGGATCGGCGATCAGGATCTCCTGACCGGCGCGATGTCCACGCGTTTGTTCAGATGCCCATAGACCGTGGTGCGCGGCACTTTCAGCATGTCGGCGATCTGGTCGACGGTGTTCCCCTGCGTCGCACAGGCGTTGAACGAGTTGATCTGGTCAGAACTGAGGCGCGAGGGCCGGACACCCTTCGGCCGCGGGCGGGGGCGGCGGAGAGTCCGTCGCGGGTGTTGGCCACCATCAGCTCACGCTTGTACTCGGCCAGGACCGACAGAATCCCTAGCCTGGCGCGTCCCCCGGCGGTGGCGGTATCAACCCCCTGCCCGAGGACCTTCAGGCCGATGCCGCGCTCGCGCAGGTCGGCACCGAGCGTGATCAGGTGCAGCATCGACCGTCCGAGCCGGTCCATACGGGTGATCACCAGGACGTCGTCCCCGCGAAGCCGCTGCTGCACCAGATCGACTTGGGGCCGTGAGGCTTTCGTGTCGCAGGCATGGTCGATGTGGATGACCTAGGCGGCCACACCGGCGCGCCGCAGTGCATCGACCTGGTGGTCGAGGTTCTGGTCTGCGCCGGAGACCCGCGCGTGACCGATCAGCATGTGTCGGTAATACCTCGATCTGGGTTTTTCGACATAGTTTCTCGGTACGGATTGTCGACGCTCTTAACCCAGTGATTTTGCGGGTCAGGACAGGTGTTGGAAAACAGCAATTCTCGACACGTGGGAGGGACTGGAGAGATGGGCTCGTTCGCTTAGTTATCGCGAGATGTGAACTATCCGCCGGCGAACGGTGGCAGTACATCCACGTTCCCTGAAATCGGGTGGGTCGGATCGCGGGTGAGTTCTCCCCCGACGAGAAAGGCCGATACCGACAGTAGTTGGGCGATTCTTT
>SEEV01000729.1 GCA_004211695.1 Rhodococcus sp. (in: high G+C Gram-positive bacteria)
CCGCTCGCACACGAACTCGCTCTGCTCACCGTGCACGGTGTGCTCCACCTCCTCGGCTACGACCACGCCGAACCGGAGGAGGAGAAGGAGATGTTCGGCCTGCAGAACCAGTTGCTCGACGACTGGTACGAGGATCTGCGCAGAGCCGAACGCGACGCCGCACTCGCTGCCCGGGACCAGAAGCTGCTCGGCAAGGCCGGCTTCTTCGACTCGCCGGATCAGTAACCGCCACGTGAAGGGTCTTCTGTGACTAGCGCCGCCGCGCTGATCGTCCTCGCGATCGTCCTCGTCCCTCTCGGTGGTGTCTTCGCCGCCGTCGATTCCGCTCTCAACACGATTTCGTCCGCGCGCATCGAGGAGATGGCGAAGGACGACCGTCCCGGCGCCACCCGGGTGCTCCGCATCCTGTCGGATCGCCCCCGCTACGTGAATCTCATGGTGCTGCTGCGCATCCTGTGTGAGATCACGGCGACGGTGGTGCTCGTCGGTGGACTGTCCGATCTTCTCGAACCGGTGTGGGCGCTCACGTTCACCGCGATCATCATGGTGCTCGTCGACTACGTGGTGATCGGGGTCGGTCCCCGCACACTCGGCCGCCAGCACGCCTATTCGATCGCGTTGATCACGTCGTTTCCCCTGCAGGTCATCGGAACCCTGCTGGGCCCGATCAGCCGCCTGCTGATCCTGATCGGTAACGCGATCACACCGGGTAAGGGATTCCGCAACGGCCCCTTCGCCTCCGAGATCGAATTGCGCGAACTCGTCGACATGGCGCAGGAGCGCGGCGTGGTGGCCGACGAGGAACGCCGGATGATCCAGTCGGTGTTCGAACTGGGTGACACCTCCGCCCGTGAGGTGATGGTGCCGCGCACCGAGATGGTGTGGATCGAGAGCGACAAGAGCGCCGGACAGGCGACGTCGCTGGCCGTGCGCAGCGGACATTCGCGCATCCCCGTGATCGGGGAGAACGTCGACGACGTGCTCGGCGTGGTCTACCTCAAGGATCTCGTGCAGGAGACCTACCACTCGCGTGACGGTGGACGCAGTGTCCTCGTCCACGACGTGATGCGGCCCGCCGTGTTCGTGCCCGATTCCAAGCCCCTCGACAGCCTGCTCGCCGAGATGCAGCGCGACCGCAACCACATGGCCGTGCTGGTCGACGAATACGGCGGAGTCGCCGGGCTGGTCACCATCGAGGACGTCATCGAGGAGATCGTCGGTGAGATCGCCGACGAGTACGACCAGGACGAGACCCCGCCGGTCGAGGACCTCGGAGACGACATGTACCGGGTCTCCGCGCGACTGCCGATCGAGGATCTCGGTGAGCTGTTCGGCATCGAGGTCGAGAACGACGAAGTCGAAACGGTCGGTGGGCTCATCGGATACGAACTCGGCAGGGTCCCGCTCCCGGGATCCGAGGTCGTGTCGCACGGTCTCGTCCTCCGCGGCGAGGGCTCGCCGGATGTGCGCGGGCGGGTGCGGATCAGCACGGTCTTCGTGCAACGCGCACCCGTCGACGAGGACGAGGACGTCCACGACCGTGAACGGGAGGACGACGATGACTGAACTGGACGCCGAGGACGCGAAACTGGTCGTGCTCGCGCGAGGAGCGTTCGGCCGCACCGGAAGTGGTCAGGGGGCGGCAGTCCGCGACCTCGACGGCCGCACCTACTCGGCGGGCGCGGTCGCGCTGACGTCGCTGACACTGACCGCCCTGCAGGCGGCCGTCGCGGCGGCGGTGTCGAGTGGCGCCGAGGGTTTCGAGGCCGCCGCCGTGATCGGCGGGAACGCGGACGACCCGGGCATCGCCGCACTACACGAAGTCAGTGCGCAGGCGGCCGTCGTCTTCGCGCGAACCGATGGATCCGTGATCGAGGAGCAACATGAGTAAACCCGAATTCCGTTCCGGATTCGTCTGTTTCGTCGGACGACCCAACACCGGCAAGTCCACGCTGACCAACGCACTCGTGGGCAGCAAGATCGCGATCACGTCGTCGCGTCCGCAGACCACCCGCCACACCATCCGCGGGATCGTGCACCGCGAGCACGCGCAGCTGATCCTCGTCGACACCCCGGG
>SEEV01000263.1 GCA_004211695.1 Rhodococcus sp. (in: high G+C Gram-positive bacteria)
TGTCGAAGAGCCGGTTGACGGTGAGGGTGTTCAGCATCGTGTTCGCGTGCGACAGTTCGGCGCCCTTGGCCTGGCCGGTCGTCCCGCTGGTGTACAGGATGATCGCGGTGTCGGTGGCCTCCGTGACGACAGAGTCGAAGCTCGTGGACTTGCCCGCCAGCGCCTGACCCAGCGTCTCGACGCCCTCGATCGGGCTCGGCGCCGTGGGGTCCGCGGTGATCAGGAAGAAGTGCTCGGCGGGTGACTCACGGAATCCGGCGTGGCCCTCGGCTCCGATGGCCAGGTCGGGTGTGCCTTCGAAGCAGAAGTACGCCGTCACGTCGGCGTCGGCAAGGTGGTAGGCGACCTCGCGGCGCTTGAGGAGCACGTTGAGCGGAACAACGACCGCGCCGGCCTTGAGGACGCCGTAGTAGATGATCGGGAACCAGGGCAAGTTCGGGCAGCTGAGCGCAACCTTGTCGCCCGGCTGGATGCCACGTTCGACGAGTAGGTTGGCGACCCGGTTGGCGGCGGCGTCGACTTGGGCGTAGGTCAGGCGGGTGTCGCCCAGCACCAGCGCGTGACGGGTGGGATATCTGCGGGCGGAGTCTTCGAGAAGGATCGACAAGTTCAGCATGACTCTCCTCGGGTCAGCCGCGCTTGGGCCGGAGGGACGTCCGGCCGTTGCGCCGCACCATGGCGACGGCGGTGGTGAGGCGTCCGCGGTCCGGGTCTGGTGCGAGCCCGGCGCCGAGGCGATGCAACTGGTCCGTGTGCCAGCTGAGGTCGAGCAAGCCGTCGAGCGCCTTGACGTCGGCGATCTTGCCGAGGACACGGCGCATGCCGAGGCGCAGCTGGTGGGCGACGAGGGCCGGAGCGCGTCCGGCAAGGATCACGTCTGCGGCGTCCGGCGTGGTGACGGTGGGGCGACCGATGCCGACGACATCGCATTCGCCGCTCTCGATGGCGTTCTCCATCGCTGTACGCGATCGGAAGCCGCCGGTGACCGCCAGGGGGATGTCACCCACCAGTGTGCGGACGGTGCGGGCGTACTCGAGGAAGTAGGCCTCGCGTGCCCGTGTGGATGCCGCCGCGGTACCCATCATCGCCGGAGATTCGTAGCTGCCGCCGCTGACCTCGAACAGGTCGATGCCCTCCTGCGCCAGTGCGGCGAGGACGCCGCGGGACTCCTCCTCGGTGAAGCCTCCGCGCTGGAAATCGGCCGAGTTGAGCTTGATGCCGACGGCGAAGCCCGGAGAGACGCGGGACCGGATGCGGCGGACGACCTCGAGCACGAAGCGCATGCGGCGTTCCGGGTCGCCTCCCCACTCGTCGGTGCGCTGGTTCGACAGGGGCGAAAGGAATTGTGCGACGAGGTAGCCGTGGGCTCCGTGCACCTGCACGCCGTCGAAGCCGGCCTCTTCGCACACGGCCGCGGCGTTCGCGAATCGCTCGATGATGTCCTCGATCTCGGCCGACGTCAGCTCGCGCGGCGCGGTGGCACCGGGGAAGTCGAGCGGGATCGGGCTCGGGGCAACGGGGGTGTGTCCGAGGGCGAGCGGGTTGGACTGGCGGCCGGGGTGATTGAGCTGCACCCAGATCGGGACGCCGGCGTCCTGCGTGGTCTTGGCCCAACGCGAGAGCGCGTCCAGATCCCGGTTGTCCTCGATCACGACGTTGCCGGGCTCCCCGAGCTGACGGCGATCGACCATCACGTTTCCGGTGATGATCAGGCCGTACCCTCCCTCGCTCCACGTTCGGTAGAGCTGTTCGAGCCGGTGGTCGGCGGAGTTCGTCTTGTCGCCGAGCGCCTCGCTCAACGCGGACTTCATGATCCGGTTGGGCAGCACCCCTCCGTTGGGCAGGGTCAGGGGTTCGTGCAGGGAGGTCACGTGTGCTCCTTCGGGGTGCGGATTCGACAAAGTATCCACTTCATAAAAATGTAACGGACAATATCGGTTAATGAACCGATCTGGTTCGGTGGTGAGTGACCGCTGGCGCGGGGACCGGCGAGCGACCGTTCGAGCGTGGCGCCCGCGTCGTGATCGGCCGGGTGATGGCCTGCGCGGAGGGGCATCGAACTGAACGCGGCCCGGCGTCTCGCGGCCCGGATAAATGCTGTGGTCGAGTGGGCAGGATCGCCTGCGGGCCGAATGCCGCCGTCTACTTACGAGTAGGCCGGCGGTGGCACGTAGCCGTCCACCTCGCGGCCCAGCAGCGCCGCGAACTCGATCGTGGTGAGATCGCCCCCGGCAGGGCCCATGACCTGTAGCCCGACCGGCAGTCCGGTCCGCCCCCGGCGCACCGGGATCGTGGTGGCCGGCCCACCCGAGATGTTCGCGAGGGCGCTCCACTTGACCTGGTCCCAGTAGGGGCGCTTTTCGCCGTCGACGTCGATCGAGCGGCCGAACTTGTCGACCAGCTTGCCGTGATGGGGAGGCGCGACGGTGGGGGCGACGGGCATCAGCACGACGTCGAAGTCCTTGAAAAACTCGATCCATCGCAGCCGGATCGCGTGGCGGGCGGTGTCGGCCTGCATCCAGCTGTAGTGCGACTGGAAGGTGCCCTTCAGGGCGTGTCCGGCGTCACCCCGGGGGTGCTGCAGCAGGCGGCCGAGCAATGCGGCGTTTGAGGTCGGTGTCAGGCCGGAGCGGTCGTAGCTGAACGCGCCGTACACGAGCGGCCGGAACGCCTTGTGGGAGGTGGCGATGTCGACGGGCAGGCTCGCGGGATGCTCGACCACGGTGGCTCCGGCCGCCTTGAGTACCGTGCGGGCGTCGTCCATCGCGGTTGCGATGTCGCCTTCGACCGGGCACGCCGGGTCGTCGATCCAGACCGCGACGCGGAAGTCCTCGAGTTTCGTCGCGCGCGGCGGCCGAAGCGTGTAGCTGAAGCCCCCGTCGGGGTCCAGGGGGCCCACGGTCGCCTTTAGGATCGGCACCAGATCGCGCGGATCGCGCACCTGTGCGCCCGCGCACGCCATATCCATGTCGAGCCAGCGCCCGTCACCGGGACCGCCGGGTACGTGCCCCGTCAGCGGGATGGAGTGCCATGTCGACTTGTGTCCGTACAGGCCCGTGAAATGCGACGGGATCCGCGTCGAGCCACCGATCTCCGAGCCGAAGTCGAAGCTCGTCAGACCGGCTGCCGTCGCGACCGCGCCACCGCCTGCAGAGCCGCCGGACGTGCGCGAGGTATCCCATGGGTTCGAGGTCGGGCCGAAGACGGGATTGTCGGCCTGTACGTCCTGATTGCCGGCCGGCATGTTGGTCTTGCCCATGATCACCGCCCCAGCTGCGCGGAGCCTGATGACCGCCTCGGCGTCCTGCTCCGGCACGTTGCTCGCGAGATCCGGTCGTCCGCAGGTCGTCCGCATCCTCTTCGTCTCGAAGCTGTCTTTCAGGGTGATCGGCAGGCCGTGCAGCAGTCCGAGCTCCTCGCCCGCGGCGCGCTTGGAATCCGCGGCGGCGGCCTCCGCGCGCGCCCGGTCTGGATCGAGGGTCACGATTGCGTTCAGCGGGCGATTGTGAGTAGCGATCCGCTCCAAATACAGGTCGACGAGCTCCACGCTCGAGACCTCGCCGGAAGCCACGGCTCGCGCCTGTTCATGGGCCGGTGCGAAAGCCATGTCACTCATTTGTTCTCCATTTTTCAAGTTGACACTTGAAAAAACGATAGCACAATCAGCGCTGCGGTTGTGCAGATTCGAGCAGAGAGGGGGCTGGGGGGTGACTGGGCTGCCGCGTGCCGACGGTGATCGTCGCCCGGCGACTCCACGAGGCTTCGCAGAACGAGGCTGGGCCGCACATTGCGGCCGGCCTTTCGTGCCGTATGCGGCGTGACTCGTGCAGCAAGTCGCCCCTTAGCGGTACGCTTCCATTATGGAACGTACCAGCTTCCGGGACATGGACTGCCCGATTGCGCTCTCACTCGAGCGGGTGGGGGATTGGTGGAGCATTCTCATCCTGCGCGACGCCACGCACGGCATCACCCGTTTCGACCAGTTCCAAAAGAGTCTTGGGATTTCGACGAACTCTTTGTCTCGTCGGCTCGGGGTTCTCGTCGAGGCAGGCCTCCTGGAGCGTCGTCGCTACAGCGAACGCCCACCGCGGCACGAGTACGTCCTGACCGAATCCGGACGGGCCTTCCGGCCCGTGTTGATCGCGCTCTACGCCTGGGGCAACGAGAACTTCCCGCCCGAAGCGCCCAATGTTCGTCTAGTGCACAAGGATTCGGGTGTTGATGTCGATCCAATTCTGATCGACCGCTCTACGGGTGATCCACTCGATGAGGAGCACACGAGCTTTCAGCCCGGACCGTCCGCCGATGACCGGTTGCGCGCAGTGCTCGCTCGGCGGAATGGGGTCACCGCCTGAACTTGGACGTGTGACGTTACTGCCTGTTCCGGCAGTCGGGTGCGGGATAGCCAGACGGCACGTTGTGGATAGACCGGACGGCAATGGCGGCCGGGCGGCCAGAGCGCGCGTCCAAAGCTTTCCGGCAGCGGGTTCCGGCTCCGGGAGACGCTCGTGTGCGTGGGGCAGGGTGTCGACAGGTCGGTCTGGAGACGCTATCGGAGGTAACGTCGTTGGTGATCTGTTGACGGAACAGCGAGTGGCCCCGTACCGATGGGCCACCCGCCGCTCTGCTGAAGCGTTCTGGCGCTCAGGCGTTGACGTCCACTACAGTTCGCCCACGGACGGTTCCGGCGAGGACCTGTTGTGCCACCGCCGCGGCCTGGTCGAGCGGGACCGTGGATGTCATCTTCTCGAGCAGTGCGTCGTCGAGATGCTTGTCCAGAAGGTTCCACGCCTCCTCCCGGCTGCCGACGGGGGCGTTGACGGAGTCGACCCCGACGAGGGTTACGGCGCGCAGGATGAACGGCGCGACTGAGCCGGGGAGGTCGAGTCCCTGAGCGAGCCCGCAGTTCGCCACCGTTCCTCCATAGCGGATCTGCGACAAGGCATTCACCAGGGTGTGGCTGCCTACGGTGTCCACTGCCGCTGCCCACCGCTCGGCGCCGAGTGCGGCCTCGGCAGGTTCCGCCAACTCCGAGCGCGGGATGATCTCCCTGGCTCCCAGGGCACGCAGGTATGCCTCCTCGTTCGGCCGCCCGGTCGAGGCATGCACCTCATGCCCGAGTGCGGCCAGCAGGGTGATGGCTACCGAGCCGACACCGCCGGCGGCGCCCGTCACCAGCACCGGCCCTTGACTCGGAGTGACGCCGCGGCGCTGGAGCGCGACGACACTGAGAGCAGCTGTGTACCCCGCCGTCCCGATCGCCATGGCCTGCCAGGTGGTGAACCGTGCAGGGATCCTGGTCAACCAGCCCGACGGCACACGTGCGCGCGTGGCGAACCCGCCGTTGTGGTCGACCGCAAGACCCCAGCCGTTCACCGCGACCGCGTCGCCCGGCGCGAAACCCGACTCCGTGGGGGCGTCCACGACCGTGCCGGCCAGGTCGATTCCGGCGACGACCGGGAACCGCTGAACGACCGGCACGATGCCCGTCACGCCGAGGCCGTCTTTGAAGTTCACTGCAGAGTAGTCGACCGCGACGGTCACGTCGCCCTCGCCGATGTCATCGTCTGGAATCTCGGTCAGTTCTGCGCGCTGCCCGGATTCGTCCTTCACGATCTGTACTGCTCTCACTACAGAATTCCTTTCACATAGTTGTCACACATTGATGGGATGGGTTCGCCCGGCGTCAGGCCAGACAGAATCCGGCGTCGATCTTCATCTCGAGTCCGGTCACGTACCGCGCCTCGTCCGATGCGAGGAACAGCACCGCGTTCGCGACGTCCTCGGCATCGACCCAGGGCGTCGGCATCGGGTTGAGGGTGGCGAACACCTCCGCGGCCTTCTCTCGGGTCGGGTCTTCGACGTCTGGGACGAAGAGCTGATGTACGGCGGTGTTCTGCACCATGAGCGTGTCTGCGATGCTGGGGTTGACGGTGTTGACCCGGATCTTCTCGGCGGCGAGCTCGAGAGCCATCGCCCGCATCAGCCCGATCACGCCCGTCTTCGCGGCGACGTAGTGCGGCAGATTGGGCATGGCGCGGATGCCGAGCGCAGAGCTGCTCAGGATGATCACCCCACCGGCGCCGCCCGCTCGGATGTGCGGGATCGCGGCCTTGGCTGCGTGGTAGACCCCAGTGAGGTTCACATCGATCATGTCCTGCCAGCTTTGCTCCGCCAGGGCCTCGGTGGGCGCCGCCGAGAGGATGCCGGCGTTCGCCACGGCGATGTCGAGGCGCCCGAACTCGGCGACACCCGCGGCCACCGCCGCTTCCAGGGCGGCGAGGTCGCGCACATCGGCCCGGCTTGCCACGATCCTTCGGCCCAGGCCCTCGACCAGGCGCACCGTCTCCTTGAGATCGGTGTCGGTCGCCAGCGCGTAAGGCACCGAATCGATTCCCCCGCACAGGTCTACGGCGATGATGTCGGCGCCCTCCGCCGCCAGCCGCACGGCGTGCGCGCGACCCTGTCCACGAGCTGCGCCCGTGATGAATGCAACCTTGCCCTCGACACGTCCGGTCATGATCGTCTCCTCAGTTCTTGTTGTTGAAACCGGCGTCGACGGACAAGGTCGTGCCGGTGATGTAACGGCCGTCGTCGGACACCAGGTAGAGGACGGCGTTGCTGACGTCCTGGCAGGGCAGTAGGTCGATTGGCATGGGGTTGGTGATGTCGGGTGCGAGGTGCGGGTTCGCTTCAACGAAGCCGATCATCGAGGCGGCGGTGATCATCGGCGTCTCCACACCCGACGGGTTCACCGTGTTTACTCGAATCGAATGCGCCGCAAGGGTGTTAGCGTACGAGCGCATCAGCCCGACCAGGCCGTGCTTGGAGGCGACATAGCCGAGCGCGGCTCGGGACGGGCCGAGAATGCCGCGCAGGCCGGCGGTGGAGCTGGTCAGCACGATGGCTCCCCCCTGACCCCGCTCGACCATGGCGGGCACGACAGCCTCCAGCGTGTTGAAGACGCCCGTGAGATTGATATCGATCGTGTCTTGCCAGGCCTCGTGAGACTCGTCTACCGCGAAGAGGGCGACCCCGGCGTTCGCGATGACGATGTCAATTGGACCGATCTCCGACACGCCCTCGCGGATTGCCTGCGCGAGTTGCTCCTCGTCCCGCACGTCGGCTTCGACGCTGACGCAACGCCTGCCAAGGGCCTCGACCGACTTGCGGGTGTCGGCGAGGTCGTTCGACGACGCGAGCTGATAGCGAGCCGACGCGAGCGGCTTGCACATGTCCAGGGCGATGATGTCCGCCCCCTGCTCCGCGAGCAGAAGCGCATGGCTGCGGCCCTGACCGCGGGCGGCGCCGGTGATGAAGGCGACTTTCCCTTCGACTCGTCCCATTTGCAGTTCTCTCCTTCTGGTTGGGACGACACGGCACGGTGACATTGACAAGTTCCGTGGGGTTTCGTCCTTCAGGTGAGCGGACCCGGGAATCGGGCCATCTCGGATCTGTCCGGCGTTAGTGGACCGACGCCGCTGGAGGCGCCGGGAATGTGTCGCGGAGTCGTTCCAGAACACTGGCGTCCTCGATCGTCGGCGGCACATGCACGGGTTCGCCATTTGCCAGGTCGCGCAGCGTCCGTCGCAGGATCTTCCCGGACCGGGTCTTGGGGAGTTGGTCGACCACCAGGGCGGTGCGGAACGCGGCCACGGCTCCGATCCGGCTGCGGACCATGTCGACAAGCTCACTGACGACGGTCTCCGGGTCGCGGTTCATCGCGGTCTTGAGGACGACCAGGCCCACCGGCGACTCGCCCTTCAGCGAGTCGGTCACTCCGATCACCGCGCATTCGGCCACGTCGGGATGTGCGGCGAGAACCTCCTCCATCGCGCCGGTCGAAAGTCGGTGCCCCGCAACGTTGATGATGTCGTCGGTGCGGCCGAGGACCCACACGTCGCCGTCCTCGTCGAGATGCCCGGCATCGCCCGTGCGGTACCAACCGGGAAACTCGTCCAGGTAGGATCTGCGGTACCCCTCGTCGTCGCCCCACAGGGTCGGGGCGCACCCCGGCGGCAGCGGCAGACGCAGCGCGAGGTTGCCGGTCTCACCAGCCGACAGCGGGACTCCGTCGTCGTCGAGCGCCCGGATCTCGAAACCAGGACTCGGCCGACCTCCTGAACCGGGCTTGAACGGCGTCAGCTCACCGCCGCGGAACCGCGCGGTAATCGGCCAGCCCGTTTCGGTCTGCCACCAGTTGTCGATGACTGGCCGGTCGATCCGGGACTGTAGCCACGTCGCGGTCGGCGGATCGCACCGCTCGCCGGCCAGGAAAACCGCACGGAGGGACGAGATGTCGTACCTGCTCGTCAGCTCTAGCTCTGCATCCTGCCGCCTGATCGCGCGGATCGCGGTGGGCGCGGTGAACAGGACGTTTACCTGGTGCCGGGCGATCACGTTCCAGAACGCGCCGGCGTCGGGGGTACCGACCGGTTTGCCCTCGTACATGACCGTCGTCAGACCCGCCAGGAGAGGCGCGTAGACGATGTAGGAGTGGCCGACCACCCAGCCGACATCCGATGCCGCCCAGAAGACGTCGCCGGCCTGTAACCCGAAGATCGTCGGGATGGAGGCGGCGAGCGCCACAGCGTGGCCGCCGTTGTCCCGGACGACGCCCTTCGGCCGTCCAGTTGTCCCCGACGTGTGCAGGATGTACAGCGGGTCCGTGGCCGCTACCGACACCGGAGGGTGCGGGCGCGCCGCTGCCTCTGCCGCCACCAGGTCGTGGTCGCGGCCGGGGTCGAGTTCGGCGATGGCCTGAGGACGCTGCAGCACGAAACAGGCGTCGGGACGGTGGCGCGTCTGAGACAGTGCGGCATCGAGGACGGGCTTGTAGGCGACCACCCGGCCCGGCTCCAAGCCGCACGACGCGGCAATGATCGCCCGCGGCTCGGTGGCATCGATCCGCGCGGCGAGCTCGGAAGCGGCGAAGCCGCCGAACACGACCGAATGGACTGCCCCCAGCCTGGCGCACGCCAGCATGGAGATCGCCGCCTCGGGCACCATCGGCATGTAGATGACGACGCGATCGCCGCGGCCGACGCCCACGGCTGCCAGCGCGCCAGCGACTTTCGCGACACGGTCGCGCAGCTCACGGTAGGTGTAGCCGGCGCTCTCGCCGGTCATCGCGCTGTCCCAGACCAGCGCGAGCCGGTCGCCGGCGCCCGCCTCCACATGACGATCGAGACAGTTGTGGCTCGTGTTCAGCCGGCCGTCGGGGAACCACCGGCCGTAGGGACCGGTGTTCGGGTCGAACACCGCGGTCCCCGGGGTGTCCCACTCGATGCGGGTCCCCCGCTCGCCCCAGTAACCCAACGGATCTTCACGCCAACTCTCATACAGGTTGTCGTAGCTCGTCATCGAGTCGCCGCTGTGTCCTGGACGTGAAGAAAGCGGGTGACCTGTCCCGCGACTGCATCGGGGTGCTGCTGGTGCGGTGCGTGCCCGGCCTGGGGGTAGACCGCCAGCTGCGCGTCGGCCAGCTCCCGGTAGAGCAGCCACTGATTCTTGACCGGGAAGAAGTGGTCGTCGTC
>SEEV01000730.1 GCA_004211695.1 Rhodococcus sp. (in: high G+C Gram-positive bacteria)
CCCTTGCCGTCGAGACCGAACAGCGAGACCGCGGCGATTCCGAGGAGAACGGCGAGCAGCGATCCAGGGACGAGCGGCAACCAGCGTTTGAGACCCAGCACCACCGCGAGACTGAGGCCGCCGACGACGAGCGTGCCCCAGTCCGTGTCCCCGAGGTGAGTGATCACCCCCCAGGCCTGTTCGAAGAAGTTGCCCTTCGCCTTCTCGACCCCGAAGATCGCCGGCACCTGCCCGATGATGATTGTCAGAGCCAGCCCGACGATGAAGCCCTTCAGCACCGGCTCCGAGATGAACGACGCGATGAAGCCCAGACGGAGGAGCCCCGCGAGCAGTCCGGCGATGCCGGTGGCAATCGCCAGCACCACTGTCAGGGCCGCGTACTTGCCGCCGTCCGCCCCGGCGAGCGGCGCGACGATGGCCGCCGACAGGGCGGCCGTCGCCGACATCGGCCCGACCACCAGATGCCGGGAACTGCCGGCCGCCGCGTAGAGGACCAGGGCGGGTATCGCCGCGTACAGGCCGACGACAGGAGGAACTCCCGCGATGGTCGCGTAGGCCAGGGCCTCCGGGACCAGCACGGCCCACACGGTCAGGCCCGCGATCACGTCGGGCCTGACCCATCCTTTCCGATACTCCTGCAGCGAGCCGAATACCGGCCACGTGCCGGTCGCTGAGCTCACCACGTCGTCATCGTCCTAGTCCCTGGCGGTGTCCCAGGTGGTGACCGCCCAGATCACGACGACGTCGAGCGCGATGATCAGAATCGACCACAGCGGGTAGTAGGGCAGCCAGAGGAAGTTCGCGAGGATCGACAGCGCGGCGATGCAGACGGCGACGACGCGGGCCCAGGTGGCACCCGTCATGAGACCGATCGCGCTGATCACGAGGACGACGCCGAGAACGATGTGGATCCAGCCCCAGGTGGTGGTGTCGAACTGATAGGTGTACTGGACGCCGATGACCAGAAGGTCATCGGACGCAACTGCGGCGATGCCCTGGAAGAACGAGATCACGCCGACTGTCAGCAGCAGTATCGCCGCTGCCAGGGACGTTCCTGCTGCAAGACCCTGCTTCACAGGGCTGTCCGTCCTGGACTCCGGAGTTGTCGTCATGTCCATGCCCTTCTCGAAAGTGTGTTTGCGAACAGTTGAATGGTCGGGCCTCGCCGGGCCTGGGGCATCATCCGCGCCGGGTGATCCTCATTCGCAACGGATGATGTGCGGCCGCGCGCCGGATGCAAGAGTCGGAACCGAGCATCCCGGTTGGCGACCCACCCCGGAGGGACACGCGATGACTGAACCCGTCGACGCATCCGAGACCGCGCCCGTTTCTCCGTGGTCGATGCCGCGCGGGCTGATCGTGCTCCTCGGAATCACCGGCCTGGTGGTCACGGTCGCCGGAATCAAGGCGGGCGCGTCGGTGGTCGGCCCCATCTTCCTGGCCCTCATGCTCACGGTCGCAGTACATCCCCTCCCGGAGTGGCTTCACCGCAAGGGTGTTCCGACGTGGCTCGCCACCATCGCGGCGATCGTCGTGGTGAACAGCATCCTGCTCGTCCTGGTGTTGTCCTTGGCACTGTCGGTGGCACAGCTGGCGACGCTCCTACCGCAGTACGCAGACGACTTCACCGCTCTGATCGACCACGCCCAGAACTTTCTGAACAACAACGGCGTGAACTCCGCCGACGCCCAGACCTTGCTATCGCAGGTGGATTACAGCAAGGTGTTCGGCCTCGTCGAAGGCATCCTGCAGGCAATGCTGGGCATCTTCTCCGACCTGCTGTTCATCCTCGCCCTGCTACTGTTCATGGCCGTCGACGGAAGCTCCTACGGTTCGCGGATGCGCATCGTCACGGGGATGCGCCCCGAAATCGCCACCGCCCTCACCGCGTTCTCGGTCGGCACCCGCAAGTACCTGATCGTGTCCACCGTCTTCGGATTGATCGTCGCTGTCATCGACACCGGGGCGCTGTGGGCGTTGGGGATTCCGCTGCCGATCCTGTGGGGACTGCTGTCGTTCATCACCAACTACATCCCCAACGTCGGCTTCGTCCTCGGGCTCGTTCCACC
>SEEV01000264.1 GCA_004211695.1 Rhodococcus sp. (in: high G+C Gram-positive bacteria)
CGGTAGGTGATCAGTCGGTCTGCGGTCGCGAGGGCGTTGTCGTAGAGGAAGTTGCACTCGAGCTGGCCGGGGTCCTCGTAGTCGGACTGGATCATCTCGAAGCCCATTTCCTGGGCGTATTGGGTGATGCGCTTGAGGATCGGCATCATTTCCGCGATGTGCTCGAGGTGGTAGGACGGGCCCACCCAGTCGGGGAAGAAGGATGCGGAGCGGTCGATGGCGTCCGGGCCGCTGAACCAGCTCATCTCCGGCTCGCACCCGGTGCGGAGCTCGAGTCCGGTCTCCTCACGGAAGGCGGCGATGACACGCTTGAGGTTGCCGCGGGCGTCGGCCTCTTCCGGTTCACCCGGCCCGACTTCCTCGCGCAGCGAGCGGAAGTGGTCGCAGAACACTCGTGCCACGCTCCGGTCCCACGGCAGGATCTGGGCCGTGGCCAGGTCGGGAACCAGCAGGCCCTCCCGGGTGCTGATGCCGCCTGGCCCGAGCAGCTCACCGGCCAGGCTCGCCTGCAATCCGCCGGCCACGGCGTAACCGAAGGGCACACCCTTGCGGGCCGCGGTCTCGAGGAAATACTTGACCGGCATCACCTTTCCGAGGACGCGGCCCTGCACACTCACGTACTGGCAATGCACGTGCGTGACACCGCCTTCGTCGAACAGCTGCCGACACCGTTGCAGTTCGGAGTCACGGGCGGGATCGCTGAGCGCGAGTTCCAGCGGGGTCATGTGTTCACGGGTGGTGGGCATACTTGTCCTCCGGGGTCTCAAGAATAGTGTGCTACGCCGCGCCCATCGAGTGGGCGTTCCGGGCGACGTGTGTGGCACGGGGGGGGGATCCCAGGGGCGAACCCTGAGTGATGATATAACATCAGACATTAGATGTTATTCGTTTGTTGGGTGTTTCGCAACCCTCCGGTCCGGTGTATTCAGCATCCAGACCGGTCTGTACGAATGTCCCGGCGCCACCGCGAGCAGTGCGCCGGGACATCACGTCTCAGGGCTCAACCGTGCTTGATCCAGAGGTGTTTGACCTGCGTGAACTCGTCGATGCCATAACTCGAGCCTTCGCTGCCGTACCCGGAATCTTTGACCCCGCCGTGCGGCATCTCGGGAAGCATCGACAGGTGGTCGTTCATCCAGACCGTGCCGAACTCGAGGCGTGGGGCGGTGTTCATCGCCCGGTTCAGGTCGCGGGTCCACAGGGACGCGGCCAGCCCGAAGGGGGTCCCGTTGGCCCACTCCACCGCCTGGGCGTCGGTGTCGAACGGTTGCACGGTCACGACCGGACCGAAAATCTCCTCCTGCACGATCGTGTCACCCTGCTCGACGCCGGTGATCACTGTCGGGGTAACGAAATTGCTGTCGGAGTCCGGGTCGAGGTGCCCGGTCAGAATCTTCGCGTTCTGGGCGCTGTGGATGTAGTCGACCACTCGATCACGGTGCCCGCGATAGGCAAGTGGCCCCATCTCGATGTGCTCGCCCTCCTCGGGCGCGCCGACTCGGACCGACTCGAACGCGGGAACGAGGCGATCGAGAAGATCGTCGTAGCAGGACTTCGCCACCAGAAGCCGCGACGCTGAAAGGCAGACCTGACCGGAGTTGACCGTGGCGGCCTGACGAATTCCGGCGACCACCGCATCGAGATCGGCGTCACCGAAGACGATGGCGGGACAGTTGCCCCCCAATTCGAGATGCACCCGCTTGAGGGTGTGCGCCGCCGCGGCGGCCACCGCCTTTCCGGTAGTGACCGCGCCGGTAACCGACACCATGCGAATCTTGGGATGCTGGGAGAGCGCGGATCCGACCGGATCGCCCTGTCCGGTAATGACGTTGAGGACTCCGGGCGGCAGGATCGGGTCCGCCAGCTCGGCGAGTGCCAGTGTCGTCAACGGGGTCTGCTCGGCGGGTTTGAGCACGCAGGCGTTCCCCGCGGCGAGTGCGGCGCCGACCTTCCAGATCGCGCCCATCAGGGGGAAGTTCCACGCGGTAATCAGGCCTACGACGCCGATGGGTTCCCGGCGCACGATCGAGGTGGTGCCGCGGCGGAATCCGTTGGAAGCCAATCCCTCTGTGCTGCGTATCGCACCGGCGAAGAAGCGCAGGCCGTCGATCGCCTCGTCGACCTCGCCGCGGGCATTCAGGATGGGCTTGCCCACATTCGCCGATTCGAGATCGGCCAGCTCGCTCTTGTTCGCGGCCATCGCGTCGGCGAGGGCGAAGAGATACTCCGAGCGCTCCCGCGGGGTCGTCTCCCGCCATGTCTGCCAGCCGGATTCGGCGGCATCGACCGCACGGTCGACGTCGGCGCGTGAGCTCGCCGCCACCTCGCCGATCACCGTGCTCGTTGCCGGATTCGTGATCGGCGCCCGCGCGCAGTCGGCGGGGTCGACCCACCGTCCGCCGATGAAGTTCTGGCTGCGTATCTGCGTCATGGGTTTGCTCCTCCGTTGACATCCATAAATCAAACCTATAATGTCAGAGGTTAGAAGGCAAGATCCCCCCGAAACTGAGTCAGAGTGGAGGTAGTCGAGTTGAGTGCGAATCCCGTGCAGACCGTCGATTCCGACCCGAGCAGGCATCTGTGGATGCATTTCAGCAACATGGGTGCGTATGCGCAGGGGGCCGAAGTCCCGGTCATCGTCCGCGGCGAGGGTTGCTATGTGTGGGACCAGCACGGGAACCGGTACCTCGACGGCCTGAGCTCCCTCTACTGCGTGAACGTCGGCCACGGCCGCACCGAGTTGGCTGAGGCCGCGGCCAAGCAGGCGACCGAGTTGGCCTTCTTCCCGACGTGGGGGTTCGCTCACCCTCGCGCAATCGAGCTCGCGACCAAGATCGCCGACCTGGCGCCCGCGGATCTCAACCGGGTGTTCTTCGTCGGTGGTGGCGGCGAAGCCGTGGACTCCGCCTTCAAGCTCGCCCGGCAGTACCACAATATTCGCGGCAAGGCCGGTAAGTACAAGGTGATCTCCCGCAACACCGCCTATCACGGCACCACCCTGGGCGCGCTGGCGGCGACCGCGTTGTCGCCGGCACGGGCACCTTTCGAGCCGCTGCCCATCGGCGGAAGCCACGTGACGAACACCAACGTGTACCGGCTGGACCCGCAGGCGGTCGATACCCTCGCCGAGGCGATCCGGGAAAGGATCGAGTTCGAGGGACCGGACACCGTCGCGGCGGTGATCCTCGAACCGGTGCAGAATTCGGGAGGCTGTTTCGTCCCGCCGGAGGGCTACTTCCAGCGCGTACGGGAGATCTGCGACCAGTACGACGTCCTGCTGATCTCCGACGAGGTCATCTGCGCGTTCGGACGCCTGGGTGAGTGGTTCGGCGCCCAACGGTTCGACTACGTGCCCGACATCATCACCACGGCCAAGGGCCTCACCTCCGCGTACGCGCCGATGGGCGCGGTCATCGCCTCCGACCGCGTCATGGAGCCGTTCCTCACCGACAACAACGTGTTCATGCACGGTGTCACCTTCGGTGGGCACCCGGTCGCCTCGGCGGTCGCGCTGGCCAACATCGCGCTGATGGAGAGCGAGAAGATGCTCGAGAACGTGCGCGCCAATGAACCGGTGTTGCGCGGAATGCTCGAGTCGCTGCGCGACATTCCCTTGGTCGGTGACGTGCGCGGGGCAGGTTACTTCTGGGCGATCGAACTGGTCAAGGACCCCGCGACGAAGCAACGCTTCTCGCCGGCCGAGGGCAAGGCGCTGCTGGCTTTCCTTGCCCCCGAACTCTATCGGCGGGGACTGATCTGCCGCGCGGACATGCGCGGAGACCTCGTGGTCCAACTGGCGCCGCCGCTCATCGCCGGCCCCGAACACTTCGCCGAGATCGAGACCATCCTGCGATCGACACTCGTCGACGCCGCGGCGCTCTCGTTGCCGACCGACTGACCCCCAGGAGAAAACTGATGAGCACGATCGACACCACCGGGCTGCCCGAATACCAGATGTACATCGACGGAGCCTGGGTCGCCGCCGAATCCGGGGCCCGCTATGCCACCACCAACCCCTACACCCAGGAGCCGTGGTCGACGGCCCCCGACGCCGGCGCCACCGACGTCGACCGCGCCGTCGCCGCCGCCCGCACCGCCCTGACCACCGGGCCGTGGTCGGCCACCACCGGCGCCGAACGGGCACGGCTGATGCGCACCTTCGCCAACCTGCTCGAGCGCGATGCCGCCGCACTCGGCGCCATCGAGACCACAGACAACGGCAAACTGCTGCGCGAAATGGCCGCCCAGATGGCCTATCTCCCGCAGTGGTACCGCTACTACGCCGGAATCGCCGAGACACTCGGCGGCGACACCCTGCCGTCCGATCGCCCCAACTTCTTCATCTACACCCGACGCGAGCCGGTCGGCGTCGTCGGCGCCATCCTGCCCTGGAACTCACCCCTGATGCTGCTGGCGTGGAAACTCGCGCCCGCCCTCGCTGCCGGCTGCACCCTCGTCGTCAAACCCTCCGACTACACCCCGGCCTCGACCCTCGAATTCGCCCAACGGATGGACGAGGCCGGCTTCCCCCCGGGCGTCTTCAACGTCGTGACCGGCACCGGACCGGAGGTCGGCAAGGCCCTCGCCGGCCACCCCGGCATCGACAAGATCGCCTTCACCGGTTCCACCGCCGTCGGTATCGAGGTCGGCCGCGCGGCCCTGCAGAACATGACCCGGGTGCTGCTCGAACTCGGCGGCAAGTCCGCCCAGCTGGTGTTCCCCGACGCGGATCTGGAAGCAGCCGCCAACGGCGTCATCGCCGGCGTATTCGCCGCCACCGGCCAGACCTGTCTGGCCGGCTCACGCCTGCTGGTCCACGAATCCATCCACGACGAGCTCGTCGAGCTGATCGTGCGCCGCGCACAGACCATCGTGCTGGGCGACCCGACGGACCCGGCCACCGAGATGGGACCGGTGGCGAACGAGAGGCAACTCGCCTCGGTGCTCGGGATGATCGACAAGGCGGTCGCCGACGGAGCCACCGTCGCCACCGGTGGTGGCCAATCACCGGGCCGCGGCGGCCTGTTCGTCGAACCCACCGTGCTCACCGACGTCCGGCCGGACATGCCCATCGCGCAGGAGGAGGTCTTCGGCCCAGTACTCGCCGTGACACGCTTCTCGACCGAGGACGAGGCACTCGCACTGGCCAACGGCACGAAATACGGCCTGGCCGCCGGCGTGTGGACCCGTGACCTGCAACGCGCACATCGCGTCGCGGCTGCCGTCACCGCCGGCACTGTGTGGATCAACGCCTACCGAGTGGTCGGACCGGGCGTACCGTTCGGCGGTTTCAAGGGCAGCGGATGGGGCCGAGAAAACGGACCGGACGCAGTCCTCGAATTCACCGAAACCAAGGCGGTGTGGGTCGAACTGACCGGCGCCACCCGCGACCCCTTCACGATCGGCTGAGGTGACCACCATGGACTCCTCCAATTCCGGGCGCGTGAAGGTCGGCATCGTCGTCGGCGTCGAACACGGGGACTTCGGGATGTGGAAGAACATCCCCACCGCGACGTTGCCGACCACCTACATCGAGGCCGTCCGGCGCGCCGGGGGGACCGCGCTGCTGTTCCCGGCCGACGGCCACATCACCGAAAACCCGGACCAGGTACTCGATCTTGTCGACGCGGTCATCCTGGCCGGGGGACGTGACATCGGCCCGGCGACGTACGGCCACGCCGCCCACACTTCCACGGCCGAACCCGACACCGCGCGCGATCTCGCCGAGCTCGCGGTGGCCCGCCGCGCCCTCGAACTCGACGTCCCGATCCTCGGCATCTGCCGCGGAATGCAGATGCTCAACCTCGCCTTCGGCGGAACACTCGACCAGCACGTGCCCGACTCAGTGGCCCACGACGACCACGCCGCCCACGACGGTGTGTTCGGCAAGCACGAGGTCACCCTCATCCCGGACACGGTCGCCGCGCGCGCCTACCAGTCCGACACCGCGACCGTGTACTCCGCACACCACCAGGGCGTCGGCCGGCTCGGCACCGGGTTGATGGTCAGTGCGTACTCGGTGCCGGACGGGGTGATCGAGGCCATCGAGTCCGCCGAGCATGGGTTCGCGCTCGGTGTCTTGTGGCATCCCGAACAGGACCCGATGACCCCCCTGTTCCGGGCGTTCCTCGACCACGTCGAGGGCCGGGAACGCCACCAGCGCACCGGCTCCTGATCCGTCCGGGAACCCACGGCAGAAGACAACGACCGTACCCAGCGCGGTACAGCGACCGACCACTCAGGGAGAAGAGGCCCCATCATGAAAGTCACCGTAGACACCGCGGTGTGCGCCGACCACGGACAGTGCATCTTCAGCGCGCCGAAGGTATTTCAGTTCGATGACGACGGGAGGCTGGTCTGGGAGCCGGCGCCCGACGAATCCCTTCGCGCATCCGTCGAAGAAGCCGCGGACGTGTGCCCCGTCCAGGCGATCCGTGTGGACGACTAACCGATGACACCACGGATTGTCATCGTCGGCGGCTCCCTCGGCGGGCTGCGCGCCGCTGAGCAACTGCGCGTGCACGGCTGGTCGGGTGAGCTGACGGTGGTCGGCGCCGAGGCTCATCTGCCCTACAATCGTCCACCGCTGTCGAAGAACGTCTTGGTCGCCTCCGACGCCAGTGCACTCGGCGCCACCGAACTGATCAACTATCCGGGCGTGGCCCTGCGCCGCCGCGCGCACGTCGAGGACGTGTCCTGGATGACGGGCACCGAGGTAACCGGGGCCGTGCTGGCGGACCACGTCGTGCATACCGCCGACGGACGCACGCTCGCCTATGACGGTCTGGTCGTCTCCACAGGTCTGCGGCCCCGCCGATTGCCGATCGACGGGTTCGGCTCGCAGCGGCACGTACTACGCACCCTCGACGATGCGATCGCACTGCGTGCGCAGCTGACCGCGGGAGCCTGCGTGGTGGTTGTCGGCGGCGGCTTCATCGGCTGCGAGGTCGCCGCCAGTGCCCGCCGCGCCGGATGCCGGGTCACGGTCGTCGAGCCGTTCGCCGCACCGATGCTGCGTCCGCTCGGCTCCGAACTCGCCCGCACCCTGCAGATCTTCCACGAGGAGCAGGGCGTGGCGTTCGCACTGGGCAGGTCGGTCTCGGCCCTCGTCGGACGATCATCGGATCCCGAGACGCTGGGTACGGTCATCCTCGACGACGAGACCGAACTCGCAGCCGACGTGCTGGTCGAGGCAGTCGGATCACGGCCCAACGTCGAATGGCTGGACGGGAACGGCCTGGACCTGTCGGACGGCGTCCTCTGCGACAACATGATGCGCGTCGAAGGTCGCGACGAGGTGGTGGCGGTCGGGGATGTGGCTCGCTTCCCGAATCCGCGATTTGACAGCACCCCGCGCCGCGTCGAACACTGGTGCGTTCCCGCCGACACCGCGCAGCGCGCCGCCACCACCTTGGTCCGCGGACTGAGCCCCGCCGACAGCGATGACCGAGATCCGGCACCATTTGCGCCGCTGCCAGCATTTTGGAGCGACCAATTCGACGTCAGAATCCAGGGATTCGGGCGCACCGACCACGCAGACCGTATCGCGGTCCTGGAGGGAGGATTCACCCCTGGATGGGCATCGGACGGCGTTGTGGTCGGCTACTTCAGAGAGTCCACGATGACCGGCGTCGTCATCGCCGGCGGCACGCCGGCCCAACGGCTGCGGCACAAAGCCCTTCTCGAGGCCGTGGGCTGAGCCCTCGCCCGCCGCCACGCGTCCCACACCCTGCGGGCAAGGCCGGAGAAACCCCACCGTAGCGCAGGTTTCGGTGGCCGCCGCGTCCGAACACCCGGGCACGCCCACCCAAGCGCCCGTGCCGCATCCCGGACCGGACACCCGCCGCCGCCGACTCCCCGGGAGCGGCGAGCCGCGGTCTCGCCACCTGAGGCAACGTCCGGCCGTACCGCGCCGACTTGTCTACGCGCCGTTGAATCACCACCCGTCTCGACAACCAAGCAAAGATCGAAGTGAGGGTCCTGTGAAGGTCAGCATTCCCAAGGAAATCAAGAACCACGAGTACCGCGTCGCCATCACCCCGGCCGGTGTACACGAACTCGTCGCGCACGGGCACGAGGTGTTCGTGGAGGAGTCGGCCGGGGTCGGATCGTCGATCCCGGACGAGGACTACCTCGCCGCCGGCGCAAAGATCCTCTCCTCGGCCGACGATGTGTGGGCCAGCGGTGACCTGATCCTGAAGGTCAAAGAACCCATCGCACCCGAGTATCACCGGATGCGTGAGGGGCAGGTCCTGTTCACCTACCTCCATCTGGCCGCCGACAAGCCACTGACCGAAGAGCTGCAGAAACGCCGGGTGACCGGCATCGCCTACGAAACTGTGCAGACCCCGACCGGGGCCCTCCCACTCCTGGCACCGATGAGCGAGGTCGCCGGCCGGCTGGCGCCGCAAGCCGGCGCCTACCACCTGATGCGGGCCGGCGGCGGGCGCGGTGTGCTTCTCGGCGGGGTGCCCGGTGTTCCGGCGGCCAAGGTCGTCGTGATCGGTGCCGGTGTCTCGGGCATGAACGCCGCAACGATCGCACTGGGCCTGCAAGCGGAGGTTTCGCTGCTGGACCGGAACGTCGACACCCTGCGCGCCGCGGACCGCATCTACCAAGGGCGCCTGCGCACCGTCACCTCCAACGCCTACGCGATCGAAGACGCAGTCCTGGGTGCCGACCTGGTGATCGGTGCGGTGCTGGTGCCCGGCGCCAAGGCCCCGACATTGATCTCCAACGAGCTGGTCAGCCGGATGAAACCCGGATCGGTGCTGGTCGACATCTCCATCGATCAGGGTGGGTGCTTCGAGGACTCACGCCCCACCACGCACGCCCAGCCCACCTACGAAGTGCACAACTCGATCTTCTACTGCGTGGCGAACATGCCCGGCGCCGTGCCCCATACCTCCACCTATGCCCTGACCAACGTCACACTGCCCTATGCCCTCGCCCTGGCGAAAAAGGGTTGGGAGCAGGCGCTGAATGACGATCAGTCGCTGGCGCGGGGCCTGAACACCCACGCCGGGCAGGTGACCTACGCCCCCGTTGCGCACGCGCACGGACTCGAGTCGGCTCACCTCGTCACCGTCTGACGGATCCGCACTTCTCCCACATCCGAAGGCTGGCCACGGGCCGCTGAACGACCTCTTCCCCGCGCCGACCACCCCTGTTAGACGGTGGGCGCGGGGAACGGGCGCGTGCGGCGGCCATTTCGGCATCTTCATCACAGAAACGGAGGGTGTAGCGCATGACGCCGAGGGACGCGTCCCTCGGCACCAGACTTCGTCGACGACTACGCCAGCACGCTGGCTCGACCAGGGAAAGGTGCGCGATACCGCGGAGCTCCGGCGCGCTAGCTCAGACGCCCACCGGAACGCGGGAAGCGTGACCTCCAAGAATTAACACTACAACCTCTAGTATATGAAGTTATGTGGTGTTAGGTTGTGATCGCGCTCATAGTTGATGAAGGAGAGAGTGTCGATGAACGAAGTATTTGACGTAGTTGTCGTGGGGGC
>SEEV01000020.1 GCA_004211695.1 Rhodococcus sp. (in: high G+C Gram-positive bacteria)
GACGGACGAACCGGAAAAAAGACACGCAAGCCGACAGCGGAATCGGCACCGATAACGTGAGCGGGCTCCGCACTCCCACCTACTCGGAGTGATACCCCTCATGGACGTCGCCTCTCGGGTACGGAAGCACTCACAATGACAGCGAACTCTGATCGGGTCCCACAGCTCCTGAAAGAACAACCTCTCGGAGAAGGGGTGCTCACCGTCCTGTGCTCTAGGGGTTCAGGCTCCGCCCGCCGCGGCACAGAATTCGCCCCCATCTAGTAACAGATAACACGCTGACGGAAGGAAACCCTATGAGCAGCAATGAATCACGCTACGAAACATTCACCCTGGAACGCGCAACACCAACCATCGGGGCATTCATCCACGGCCTGGATCTTCGTGACGAAATCACACCGCAGTGCCAGACCGAACTGCGCACAGCCTTCCTGGAACACGAAGTCCTGTTTCTTCGCGATCAGCACCTCGAGCCAGAAGATCAGCTCCGATTCGCCAAGGTGTTCGGAGACCCCCAGGAAGTAAGTGCATTCTTTCCCTCCCTTCCGGGAAACCCGTTCATCGAGGTGCTCGAATCTCGCGGTCGCGCAGCCGGAACCGACGTCTGGCACTCCGATCTGACCTGGCAGGCGACTCCCAATTCCGCGACCTGCCTCCACGCCCAGGACATCCCGCCCTGCGGCGGTGACACACTGTGGTCGAGCATGACTGCCGCACATGACGCGCTACCGGAGACGATGAAGAACCTCATCGACGGGCTCGAGGCCGTGCACGATTGGGAAAAGGAACTGACCGGCGTCGTCCGCCAAGGAGAGGACGGCGAAGCACGGTACGAGGAAACACGCCGAAAGTATCCTCCGATGACGCACCCCGTCGTACGCAAGCATCCGGAAACCGGTCGCAGACTCGTCTACGTCAACGAGTTGTTCACCTCACGCATCTCCGGCGTTCCGCCGCAGCTGAGCGATTCGCTGCGAAACATGCTCACGGGCCTCGCCAAAACCCCGGAGTACCAGGTCCGATTCCGTTGGGAACCGAACTCCCTGGTGATCTGGGACAACCGATCGACGCAACACTACGCGGTCGGCGACTACCACCCGCACTACCGGCGTATGCACCGCGTCACCCTCAGAGGCGACCGCCCGGCCTGACACCTATTCGCGGCGCTGGGCGACCCGATCAAGGGTCGCCCAGCAGCACTCACCCCTCGATGGGCTGATCAATGAGGGTGACAGCACCATCGAGGAGGAGAACGCGGGTGGGTGGTATACAGCCTGACGTCATAAGAACGGGATGTCGGTGCGCTACCGCGCCGACGTTGTTCGGGGTGAAGAGGAGCGGACCATCCCTTCCTCGCTTCGGCGCGGGCAACGGACTGTCCGCTCCAATAGCATTCCGATGCAGTGGAATTGAGGGTTGCCGTACCTGTCGATATCGATCACTATGCCGTGTGTCATGGTTGCTGGGCCTGCTCGACCACCCAGGCTGCGATCTGCGCGCGGGAGGTGAAACCGAGTTTGGTGAGTACACGCTCTACATGGCCTTGCGCGGTGCGGGGCGATATCACCAGTCGGGCGGCGATCGCCCTGTTGGTCAGGCCTTCGGCGATCAGGTCGGCGACTTGGGACTCACGTTTGGTCAGTTTCACTGACGTATCAGACGGAGCGTCCGGGATCCGTTCGCCGAGTGCATAGGCGATGGCGGCGTTGAAGCCCATGCGCCGTCCCTCTCGGTGCGCCGCGTCGAAGGAGCTCTTGCCGAGCGCCCGATAGGCCTTCTGTTCGGACTCCTCGCGGGAGGCGAGCAGATGGGGAAACCCGACCGTGGGGCTGCCCACCGTGCGCCCCAGCTCCTCGGCGGCCGCCATCAGAACGACCGCACGTCGCGCGTCACGCGCTTCGGCGGCTATCCAGCCCAGTGTCTCGAGGCTCGCGACTGCGGTGCGTGGGGTGTTCACCCGCCGGGTCAACTGCAGTGACTGCTCGAGCAGTTGAACTGCTCGATGGGTATCACCGTGGCGCCACACCGCGTCGCCCATGGCCCACAGCGCGAACGACTGGTACATCGATTCACCGTGCGCCTGTGTGATCGCGACGATCTGTTCGTAGCAGTCACTCGCCCGCTGGGATTCGCCGAGTTGCTCGTAGGCCATCCCGAGTCGGTGGAGGACCCCGACGTGTGGAGCGCCCTCCTGTGTGCGGAAAACGGTGCCGGCGCTTTCGAGTCTCGCGCATGCGCGAGCGGGATCGCCACTGAAAAGGGCGAGGAGGCCGTCCGCGTAATCGATGTATGCGCGGCTCACCGCGTCGGTGTTCTGCTCGGTCAACCTGCGGCCCTCCTCCACCAGTGCGGCCCCCGCGGAGAGGTCGCCCTGCAATTCGGCCAGGACGCTGCCGGCATACAAAGCCTTGATCCGCTCCGGGGTCGGCTCCGCTGGAAGGTGTGCAAGGGCGCGCCCCAGCCAGTACCGCCCCTCGCTGAGCAAGCTGCGGGAGAGCCAGAAGGGGAGCAAGCTCGCGGCGATGCGCAGTCCGGTGTCGGGGCTGTCGGACACGCAGAACTCCATCGCCTCCCGTAGATTCGCTTGTTCTCGCTCGAGTCGGGCGATCAATTCCAGTTGCCGGGCGCTGATCCACTCGGCCTCAGCCTCGGCGGTCAGTTGCTGATACCAGTCCCGGTGCCGGCGACGCAGTTCTACATCTTCACCGATGGTCTGGAGCTTCTCACGACCGTACTCGCGCAGGGTCTCGAGCAGCCGGAAGCATACGGCCGTGCCGGATTCCTCCCGGATCGCGACCGATTTGTCCACCAGTGAGCTCACGACATCGAGCAGATCCGACGATGCCAGTCCGGTACCGCAGATCTCTTCCACCGCATCGAGTTCGAAGCTGCCGGCGAACACAGACAGCCGGGACCACATCTGTTGCTCCTGTGGGCTGCACAGTTCGTAGCTCCAATCAATACACAACCGAAGAGTCTGCTGACGAGAGGGTGCGCCTCGGCTGCCGCGGGTCAGCAGCGTGTAACGGTCGGTCAGCCGCTGAAGGATCTGCTCGGGCGACATCGCCCGCAGCCGTGTTGCCGCCAGCTCGATCGGCAGCGGCAGTCCGTCCAGGCGATGGCAGATCCCGGCGACCGCGACGGCGTTGTCCTCGGTGAGCTCGAATCCGGGCACAGCTGCGGCTGCGCGCTCGGCGAACAATGTCACCGCATCGTAGCGGGTCAGACCCTGCAGGGAAGGTGGCCGGTCGGGGTTGGGGACAGTGAGCGGAGGCACCCTCAGCAATGATTCCCCGCCCATACCGAGCGGCTCGCGGCTGGTGGCGAGGATGCGTAATCCCGGAGACGTCCGCAGCAGCGTCTCGACCAGCCCGGCGACCCCGTCCACGATGTGCTCGCAGTTGTCGAATACCAGCAGCAGCTCTCGCGTCACCAGAAACTCCACCAACACCTCGATCAGCGGCCTGGACGAATGGTCACCCAATCCGAGAGAGGCGGCGACCATGTCGACGAGCAACGACTCGTCGCGCAGCTCGCCCAGCTCCACGAGCCACACTCCGTCGGCGTAATCGCGGTGCGTAGTGGTCGCGACCCGCAAGGCCAGACGCGTCTTCCCCACACCACCGATCCCGGTGAGCGTCACCAAACGGGACACCGACAACAAGTTCTTGAGTTCTGTCACCTCGTTTCGTCGGCCGACGAAACTGGTGAGCTCCAGGCGAATGTTCGTCTTGACGTCCCCAACAGTGCGCACCATCGACAGACGCTGCACAACAGAGTCCGGCAGTTTCCGCGGCAAGGGCCCCGCACCGCCCTGCAGGGCCATCACGTCGACCGCAAACCCCCGGTGGAGCTGGATCTCACGGAGCTCGTCGCCGACCTGAACAGCGGACGGACGGTCGTGCGGATTCGTCGACATCGCGCGCTCGATCGTTGCCGCCACGTCGTCGGAGATACCCTGTTCACGCAGATTCGGCACCGGCTGAGTTGTGATCCTCAGGAACTGGGCCACCAGCTGCTCACCGCTGCGCCGTTCGAAAGCGGCGTGGCCAGTGAGCGCGCAGAACAGCGTGGCCCCGAGCCCGTAGATGTCCGAACTCGAGGTCGGCGGATCGCCTGCTATCACCTCAGGCGCGGTGAATGCGGGTGAGCCGGTCACGGTGCCGGTGGCCGTCTCGAATCCTCCCGAGATGTGTGCGATACCGAAGTCGGTCAGCGTGGGTTCGCCGTAGTCGGTGAGCAGGATATTCGCCGGCTTTACGTCGCGATGCAGAATGCCGAGCCTGTGCGCGGTTTCTACCGCACCGGCCAGCTTTACTCCTAGCCGCAGCACTTCGCCCAACGGCAGGGGACCGTGGTCCCGGATCCGCACCTGCAGTGAGTCCTGCGGGTGATAGGGCATCACGATGTAGGGGCGCCCGGTGGTTGTGACACCGACTTGTAGGACGTGGACGATGTTCGGGTGACCGGTCAACCGGCCCATCGCCTGCTGTTCCCGGAAGAACCGTGCCCGGTTGTCCGCTTCCATGTCGGCGGTGAGGACCTTCACGGCCACCATGCGGTTCAGACCAGTCTGGATACAGCGGTAGACGACGCCGAAGCCGCCGTGGCCGATTTCCTGGGCGTCTTCGAACCCGGCGGCTTCTAGCTCCGATCTGACTGAAGCGTCCACCTCGCGTTGCGTCTCGTACGGATCGGCATCGTCCATCGGTTACGCCGATTCGTCCGATCCGCGACACTCTTGACGATGCAGCACGGCGCTCACCTCACGAAAACGTTCTATTAGGATATCCCTCCGAATTTTCGCTCCTACGCTCTGCTCTCGGACATGCGCTCAGGTGTTCGTAGGCAGAGATCTACGAACTGCATACTTGACGGTCCGGCGAGTGGCAAAGTGGCGGAGTTACGGGCCGTTTCCACCGCCTCTACCGGGGGCTCGGACTAGCTGCTGAACAGAGCAAGGGCCGAAGGCAGTCGACCGAACGGATAGCTCATGCCGACGGAGATCGGCCCAGCGAGATTCAGCTGCCTCGAAGTACCGACTCGAGCAGAACGCCAGAGACGGCTGACCGGACGCGATCACCCTTGTGGGGGACGTGTCAGCAAGTTCATCAGCAAAAGTACCTCGCGGAGGTGGTCGAGCGGGCCGGTCGGCGCAACCCGATTAACCGGAGGGTGAGTGAGTGCGCAGCCACCGCGCCACATTGTGCCGATACCCGTCGATGCCCTTGTACGCGGCGATCTCGTCGGGCAGTTCGGTGACGATGTCTGCCAGTTGCTCGGCCCACACCGGAATCGTGGCGATGTCGGACAGGGGTGCCAGGTACGTGTGAATGTTGAACACCAGCGCACCCGTGAGCGGGAGGCGGATGAGGTGTTCCAGCTCGATCCGCAGCTGCACACGGCCGTAGTCCTCGTCCGCGAGGAGTCGGGGAAGGTCGTGTTCCCAGTGTGGCCGCGTTTCGAGGCTGGTGTCGCGTTGCGGGGAGCCGACAGCGGAGAACGTCCAGTTGACGCGTCGGAAGACGTGGTCGGTGGTCAGCCGCCGCATGAACTGCTGGGCGCGGCCGGTGACTCCACCGCTGGTGAGACCGGGAACCGGGCGGTGGATCTCGTTGAAGTTCATGCCGACGTCGAACTTGACCGACCAGTCGGCGGCGAACGTGACGAGGGCCGCGTCGAACCACAGCTGTTCCTGCCGCTCGGTGAGCAGCAGGATGTCGTCGGGCACTTGGCAACCGATGAACGTCAACGGGTCCTCGGGCAGCGTCGCGAGATCGCCGAGCACGAAGTGCTGGTCGATGCCGAGGAGAGTGTTGCGCCAGTGGTAGCTGTCGCCGCTGCCGGTGAGCTGCATGGTCTGTGGGTACGAGTCGGACAGCTGCCGCATGAGGTAGAGCATCACGTCCCAGCAGGCCGGCATCATGTGGGGAAGGATCTGCACTCGGCCGGGGTCCCGCTGCAGGATCTCGCGTTTGAGTTGCATCATCGACACGTATTCGAGGCCGAGATCGACAATGTGCTCACCCCATCCGCCGGCCGGCGTGGGCGTGTAGCGGGGGGCGGGCTCGACGTTGACGGCGTAGCGGAAGGTCTTGTCGTCTTCCGGGAACGGCCACGGAAGACAGGACAGGTCGCTTTCGAGTAGCTCGATCATGGTGTGCTCCAAAGAGTGTGGGTGACGGGTCACGCAGGCGCGGTGAGCGGTGGTCGGCTTTACCCCACCGAGGCGAGGTACGTGGCGCGGTGGGAGGACGTGTGCGGACGAACCACCACACGGCGCGCGCAGCCGGAGCATTCGATCGTGGCGCCGGGCTCGACGACCGATCGGGTGGAGGTCTCGCAGTGCGCGCAGAAGACGCTGATGAAATCGGTGTGCGCGACGTGGACCAGCAGTTCGCAAGGCAGAATGCCCGCGGCGCGGGCGAGGGCAACCGCCTCCATCACCTCGAGTTCCGGCCCGGCGACGAGGAAGCGGTCGCCGACCGTGCCGGCTTCCATGATGCTCTCGACGTCGGCGCTGTCGGTGAGCGTGTGCACCGTCGCGCTGCGTCCGGCGGATTCGAGCGCCCGCGTCCAATGGTCGAGCCTGGCCGTCGTCCTCGGGTCGTGGCCGATCGAGATCAGCTGGTAGTGCCGCCCCGTGGGGTCCATGGTTGCCGCGGTGATTCCCACTGCCGCGGTGGAGGTCTCGGAGTCGTCGATGAACGTCACGGCCTGTCTCCTGTCCTGGTTTCCGGGGTGTTCACAGTTCGAGTTCGATTTCCGCTCCGGCCGCCCGGGACACACACGGCATCATGGCGTCGCCGGCGGCCTTCTCTTCGTCGGTGAGGTAGAGGTCGCGGTGATCGATCCGGCCGCCGCGCACGGGCAGTCGGCACTCCCCGCAGACGCCTTGACGGCACAGGTTCGGCACGTCGAAGCCGTTGTCGAGCAACGCTTCGAGCAGACTCTCGTCCGCGTCGACGGGCACCGTCGTGCCGGTGCCACCGAGGCGCACCGTGAACGGTTTCCCGCCGGAGGCGATTCCCGAGGAGAACGGCTCCGAATGCACCCGTTGGATCGGCCAGCCCTGGCCGGTCGCGGCGCCGGCGACGGCGTCGATCATCGGCACGGGACCGCACGTGTAGAGGTGGGTGCCGATCGGTTGGCGACCGAGGGCAGGGGTCAGGTGCGCCCAGAACTCCTCCGGTGTCTCGACCGTGGTCAGGCGGTCGCCGCACAACTCGGCGAGGTCGTCCCGGTGCGCGCCGAATCCCGCACGGAAGGAATAGATCACCTCGAACGAGCGGCCCCATTGCACCGCGGCGCGCACGTGCGACAGGATCGGTGTGACGCCGATACCGCCGGCGACGAGAAGGTGGTGTCGAGCGTCGGGGACCGGTGCGAATGCGCTGCGCGGGCGGGAGACCGTCACGCGGTCACCCGCGGACAGGGTGTGAATCCACTGTGAGCCGCCGTGTCCGGCGCGGTCCAGTCGCACCGAGATCGAGTAGTGGCCGGGCTCGATCGCGGGTCCGGTCAGTGAATACGAGTTGCGGTGACCCGGCCGCCACGTCACCGCGACGTGGCTGCCGGGTGTGAAGGACGGAAGGGTTCCCCCGTCGGTCGGTGCCAGCACGATCTGGCGGATGTCCTCGCACAGCATCGTGGTGTCGGCGACGACGAGGGACAACTCCGTTGCCGTAGCGGTCGGCGCGTCCCCCATCACAGCTACTTCGGTCAATGTCATGTCCTCCGATCTGCCCCGGGCGAGCGCCCATCGCGGTATTGCGATGAAACTGAGAGTAATGTCAGTAGACGCTGGTGAGGGTTACGCGTTCGTAAACACGTATGACGATCACGTGCCAGGGGCAGCAGTCGGGGGCGCGAAAAAGGAAGTGGTCGGGTGCGATCAGCTGCTGGAGAGCTGTTCCGAAGCCGGGTCTTCCGTGGGATGTGTGGAGGTCAGCACTCCGGACGCTATGTCCGCCTGCACGCGGAATTTCTGTATCTTCCCGGTGGGCGTCATGGGCAGTGCGTCGGTGAAGTACCACAACGACGGCGTCTTGTGAGCGGCGATCCGCTCGCGACACCAGGATTTCAAGTCTGTCGCGTCCGGCGGATCGGCGGGGTCCGCCGGTCGGACGACGGCACCGATCTGCTCGCCCCATCTGGCATCCGGCACCCCGACGATCGCCACCTCGGCCACGTCCGGGTGCTGGAACAGCAGTTCCTCGATCTCACGCGGGTAGATGTTGAGTCCGCCGCGGATGATCATGTCCTTGAGGCGTCCGGTGATGCGCAGAAAGCCTCGTTCGTCCATCGTTGCGAGATCGCCCATGTACAGCCATCCGTCGGCGTCGACCGCCGCGGCCGTTTCGTCCGGCATGTCGGAGTAGCCGAGCATCGTCTGGTAACCGCGACAGCATATTTCACCCTGCTCGCCGATCGGGAGAACCTCACCGGAGACGGGATCGATGATCTTCACTTCCAGCTCCGGCAGGGGCTGTCCTACGGTCGTCGCCTGATCGGCGGGGTCGTCGGTGACCCGGGTCTGGCTGATGACTCCGTGCATCTCGCTCTGCCCGAACAGGATCGTGAACTGGCAGTCGAGTTCCTCGATCACCCGCTCGACGAGCGTCTGGGGAACCGCGGCGGCGCCGGACAGCACGGTGTGCAGGCTCGACAGGTCGCGAGTGCTGCGATCCGGATGCTCGAGAAGTGTGATGAGCATCGTCGGAACCATCAATGAGTGTGTCCCGCGGTAGGTTTCGACCATTTCGAGTGTCAGTGCGGCGTCGAAGCCGGGCAGGACCACGTAGGTGCCGTGCGCGGCGAACGTGCCGAGTTCGGTCACGGCGCCTCCTCCGATGTGATACATCGGCATCGCGTTGACGCAGACCACGTGGTCCACCATTCCTGCTCTCTCGAACACGAAGGTGGCCTCGTTGACGATGCCCTTGTGGTGCAGCAGAGCGCCTTTGGGGAACCCGGTGGTCCCGGACGTGTACTGAATCTGCACCGGGGCGGTGGGTGCGACGGCAGGGAACTCCGTTGCCGGGTCACCGGCCGCGGCGAACGCTCGCCATTCGCTGGTCGGGACGACCTTGCGGAGGGCGGGCAGCGACGGCCGCACCTCCGCAAGAACGGCCGTGAGGTCCGAGCCGCGATAGCTCTCCCGGTAGAAGAGCCCGACGGCGCGGGACTGGCGCAGGATGTACTCGAGTTCGTGGGCGCGGTAGGCGGGATTCACGCCGACCACCACCATCCCGGCCATCGCGATCGCCTGCTGGAGGATCACCCACTCGGCACTGTTGGGTGCCCAGATCGCGATCCTGTCGCCGGGTGCGAAGTGGGCGAGCAACGCCCTCGCGGCACCTTCGACGTCGGCGAGGAGTCGACGGTACGTCCATTCTCGCCGATCGGCCGGATCGGGAGTTCCGTCGACGAGGGCGAGGCGGTCGGGTTCCGCTGTCGCGGCCTCTCGCAGCAGGTCGCCGACGGTGATGTCGCGGACGCCTGAGCTCGGTGTCGCCGGCCAGAGAGACTTTTCGAGGGGCATGATGCAATCCTGCCTTCGGGCTGTGCGGTGTGCTGGGGAGTTGGGGAGCTTGTGTGCGGAAGATGCGGGTGGCAACCGATCGCTCATCCCGCCGAGATGCCGCCGTTCGGACTGACCACTTGACCGGTGATCCGGCGGGCCTGCGGGCTGCACAGGAACAACACGAGGTCGGCCACGTCGACCGGTTCGGCGACGCCCAGCGACGCCAGCCCGGCGGCCTTCTCGAAGAGCTTCGCGCTGAACGGCTCGGCCATGACGCGGTCGTAGGCGCCCGTGTCCCGGATGAGTGACGGGGTTACCGCATTGACCCGCACACCGTCGCGTTTGGCTTCCATCGCAAGGGTTTTGGAGAACATCACGATGGCGGCCATCGCCGCGCCGAGGACGGTTTCTCCCGGGGTCGGATGCTTCGCCGCGTCGGAGGCGATGTTCACGATCACACCGCCGCGCTTCGTCCGCATCTGCGGAAGCACGGCGCGGCACATGTTGATCGGGCCGAGCGCCTGCTGCAGCAGGATGGACGGTACGTCCTCGGGTGGTGTGTCGTGGAAGAGCTGGGGCGAGTACGCACTCGCGATGCTGTTGATCAGGATGTCGGCGGGGCCGAGCGAGGCGCCCAGTTCCTCGGTCACCCTCGCGGCTTCCGCCGGGTCGTTCACATCGCCTGCGGCGAAGAAGGCCCAGACACCCGACGCGAGTGATCGGACCTCCGTTGCTGCCTTCTCTCCCCGTTCGGTGTTGCGGCCGACCAGACCGATGCGCTGGGTGCCCGCCCGGACCAACTGACGGGCGACCTGCAGGCCGACCCCGTTCGTCCCGCCCACGATGTAGACGGTCGCCTCGGACAGGTCTGGCACCCAGACTTCGTGTGTGTCTTTACTCATCGGATGTTCCTTTGCAGTTCGAGCGGCACCGGTTGACCGGTGCCGGGAGAGGACTGGCCAGGCGTGCCGTCGCAGTCCTGGCAATGGGGCGTACCGGCCGACTTGCTCGCCCGGAATTGTTCGTCCGTCGCGGCGTCGGACGACGACGGGGAGGCCCTGCCGCCGGCGAAGTCGTCACGCGCCAGCAACCCGGCACCGTACGCGCCCGCGATTTGTGGTTGGTCGAGTACTTCCACCGGGTGCTTCAGCGCGCGCGACACGTGCAGTCGCGCGGCCGGGTTCTTCGCCACGCCGCCGGTCATCACCGTCGGCGTTGCCTTACCCACCTGCGCCACCAGTCCGAGTGTGCGCGCCGCGACGGCTTTGTGCACCGACGCCGCGATGTCGGCCTTGTCGCGGCCCTGCGCCAGTAGTGAGATCACCTCGGTTTCCGCGAACGTGGCACACATGCTGCTGATCTCGAGGCTCTCGGAACCGGCGAGGGCGAGTTCGCCGACTGCGCTGACGTCGACTTCGAGGGCACGCGCGAGCACGTCGAAGAAGCGGCCGGTCCCGCTCGCGCACCGGTCGTTCATAGCGAACCGTTCCACGAGGCCGTCGTCGTCGACGATGATGGCCTTGCTGTCCTGCCCGCCGATGTCGATCACCAGCCGCACCCCCGGGTGCAGGGCTGCGGCGCCGCGGGCATGGCACGTGATCTCGGTGAACGTGCGGTCCGTGCCGGGGACCAGCTTGCGCCCGTATCCGGTGCTGATGGTCCGCCGGATATCGGACTGCGAGACACCCGCCGCGGCCATCGCACCGTCCATCGCACGCGCGACCGCCTCACGGCTCACCGCTCCCATCTGGATCACGCTCGACCCGATCAGGGAGCCGCTCTCGTCGACGACGGCCGCTTTCGCGGTGGTCGATCCGAGGTCGACACCCATGACGCAAAAACCGCCGGTAGTCGTCATTCTCGTTTCTCCGGACACCTCACCCATTCAGATCACGGACTTCATCCGTTGCACGTCGATGGCCTCGAGCATGGCCTCCAGGCGGCTGTCGAACAGTTCGTCGTTGTAGAACGACGCGTCGGCGACATCGCCCTCGAAGAAGAACGACTTGACTCCGCGCTGCTCCTCGGCCGCGCGGGCCAGCATCGTCTGTGGATTGGTCATCGCCCGGCAGGTTCGGGTCGAGTGGAACGCGATCCCGTCGATCGCGTACTCGTCCAGGCGCCGGAGCAACAGTTCCTGCAGGTTCTTCAACCCGTGGTTCAGGGGGCAGAGCAGGTAGTGCTGCGCCATGCCCAGGAGGGGGTTGTCCACATCGATGAGCTGGGGCTCCTGCCAGAAGGACTCGTGGGTGTAGCGGCCGGCGACGACGGCGACGTCGTACTCGGCGAACTTCCGGGTGAGGAAGCCGAGTTTGTTCCAGTTCATGATGCCGTCGAAATACACGCGGTAGCGCTCGTCCGGCAAGGCACTGACCCCGTCGGCAACCCGCTGTTCGAGTTCGGTCTTCACACCGGCGAAGTAGTCGACGAGCGCCTGATTGCCGGGTAGGAAGTTGATCGGTGCGATGCTCGCGACCCAGTCCCAGTAGGTCGCGGGGGTGGGTGCCTGCCTGCAGAGTGCCATTCCCTCGAGGCGCAATTCGGACGCGCGCTTGATGTAGGACATGCTCTCGCTGAGCGCATCCCAGTCGAACGGTCGTCCGGTCTGATACTCGAGGAAGGCGATCAGTTCGCGCAACTGACCCTCGACGTACTTGCCGACCTCGTTCCACTCCTCGCCCCGCATGTAGCCGGCGTCGGGTTTGTTGCCCCACAGCATGGGAATGGAGACGTTGAACAGCGGGAGCTTGCGATCGAAGACCCGGTACGTCATGGCGTCCCACTGCTGGCCGGTGCTGCATCCGGCGTAGCCGTTGACGAAGAAGTCCGGGGCCGGCAGCTTGCTTGCCAGTTCCTGCTGGTCGACCATGCCGACCACGCCGGTCTCTCGTTCGGCGGCCGATTGGTGGGTCAGCACGGCGCAGCCCAGATGTGTTCGCGCATAGGAACACAGCTCACCGATGTAGCCGTACTCGGCGCCGGCCGCCTGGGCGGGTCCTTCGAGGTGCTGGGCGGCCAGACGCGCGGCGAACGCCTCGCCGTGACACCACTCCAGACCGGCGGCCTGGAACAACGGGTTCAGCGCGGCGCCGTTGTACCAGACGACGTGCTTGCCGCGTTCCCTGGCGGTGAAGATGTTCTCCCAGTAGTCGGCCACCATCTTGCCGCCGACCCGCGTGCTCGACAGCCGGCGGGCCTTTTCCTTGCTGGTCTGTTCGATCGACATGGCTAACTCCTCTGAGGGTGCGTCGAATTCAGGACGGAACGGGTGCGGGCAGACGGCGAATGCGCTCCACGAAGGTCTCGATCTTCGTGCGGAGCGTCTCGACGGGGTTGCCTTCGTGCTCGGTCTCGAGGAGCAGCAGAGGTATCCCGCGCGCGTCGAGCGCCTTGCGTAGTTCCGGGTAGTAGAGCATGTGGGGCTCGCAGAACTTCGCCATCAGGACGACGACTCCGTTGGAGCGGCTCTTCTCGAGCGAGTCGATCAGGTAGGTGTCCCAATCGACCCCGACGGTGACCCGTGTCGGGCACGGAGCGTTGTCGTTTCGGTCCAGGTACCACTTCGACAGTGCCTCCAGCGGGTCGCCGTCCTCGGGTACGTCGGTCGAGATGTACCGGAAGCCGGTGTACAGGTCGTCGTCGACGACGAGCACTCCGGATTCCTCGATCACATCGAGGACCTCCGGGCGGGGGGCGTGGCAGAAGTGACCGGAGAGGTGCAGTCGCACCAGATCGTCGGGCGCGTCGGCAGTCGGATCGAGCAGATCGAGAACACGGACCAGTGCGGCGTTGTGCTCTTCGATATCCATCACCATGCTCGACTTCACCAGTACCTGCATGTCGCTCGCAGTGATGCGCGCACGGCCGGCGCGGCGCAGGTCGTAGAGTTCCCGAAGCAGACGCCGATTCGTGTTGAACAGCCGAATGCTCTCGGCCAGAGACTCATCCGTGATCGTCGATCCGACGACCTCTTCGATCTCGCTCCTCAGTTCGTGTATTCGGCCCGCCACCCGTGGCTTGGTCCACGGATCGTCCATCGCGCTGGTGAACTGCGCGAAGTGCACGGGTTTCTCGGGTCGTGCCCAGCGGATCACGTCGACCGCGCCGAGGAGTTGCACGCAGTGATCGGCGGCGACGAAGCCGTCGAAGACGTCGAGTTCACCGACTGCGGCCTGGTCGGCGACACTTCGTGGGTAGCCGCAGTAGAACTCGGCAAGCAGGTTGCGTCCCTCCGTGATCGGGGTGCGGCTTTCTTGGACGATCACCGGCAACGCGCCGGCCGCGTGCACGATCTCGGACGGAAAGTTCATCGGAAAAGATCCGATCACGTGCTTCCCGCTCTTCTTTTTCCACGTTTGCGCATAGGTGACCGGGTCATCGGCGGTCGCTCGCAGCGACGACATGACGGTCGGATCCAGTTCGTTCACATCCAGCCTCTCGACTTCGTGGACCGGTACACCGTGACGACTGACGAACTGCGCCGCGGCGACCTGATTAGAAATGTTACGTTATTTGATAGCGAGTATCCATACTTGTCAAACATTAGCCGTGGGGGAACCCGCGGCGCCGGCCTTTCGGAGGTTCCCGATGAAACGTGTGCTCGATGGACTGCGGGTGGTCGAACTCGCCGGGATCGGCCCGTCACCCCACGCCGCGATGTTTCTCGCGGACCTCGGCGCCGACGTCGTGCGAGTCGAGCGTCCCGGCGGTGTGGCGCAGCTGCTGCCCGTGGACAAGGATGCGGGACTGCGGAATCGTCGCTCGGTGAACGCGGACCTCAAGGTGCCCGCCGACCTGGCGAAGGTGCTGACACTCGTGGACAAGGCCGATGTCCTCATCGAGGGCTATCGGCCGGGCGCGGCGGAGCGACTGGGCATCGGTCCCGACGTCTGCCGTCAGCGCAACCCTCGGCTCGTGTACGCCAGGATCACCGGGTGGGGTCAGGACGGCCCACTCGCTCCCTACGCCGGCCACGACATCAACTACCTCGCGCTCAGCGGCGCGCTGAACGCCATCGGCCGGGAGGGTGAACGGCCGCTCGCACCGCTCAACCTGGTCGCGGACCTGGGTGGGGGTTCGATGCTCGCCGTCACGGGCATCCTCGGCGCCCTGTACGCACGGGCCCAGAGCGGGGTCGGAGACGTGGTCGACGTCGCGATGGTCGACGGGGTGAGTGCGCTCATGACGATGTTCTGGACCCTCACCGAGAACGGGCTCTGGTCCGATCGGCGGGGGACCAACGTCATCGACGGCGCGGCGCCCTTCTACGACACGTACGAGTGCGCCGACGGTCGGTACCTCGCGGTGGGCGCGGTCGAGCCGGTGTTCTACGCCCAGCTGCTGGAGGGACTCGGACTCGACCCCGAGGGTCTGCCGGACCAGTACGACGAGTCGGCATGGCCGATGCTCCGGAAGACCTTCGCCGACGTATTCGCCACGCGGAGCCGGGACACGTGGGTGCAGGCGTTCGGGCGGCTCGATGCCTGCGTGACACCGGTGCTGGCCCTCGCCGAGGTGCAGGATCACCCGCACATCTCCGCGCGCAACACCATCGTGAGCGCATTCGGGCAGCGTCAGCCGGCCGCAGCGCCGCGTTTCGCGCGCACCGCTGCCGCAACATACGCGCCACCCCGGACGCCCGGCTCCGACACCGAGGCCGTCTTCCGGGACTGGGGTGTCGATGACGATCACTGACCGGCACCGCGGGGTGTTGTGGCACCGGGCCGTCCTGATGCGCGACGATGGCACTCATGTCTGACTCATCCGACTCGAACCAGCAGTCCACATCCGATACGGAGGCGGCGCCGACCGGTAGCGCGCGGTCCGTCCTCGTCACCGTGCTCGGCGAGCTGGTCGAACCGTACGGGCAGCCGGTGCGGACAGCGGCGCTTCTCTACGTCCTCAAAGGGCTCGGGTACGGGGAGCATGCGGCTCGCCAGGCGATCGCCCGGACGGGTTCCGCGGGCCTGATCGCCGCCGACCGGAATGGACGCGAGACGCTGTGGACGTTGACGGACAAGGCCCATCGGCTCTTCACCGAAGGCGAACTCCGGGTGTTCTCCACCGACGTGGACACCACGCAGTGGGACGGCCGGTGGCTCGTCGTGAATGTGCCGATCCCGGAATCGCACCGCTCGACCCGCAAGAAGTTGTATGCCGCGCTGCGATGGGCCGGTTTCGGGAATCCGACGCCCGGCGTCTGGGTCACTCCCCACGTCGACCGCGCTGCGGAAGCGGCGAGAACCATCGATTCTCTCGGATTGTCTCCCAACACTGTCTCGTTCGTGGGGGCGCTCGCCGTACCCGGGATCCCCGAGGACGAACTCGTCCGCCGCTCATGGGATCTGGACGCCGCCGAGAAGGAGTACGACGCACTGCTCGACCGCTTCGACACCCACGCATTCGAACCGGGTGACGAGTTGCTCTTCGCGCACCTCCAGCTCGCGGACGCCCTGCGGCGCATGCCGTACATGGACCCCCGGCTACCCGAAGTGCTGCTGCCCGATTGGCGCGGGCTGAAGGCCGCGCGGCGGCTGCGGGACCTCCGCGCCGAGTGGACCCCCACCGCGCATGCGCGCTGGCGTCACATCGCCGGCCTCGACGTGCCCGCGACTCCGGCGCAGTAGGCGGGTTCGGAGACCTTCCCATGTTCGGTCCAATAATTTACAGTGTGGTCTGTGACACAGAGGTTGAAGCGGGTAGGGAACGGGTCGTCCGCATTGCGTCGGGACGGCGAGCCGGAGCCGCCCGCCGATTCTCCAGAGGAGACCCCGGCCTCGTCGTTGTCCTGGAAACTGAGACTGGAAACCACACTTGCCGACCGCCGGGCAGCGGTCGGGACACTGTCCTGCCTGATCAGCACTCTGTCCGACATGCTCGAGGCAACGGTGTTCCTGATAGGTCCCGCCGGGCAGGTGATCAGCCGGGCCGTCCCTCCGGGTGCATCGTCTACCGCGATCCCCACTCTGGAGCGACTCGAGTCGCCGGAAGGGCCGATAGCCGTCGGCGCGCCTGCCGGCGTTGTTCGAGTGGAGGGTGGGCGGGCGGTTGGCCGCGACTACGTGCTCGCCTCGGTTGTCGACGGTGACCATCTCTTCGGATGGGTCGTCACCACGATCGAAGGATCCGTGCCCGTTGCGCATGTGCAGTGGGCTGTGGACCGGGCAGTGGTCCACCTGAAGGCCGAGTTCGTCTCCCAGCGGCGGATCGCCCGCGTGGCCTGGAATGCACGTGCGAACCTGGCGCGGCAGATGGTTCGGTCGACTACTTACGATGCGGATCTTCGGGCTTGCGCGGAGTACCTCGGCGTCGATCTGGCCGCGGACCGGGTCATTGCCTTCGTCCTGGAACGGGGCCGGTCGTCGGGTTCGGCAGTCGATGCGGGCCGGCTCGGTGATCTGATCTCTGAAGATCTCGACGTCGACATCCTCACGATTCGCGGCACCGAGGGCGTCATCCTCTCGATCGAAGCGCCGGCAGGAGTCGGGAATGCGACGGTGATCGGGCGCTGCAAGGCGGCAGTCAACAAGGGCCTCGACCGGATGGGTGACCGATTTGCCGTCGCGGGCATCTCATCGGTGACGCGGCCGGGTCAGCTCCGACGGGCATACCGGGAGGCATTCGAGGCTGCCCGGTGCCTTGACCGATACCCCTCGGAATCGAACCGCGCCATCGCCTGTGACGAACTCGGCCCTGCACGATTACTCGTAGCGAACAGCAACGAACAGTCCGTTCGAATGTACGTGTACGACGTTCTCGGGGATTTGCTTGCGGGGGGAGTGTCGAACAACGACCTTCTCCGTACCCTGCAGGAGTTCTTCGAGAGTGGACGGAGTGTGCGTGAAACCGCAGTGCGGCTGGATGTGCACGAAAATACTGTGCGGCATCGACTGGGACGGGTACACGACCTCACCGGTCTCGACGTGGCCGCAAACTCGAACGATCAGCTCAGTGCCCAGACTGCATTGTTGATTCTCCGACTGCAGGGTCACCACGCGGTGCCGGGTTTCGACCGGGTAGTGCGTTGAACGCGGATCAGATTCGAGGGAGTTGAACCCTCGTTCTCGCACCCTTTTCCCGGTGTTTCGACTCGTGCGAGCGAGTGATCCGTGCATCGAGATACTTTCCTTGTCGACTTCTCCAATGCGACGGCGAGCATCCGGGGCGAAGTTCTTGACCTTCGAATCGACGCTGGCTTTAACTGTCGCCCAGCGTGTTCCAACTCACATACTTCGGAGTACGAATAGCAAGGAGTACCGATGCAATCCGTCAATTGGACGAGAAAGCGAAGACTAGCGGGCGCGGCTGCGATGGTTGCTGCGTTTCTGGCGCTCACCGGATGTGGCAGCCCGGCCGGTGACAACTCTGGTGCCGTCCGGATTGGGCTCCTCGCCAATCTGACGGGTGACGCAGCGATGTCGTTCGGCAAGCCCTTCGAGCGAGGATTCGAACTCGCTCTGCAAGAGGCCGAACCGATGCTGGACGAGTCCGGTCTGTCCATCGAGGTCCTCACCGAGGACGCCAAGTCGGCCGTACCATCGGCGGTAACCGGGTACAACAAGCTCCGGCAACAGAGTGTGCCCCTCGTTGTCCAGGATTCGCAAAGCCCGCTAGGCCAAGCGGTGGCGCCCCTGGCGAACGAAGACCGGATCACCCTGATCAGCGGGGCAGGGAGCGCATTGGACAACTCGGGCGGGTACTCATTCCGATTCACCGATCTGAGCACCCCCACGATGTCGGTCGGCAGTCGCCTGGCCGGGGAGGGCCACACACGCATCGGTCTGGTTGTGGCCGGCGACAATCCATCCTTCACAACTCTGGCGGAGGCAACCGAGAAGGGGCTACCGGCCGGATTTGCGTCTCGGCAGGAGGTTTCGTCCCAGGACACCGACTTCTCCGCTGTGCTGGCCAATCTCAGGCGGGATCAGCTCGATGCCGTGGTTCTCTCGGTCCTCCCGGCCCAGGCCGGGAATCTCATTCTCCAGATGAAGCACGCCGGTGAATTCGCGGACGTGAAACTGGTCGGAACGGTAGCGATAAGCGGTGAAACCTACACGGTGGCCCAAGACTCGGCCCGAGGCTTCGAGTTTCCGCAGGTGTGGGCCCCTGGCGGAACCAATCCCACCGCCTTCGAACGAAGGTACACGGAGAAGTACGGTGAGGTTCCCACCGCCTACGGTGCCCTGGGTTATCAGGTCGGCTGGACCACAGCGGCAGCCGTGATCCAGGCAGGCAAGAGTGGAACCGTCGACGGTAGCGCTCTGCGTGATCTCCTTCCCGCTGCCTCGACTTCGGACATGGTGCGAGAACACGGGATTCTCGGGCTCGAAATGACCGCGGACGGTCTCGCGATCTCGAGCGGGGTCATGGCCACGTTCGCAGACGGAGGAGCCATGGTCCTCGCCGGATCGGAAGGGTGAATCCATGGATTTCCTGCTTCAGCAAACCGTGAACGGGATCGTTCTCGGCAGCGTATATGCCCTCTACGCATCAGGTTTCGGTCTGGTGATGGCAAATCTCCGGATCTTCCATGTCGCGCATGCAGCGGTGTTCACCTGGGGAGCAATCTTCGCTTGGGAGCTCACCTCACGTCTCGGCTGGTCCCTACTGGCAGCCTTGCCACTCGTCGCGGTGCTGGCGGGTTTGCTCAACGTGCTGGCCTACTTCCTGCTGATCCGCCGTGTCCTTCATCGCCGGGGCGGCGAGATGGCGGCATTCATCTCCTCGATGGGCGGCCTCATCGTGCTCGTCGAGCTGGCACACCACCACCTCGACAGTGCCGTCGTGCGAATGAACGCCGACGCGTTCACCAGTGCACCTCTGTCGATCGGCCCTGTTCGGATCACCACTCTGCACCTGATCATGGTGTGCCTGGTGCTCGTCATCGTCGCAGTGACGAGTTGGCTACTCGCCCGCACGGAACTCGGCCGGGAGATCCGCACCGTCGCCTTCGACAAGGACACTGCCGCGATTCTCGGCGTCAACGTGGATCGGGTCAGCGCCGGAGTCTTCTTCACGTCGGGCGCCATGGCAGGTGTCGCCGCGTCGTTCGTCGCCATCGCGTTCAACGTCATCGATGCCGAACTCGGCTCGACCTACCTGGTGATCGCGCTCGCAGCCATGGTGGTCGGCGGCTTCGGCAGCGTCGGTGGCATGCTCGTCGGCGGTCTGGTCATCGGGATCGCCTCCACCTATGCGACGGGGTACCTCTCGAGCACCTACCGCGATCTCGTCGTCTTCGTCTTGCTGCTCTTCTTCCTCGCTCTCAGGCCCGAAGGTCTGTTCCGGACCCGCGCAGAACTGACAAGGGTGTAACACGACCATGACAGAGTTCTTTTCGATCTTCGGTGCGTACGATTTCGTGATCCGGGACGGCATCGTCCTCTCACTCGTTGCCCTGTCGCTCTATGTTGTGCTCAGCGCCGGAATCTTCGCTGTGCCCCAAGTCGGGCTGATGGCTGTCGGGGCGTACGTCTCGGCTGTACTTTCCGTCGATGCGGGGGCCCCGTTCGTGGTCTCGCTCATCGGGGGGACGCTTGCATCTGGATTCGTCGCCCTACTGCTGGCCGGTTTGTTGCACCGACTCAACGGCATCTACCTGGCCATCGCGAGCATCGCGTTCGCGGAAATCGTGCGGGTGACGGTGCTGAATCTGCCACTGACCGGGGGCGCACAGGGCAAGGTGGGCATCCCACGGACCACGACTGATCTCGTGATCTGCATCGTGGTCGTCGTCGCCGTTGCGGGTCTCGTCGCACTGAAGCGTTCGCGATTCGGGCTCGCGATTCGTGCAATGCGGGAGGACTCACTCATGGCGAGCCACCAGGGTATCGACGTTGTCCGCTACCGGACCGCGTTGTTCGCTCTCTCGGGGATCCTTGCCGGAGCCGCCGGCTCCCTCCACGTCCATATGTCGGGCTTCGTGGAACCGGGGCAGTTCAGCTTCGAACTGCTCACTCAACTTCTCGCAATAGTGGTCATCGGAGGGACGGTCTTCGTCACCGGCTCGCTTGTCGGCGCCCTCGTCATCATCGGCTTGCCCGTCGCCTTGACCGGCCTTGCGTCGTATGAGGCACTGGTCAACGGCGTGCTGATCGTGCTGATCGTCGCCTTTGCCCCGAGCGGAATCCTCGGGAGTCTCCGCTCATGGTGGCCGGTTCGCAGTCCCTCCCCACAGGACCGCGCTGACGAGACAACCGCGGAGCCGGTGCCCCCACTCCTGCGGGGAGACTGGCCGGCCGGCGACACCGTCCTCGAGGTGCGGGAGGTGGTCATGTCGTTCGGGGGTCTGCGCGCGCTGGACACCGTGAGCCTCGAAGCACGATCCGGCGAGGTACTCGGGATCATCGGCCCGAACGGGTCCGGAAAGACGACCCTCCTGAACGTGTTGTCCGGCGTCTATCGTCCGGACAGCGGAACCGGGACCCTGCTCGAGCACGACTTCTCTGAACTCTGGGGTCACCCATACGTCACGGCTCAGTCCGGGCTGGCCAGGACTTTCCAGAACATCCGACTGATGGACGAGGACACCGTCTCGGCCAACGTCCGGCTGGGCATCGCGCGGCGTCCGGGCGTCGATGTGCACGAGCGGACCCGAAGTCTCCTCACCGAACATCGTCTCGACTGGGCAGCCGACATCCCGGTGGGCAGCCTGCCGTACGGGGTGCGACGACGGGTGGAGATCGCGCGTGCGCTTGCCCGGGAGCCACGCGTACTACTGCTCGACGAACCAACCGCAGGTATGAATCCCACTGAGCGGCAGGAGGTATTCGACACCATCTCGGGCATCCGATCGCGTGGCGTCGCTGTGATCGTGGTGGAGCACGACGTAGCGATGATGCGTTCTTTCTGCGATCGGCTTGTCGTACTGGACTTCGGCAGGAAGATCGCCGAAGGCAATCCCGATACCGTACTCGACTCCAAGGAGGTCATCCGTGCTTACATCGGATCCGGTTCTCTCGCTTGAGGATGTCAGCATCTCGTACGGGCACGTATCAGCGGTCACGGATGTGACGCTGACACTGTACGCGGGGGAGACCCTGGCTCTCATAGGTCCGAACGGGGCCGGAAAGTCGACGTTGCTCCGTGGAATCACCAATCAGGCCCGTAAGGGCAACGGCAAGATTCGCTTCGGCGGACGGGACATCTCATCCACTCCGACGCACCGTATCACCCGGGCCGGGATCGTCCATGTCCCCGAGGGCCGCCAGGTCGTGGCGCCACTGACCGTCCGGGAGAACCTGCAACTCGCGGCACATGCGGCGGGACGCTGCCCGCGGCGGGAGATCGAAGCCTCGATAGAACGTGTCCACGAGCTCTTCCCGCCCCTCGCGCGCTTGCGCAATACTCCCTCCGGCCTACTCAGCGGTGGCGAGCAGCAGATGGTTGCGATCGGACGAGCACTGATGGCGCGACCCGCGGTGCTACTGCTCGACGAGCCCAGCATGGGCCTGGCCCCCGTCATGGTCGAGGTGATCTACGAATTCCTCGGCGAACACCGGGATGCACTCGGCGGGGCAGCCGTCCTTCTCGCCGAGCAGAGCCAGATCGCGCTCCGAGTCGCCGACCGTGCAGCAGTCCTGTCACGTGGCCGGCTGGGCTTCGTCGGCCCGAGCTCCCAGATGGACGAAACCTTGATCGCTGAGGCCTATCTCGGTACCGGCCGGACTGCCGGCGTGCCGGAAACGCTCTAGCTCCAACGCTATCCATTCCGCCCAACCGCACCTACCCGAGGAGAACCACGATGATTACAGATGCAGACTCCGAGTTTCATCCCAGGGATCCGGAGGATCGGACCTGGACCGAGACGATGTTCCTGCCGTTCGCCATCCCCGACGAGGGAATCTTCGGCAATGTCTACGTTCTCGCCCGCCCGAATGTCGGAATTGCCACATCGTCGATTCTCATCGGACAGGGATTCTGCGCACAGCCCTACGACATCGACTTCACGGATCCGCAGGTGCATCTGCCCTGTCCCGAATCGTTCTCCAAATTCACACTCGGGAATGGGCTCAGCGTCAATGCGCCGACTCCGAAAGAATACGACATCACCTACGAGAATGCCTTGGGCGCATGCTCGCTCGACCTATCGTTCCGGGCATCGCACGAACCATTCGATCCCGGCGATCCTGAGCAGAATCCGCTCCTGGCGGCCGATCGGAATACGGCGGACAGCCGACATGGTGACGAATGGGAGAACGGCCATTTCGAAGTGAAGGGGCACATCACCGGAAACCTCGAGCTGCGCGGCAAGCGATACAAGGTTGATTGCTATGACGGGATGGACCACAGTTGGGGCCCCCGCACGGAGACCGGCACCCGCTCCGTGGCGTGGGTATCGGTGAACTTCGGACCCGACCTTGCCGTCCACCTCGCGGTCCTGATCGACCTTCGGGACGGTCAGGTCAGATACGAGAAGCTCCGGTTCGGTTTCGTCGTGGAGAACGGCACAGTCCATCCCGTGGTGAACGCCTCGATCCGGGCCGAACACACCCAACTCCTGGCAATCAACAATCACATCCGGATCACCGATGCCCGAGGAAGAGAATACGAGTTCTTCGGAACGGCGATCTCGAGCCATCCCTGGTACAACTTCAACCCCTCGCACGTCAGCTATCAAGGGGTCTTCCGCTACCACTGGGGTGACAAGGTGGGATACGGGGAGATGGCCGACATCTACGGGTTGGACTACCTGGCAGAGCGGATGTCCAGTCACGGCCGTGTGCGGGGGCTGAGCGCATGAACGGTCACGACCTGACGTGGGATCTCGACTTCGACGTCCGCGACGACCCCTCGCCGGATTTTATCGACGCGGTCCGTCAGGAGTACCCGACTGAGGGCGAGGTCGACACGATGCTCACACGGAAGATGAACCGGCGCAATCGTCCGCCGTACCGCCGCCCGGATCTCACCGAGATGGCCAAGACCCTCGACGAGTTTCTCGGCCACGAACTCGGTTCGTCCCACTTCGAGATACGGGATCTGCATTGGTTCACCGGGGGAGTGTCCAAGATCCAGATCGGCTTCACACTCGACCGTGACGATCGCCCGGGTCGCCGTCGGTCGGAACATCTCGTGCTTCGGATGGATCCCAGCGAGGGATCGAATGCGACGAGCCGTGCTCGTGAGCACGAACTGTTGACCCTCATGGACGGTGTGATCCCGGTGCCGAGACCGCATTTCCTCGACGCCCAGGGGGAATGGTTTCCGGAACCGGCGCTGATCTACGAGTTCGTGGAGGGCGTCACCAAACCTCGCACCACGGGGACCGGGCGGATCAGTGGTCTCGGTACGGATTTCGGGCCGGACCACCGGCGGGTTCTGGCACCTCAGTACCTCGACCACCTGTCCAAGATCCACAACACCCAGGTCTCGGGCCGGTCGTTCACTCATCTGCAGGTTCCTCGCACCGGTTCGACCGAGTCGGCGGAGTGGATGGTCCACCATGCGCTGCGCTGCTGGGAAGAGGACAGGGGTGAGGACTCCCCACTCATGGAGATCACGGCGAACTGGTTGCTGAACAATCTGCCCACCTTGGATGTCGCCGGTGTCGTCCACGGCGACTTCCGCAGCGGGAACTTCCTTTTCAACGAGGAGTCCGGTCGGATCCTGGGATGGCTGGATTGGGAGCGGGGCCTCATCGGTGATCGGCACCGTGACCTCGCGTGGATCACTCTCCCCACGATGGGCCACTACGACGCCGACGGACGCTACTTCGTTTGTGGCCTCATACCTTTGGATGAGTTCTTCGATCGATGCTCCGAGGTCTCCGGTCTCACTGTCGATCCGGAGCGGCTGCGGTTCTACCAGATCCTGAACTGCTTCACCATCATCGTGTCGACGATGGCGTCCTCCTACCGCATCGCCCGGCTGGGGAAGTCACACCAGGATATCCTGCTCACCCGTGTGGAGGGATTGGTCCCGGTGATCTCTCGTCAACTCATCACACTCCTGAAGGGGAAGAACACATGATGGACCACAGTGAGAACACCCTCCGTGCTGCGATCAAGTCGCTGCGTGACACGGTCGCGCCGGCGGTCGACCCGCAGGATCCGCAGGCCGTCGAGCAGCTTCGCCTGACGATCGATTTCCTCGAATTCCTGCGGACCCGCGTGTACGACATCCACGCCCGGCAGCGTTACGAACTGGGCCGCCAGATGGACATCGCACAGGCCCTTCTCGACGATGCCGCGCTGCTCTCCCCGGACGTCGGCGACCGACTTACCCACGCCGTGACTGATGCACGATCCGTACACGCCGACGCGGACGCACATACTCAGGATCTGCGTGCGACCTCGCAGAAACTCTGGGCGGTCGTGCGCGGTGTCGTCAGAACCGCCCGGCAGGCGCCTGAAGAGGTGCGCGAACGGATCAGCACAAGAGTGATCGGGGGAATCGAACCTCTGGTGGAGATGGAAAGTGCTTGGTATCTGCCGTTCGGGCTCGAACCTGATCCCGGATCGGTTCCCCAGTTGGCGGATCTCCTCGAACGTGCCCCCTCGGACGCCGGATGAGAATCCTTGTCACAAATGACGACGGCATCGAGGCAGCCGGACTGGCGGCGCTCGCTTCCGCGGCAGGGGGCGACGGCCACGATGTCGTGGTCGTCGCCCCCAGCGTCGAGTCCAGCGGCAGCGCGTCCAGCCTCGGCGTGATCCGGGACAGGAATCGAGTGACGGTGTCGGTGCCTGGTGACGAACGCCTCGCTGGAATCGAAGCCTATTCCGTGGACGCTCCACCTGCACTCGGGGTCCGAGCCACCTGCAGCGGGGCATTCGGATGGAAGCCGAATCTGGTTGTGTCGGGGATCAATCCCGGATTCAACACCGGCCGGCTCGTACTACATTCGGGGACGGTGGGCGCCGCGCTCACGGCCGCATCCCTCGATGTCTGTGCCGCGGCTTTCAGCACCGAAGCGCACTCGGTGCTCGGTCTGAACACGACCAGTCGGGTCGCCAGGTGTGTCATTGGCGGATTGGCCGATGCCGGGCTGCCACCGGTGGCGGTGAATGTGAACGTGCCTGCGCTTCCGTTCGCCGAACTGAGTGGCTTGTGCTTCGCCGATCCAGGGCCAACGAGTTGCGAGGACGTTGCCTTCGACTTCGACGGCGACCGTCTCTCGCTCCGCCGACGACGAAATCCTCCGCCCTACGTCGAGGGGTCGGACGCCGACCTTCTCTCGAGTGGCCTGGTTGCAGTGTCGGTGCTCACCCTCCCCTGGCGTACGGACGTGGACGCCGAAAGCCGGGTGCAGTCCGCCATCGAGAGGCGTTGGATCGCATCCGTCGAACCCGACTCCACTGCCAACTTTCGACGGCAGCGGGTGTAGGCGAGGATCGTCAGTGTGGTGTGCGAACGCGGGAGTACGGCTTCCGTGTCCGCACCGCGGGTGTGAGCTTCACCGTGCAGAGTGCGTCGAGCCGGTGCCGGACGGTGTCGTTGATTGTGGGGTGGCGGGTGAGGAGGCGTTGCAACCGGCGGTAGAACACGGCCGGGAAGATCCCGAATTCGGGGAGGATGTGTTCGTCGCCGCCGCCGAAGGGTGCCCATTTGACCGCGAAGTCGAGCATGGCGAGTTCTTCGTTGGTCACGACGTCTCCTTGTCTGTTCTCAGGTCTGGGTGCGCGGGTGCGGCCGTGCGGGGTGTCGCACGGCCGCACCCGCCGGGTCATCGCACGTCGAGGTAGATGCTCTTGAGCTGCTGGTAGCTGGCGAGGCCTTCGGGTCCGAGTTCGCGGCCGAGGCCGCTGCTCTTGATTCCGCCGAAGGGTGCGGTGGGGTCGTTGGAGTAGCCGTTGATGCCGACCGTTCCGCTGGCGACGCCCCGGGCGAACCGGGCGCCGCGGTCGGGGTCGGCGGTCCAGATGGAGCCGCCGAGTCCGTAGTCGGAGTGGTTGGCGATCGCGATGGCCTCGGCCTCGTCGGTGTAGGGGATGACCGAGAGGACGGGTCCGAAGATTTCTTCCTGGGCGATGGTGTGTCCGGTGTCGACGTCGGCGAACACGGTGGGTTCGACGAACCAGCCGTGGTCGGTGTTGGCGGGTCTGCGGCCGCCCGTGGTGACGCGGCCGCCGTCGGATTTGCCCTTTTCGATGTAGCCCTCGACGCGGTCGCGTTGCCGCGACGACACCAGCGGTCCCATCTGGGTGGTGTCGGAGAGGGGATCGCCGACGGTCAGGCCCTTGGCGAGGTCGGTGATGGTGTCGACGATCTCGTCGTAGCGGGAGCGGGGTGCGAGGACGCGGGTGCCGAGCCAGCAGATCTGACCGTTGTTGAGCAGGGTTGCCGCGTAGAAGGATTCGAGGTTCGCTGCCAGGTCGGCGTCGTCGAGGATGACGGCGGCGGATTTGCCGCCGAGTTCGAGGGTGACCGGGCGAAGTAGTTCGCCGCAAGTGCGGCCGATGGCGCGGCCGGCGGTGGTGGAGCCGGTGAACGAGACCTTGTCGATGCCGGGGTGGGCGACGAGGTAGGCGCCGAGGTCGCGTCCGCCGGGAACGATGTTGAGCACCCCCGCCGGAAGCCCGGCCGCGATGGCGGCCTCGGCCATCAAGAACGCGTCGAGGACCGTCTCGGGGGAGGGCTTGAGGACGACGGTGCACCCGGCGGCGAGGGCGGGGGCGATTTTGAGGAACGTGATGGCCTGCGGCACGTTCCACGGCACGATGGCACCGACGACGCCGATCGGGGAGCGGGTGACGAGGGTGGAACCGCCGAGCATGCCGGGCCGAATCTCGTCTTCCTGCTTTGCCGCCATCTCGCCGTAGTAGCGCAGCAGGATGGGCGGGAAGCCGCCTTCGAACTGCCGGGCAAGGGTAATGGGCATGCCGTTCTGGCTGCTCACGCGGATGGCGGTGTCTTCGGCGCGGGATTCGAGTTCGTCGGCGAAGCGGCTGAGCACCTCGGCGCGCTGAGCGGCGCTCCACGATGCCCAGTCGGTGAGTGCGACGCGGGCGGCGTCGACCGCGTCGTCGACGTCGGTCTCGATGCCCTCGGGTACCGATCCGATCCGCTGCTCGGTGGTCGGGGAGATGACCGGGATGGTCGAGTCGCCGGACGGCCGTGTCCATCCGCCGCGGATGTAGAGATCTGGGTAGTCGATCGTCATCAGGTGTCCTTCGTGAGTAGTTCGGGAGTGAGTGGTCAGTCGTGGACGAGGACGGGTTTGAGGACCTCGCCGCGGTGCTGGGCGTCGACGGCGTCGTTGATCTTCGCGAAGGGGAAGGTGGTGACGAGCTTGTCGAGTGGGAACTTGCCCGACTTGTACAGATCGACCAGTTCGGGGATGAACTCGTCGGGGACGCTGTCGCCCTCGATGATTCCGGTGATGGTCAGACCCATGGCGAGGGAGTTGATGATGTTCAGCGGAACCGAGGATTCGGGGTCGGCGGGCACGCCGATGAGACCGATCTTGCCGTGGAACGTCATGGCGCCGACGAGGGATTCGATGACGGCGGGTACGCCGGAGGTGTCGATGGCGTAGTCCACCCCAGCGGGGATGATGGCCCGGACCTGCTCGGCGAGGGGGCCGGCGGCGGGGTCGAGGACGTGGGTGGCACCGAGTTCGAGGGCGAGGTCGCGCCTCGACTGGTGCGGTTCGACGGCGATGATGGTGCTGCAGCCCTGGACGACGGCGCCCATGACGGCGGCCAGCCCGACGGAGCCGGCGCCGGCGATGAGGATCGCCGATCCGGGTCTGCAGTTCAATGAGCGCATGACTGCGCCGGCGCCGGTTTGGATGCCGCAACCCAGGGGTGCGAGGAGTTCGGCGGGGACGTCGGCGGGGACCTTCACGACGTTGCGTTCGAACGCGAGGCTGTGCGTGGCGAAGGAGGATTGTCCGAAGAACAGACCGGTCAGCGATTCACCGTCGGTGGTGGTGATCGGTCCGGTGCCGTCGTCGCGCACCCCGTCGTAGGCGAGGTGCATGAACTGGTGGCAGTACGAGGGCGCCCCGGTGGTGCACGACGGACAGGTGCCGCAGCTGTTGAAGGTGATGGCGACCCGGTCGCCGGGGGCGACCTTGGTGACGCCGTCGCCGACGGCGCGGACGACACCGCACCCTTCGTGGCCGAGGACGGCGGGCAGTGCGGTGGGGAGGGCGCCGTCGCGGGCGGCGAGGTCGGTGTGGCAGATGCCGACCGCCTCGATCTCCACGAGTACTTCACCGGCCCGGGGGCCCTCGATGGTGATCGGTTCGAGGGTGAACTCGGTGTGCGGTTCTCTCGCGACTGCTGCGAGTGCTTCCATCATCAATACTCCAGGTGTTGTGGGCCGGCCCGAAAAGGGCCGGTGGAAATCGGATGATCAGAGAACGGTTTCCCGCAGCGGCGTCGCGGGATCGGCGAGGGCAGTGCGGTCGACCTTGGTGCGGTTGCCGATGAACTTCTTACCGGCCATGAATTCGCTTGCAGCATTCACGGTCTCGACTGCCACCGGTATCCCGTCGCTGTCGAGGTGGAACAGGGCGAACGAGGTGTCGGAGGCGTCGCCGCGCAGGACCGCCCGGGTGTCCGGACCGACCATCCCCGCCATCTTCATCTTCAGATCGAACTGGTCGGACCAGAACCACGGCACTTCGTGCGGTGGCAGGGGCGCATTCGTGATGACCGCCGCTGCCTGCTTCGCCTGTTCGACTGCGCTGGGGATACTTTCGAGCCGCACCATCTTGCCGAGTGTGTCGTGCAGGCGGTACGTCACGTCACCGATCGCGAGGACGTGCGGATCGCTGGTGCGTGCCGAACCGTCCACGACGATTCCCGCGAGGCAGTCGATGCCGGACTCCCGTGCGAGTGCGTCGTTGGGGATCGCACCGACGCCGACCAGAACGAGGTCACACGGGATTTCGGTTCCGTCGCCGAGGGTCACACCGCCGACTCGGCCTGCCGTCCCGGTGATCTCGCGGACCTCGGCCCCGGTGTGGATGCGCGTGCCGCGATGTCGATGGAACTCGGTGAGGACGGTGGACAGTTCGGGGCTTGCGACGCGCGCCAGCACCCGGTCTTCCCGTTCGATCACCGTGACCTCGCATCCGCGAGCGCGGGCCGACGCGGCGACCTCGAGCCCCACATACCCACCGCCGATGATCGCGAGTGCCGATCCGGTGTGCACGGCGTCGCGCAGCAGGGTGGCGTCGGCGAGGGTGCGGAGGCTGAGTACACCCGCGAGATCGCTCCCCGGCAGCGTCAGGGTTCGCGGCGCGGCGCCCGTCGCGAGGACGAGCGTCGTGTACTCGAGGACTGCGCCGGACGCCGTCGTCGCGGTTCGGGCGTCGCGATCGATACGGACGACCGGATCGCCCAGCCGGGTTTCGATCTGATTGTCGGCGTAGAACGATTCCGGCTTGAGCCACTGGACGAACTCGTCGTCGGCGTACTTCTTCGACAGCGGGGGGCGGTGATACGGCGGATGAGACTCCTCGCCGCAGAGGACGATTCGGCCGTCGAACTTCTGCTGCCGCAGCATGCCGGCGAGTGTGCCGCCGGCATGCCCGGCCCCGACGATCACCACTGTGGGTGACGGGTGCGATGCGATCATCGTGCTAACCGGTGAACTCGATCTTGACGGGCATGTTTTTCATCCCGCCGACGAAGTTCGTCTGAATCATCTTGGTTTCGTCCACCAACTCGAGCGACTCGATGTGGGGGAGCAACTCCTCGAACATGATTCGAAGTTCCAGCTTCGCCAGGTGCTGGCCGATGCACATGTGCGGGCCGTAGCCGAAAGCGATGTGCTTATTGGGCCTGCGGGTGTAGTCGAAGCGGTCGGGATCCGGGATGACGTCCGCGTCCCGGTTGCCCGACTGGTAGAGCAGCATGAAGCGATCGCCCTTCTTGATGTTCCGACCGCGGAGCGTGTAATCCTGGGTTGCCTGACGCATGAAGTGCTTGACCGGCGACGCCCAGCGCAGCGACTCGTTGACGATCTGCGGAGCCAGCGCCAGGTCCGCTTTCGCCTTCGCCAGCAGGTCGGGATGGCGGCCGAGTTCGAGCATGCCGCCGGCGAGGGTGCTCGACGTGGTGTCGTGCCCCGCGGTCGCGATCGCGATGAAATATCCGTAGGCCACCTCGTTGGGGTAGTACTCGCCGCTCTCGTCGCGGGCCACCGAGATGATCGTCGCGAGGTCGTCGCGGGGGTTGGCTCGCCGGTCCTGGAGCAGTCTCTCGAAATACGCGTAGAAGTCCTGGATCGTGGCCACCCACTGCTTCGCCGCTGCGTCCGGGGTCAGCGGTTCGACGTCCTCACGAACGGCGTCGGGATCGGCGGTGCCGAAGAACTCTTGCGTCAGCGCCATCATCCGGGGCTCGTCTTCCTCGGGCACCCCGAACAAGCTCATGATGACGTGCAGGGGGTAGTGGAGTGCGAAGTCTTTGACGAAGTCGATCCGCCCATCTGTCTCGCGGAGCCTTCCGACGGCGGCCTTGGCCAGGTCGCGGATGACCGTTTCCCACTTCGCGAGGTTGGTCGGCCGGAACCAGTCCAGCGCGATGTCCTTGATCGCGGTGTGCTCCGGCGGGTCGAGGTAGGTGAGGGTCTCCAGAATGCGGAGGCTGTCGTTGTTGATGCTCTTGGTGAACTGGTCGCCGGCCTGGTTCGCCAGGATCGGGTTGACGGAGCCCTTGTCCTCACCGCCCGCGCTGGTGAAGATGTCGGGCTGGCGTTCGATCTCCATGATGTCGGCGTGCTTGCTCACCAACCAGATGGGGTCGTATCCGTCCACCACGGCGCGGCCCAGGGGGTTGTTCTCCCTTAGCCAGCGGTAGGCCTCGAACAACGCGTCGTTGTCCCGGTGACCCTCGGGTAGAACGATCTGGCGGGCGACGGTCTCCGGAATCAGTTCCGTGACCTGCTCTGTAGTGCTCATCAATTCCCCTTCATGGTGCAGTGAGTTCCGGCGCCGTCTGTCGCGGCGCCCTCGCCGACTGGAGTGACTTCAGCCTGTCAGCCACGAGAGTGAGGCGCATCACACCATCGATCGAAAGTTGTCCACCTAACGGGGGATGTGTGCAGGGCCACCCCCGCGTCGCCGCCTGGATGTGCGGGAAGAATCACCCCATGGGAGGGGGGTAATCCGCCGAAGAGGTGATGCGCAGGATCAGTGACCCGCGACACAATTTTGAGTACAGAACGCGGCCGGACCCCGAGACGGCAACCAGCCCATGGAGACGGCCCGCGCAGATGTTCACCCAACAATCCGAAGGAGTAGCCATGCCCACCGTCGTATACCAGCTCCCCGACGGCTCGACGTCGTCCGTCGACGTCCCCGCCGGCCAGAGCGTGATGGACGGGTCGGTACGCAACAACCTTCCCGGCATCGTCGCCGAATGCGGCGGTAGCTGCTCGTGCGCCACGTGCCACGTGTACCTGGACGGGGACTCCGCACCGGCCTTTGAGGCGCCGACCTTGGAGGAACAGGACCTCCTCGAGTTCCTCGACGGTGTGCAGCCGTGCTCTCGCCTCGCGTGCCAGCTCGTGCTGACGCCGGACGTGGACACCATCACGGTGACCGTGCCGTCCTCGGACGCCTGACGCCTTCCGGCCGAATCACCGGGTGGAGGACTGATACTTCGCGATCAGTTCGGCGCGGTTGGTGGCGCCGAGTTTTCGGAGGATGCGTTTCACATGCGACTTGACCGTGTCGACCGTGATGACCAGTTCGGCGGCGATCGTGGAGTTCGACGCTCCGGTGAGAATCAGCCGGACCACGTCCGCCTCGCGTTCGGTCAGCGGGTCGAGCAGGCGCCGCTCGGCGTCGTCGTGCTCGGCGCCGGCCGGCGTGAGGTCGGCAGACCCTCGTGCGGTCACTGCGTCGAACTCGGTGTCGCTGCTCCACCGCTGGGCACTTTCCCGGAGGAGGACGTCCTGGCGGTCGCGACGGGATTCGAGCCCGACCCGCTCGAAGCATCCGCCGAGCACCTCGGCGAATACTCCCAAAGCGTGGCGTCGTGATCCGTCCAACGGTGCCCCGACGTGAACGAGCGCAGCAGCAGTCCCGGCGACGACGACGGGGACGGTGGCGAAACCTCTCTCGCCCAGCGCCTCTCGCAGCGCGCCGGGAACGTCGGAGCCAACCGCGACCGTATTCGTCTCGAGGGCACGAGCTTCGGTCGAACCCGCCACGACCGCGAACTCCGAGGGAAGGGCGAGGGCCGTGTCGGGGTCGGCGCTGAACGAGGTCACGGGAACGATCCGGTCGCCCTCGAGGCGGGAGAGGACAACCTTGTCTGCGCAGCAGAGTTCGGCGACGCGCTCGCAGGCCCGCCGCATGAGTTCCGCACTCGAGGCCGCATCGTCGAGCGCGTGCACGGCGCGATCGATGCCCCGTGCGATCGCCCCGATCTCGGCGGTGCGGGTCGCGGCAATTGCGTTCCTGCGGTCGAGGAGATCGACCAGACGTCGGCCGAGTTCGACGGAGTGCGCCGAAGTGGACGTGCGCATTTCGGCGAGGGTGTCCGAGATGGCGCGATCGAGATCGGTGTCCGTGGTGTCTTCGTTCGGTTGCGGTTCAGAGCGGGGAACGTCAGCCACCGGACACCGTCTTGGCATTGGCGCACAGCGCCGCCACCTCGGCTCGCGTCGACACACCGAGTTTCTTGAAGATCCGCTGGACGTGCGACTTGACGGTGCCGTCGGAAATGCACAGCCGCCGGGAAATGGTGGCGTTGGTTGCCCCCGTCGCCATCAGCGTCAGCACTTCTCGTTCGCGCGCGGTCAGCGCATGCGCGCGCGGAATGACCGGTGCCTGCGCAGTGTCGTTCGACGCGCCCGCCCGGGGGAGTTCGGATGCGGACAGTTCCGGCATCGTCACGGGTGCCTGCTCGAGGTGCCGCAGTGCCTGGGTGAGTCGTTGGATCTCGGCATCGACGTGCTCGTTGCGCGCAGAGATCTGCTGTCGCAGGTCGGCGCGCTCCTTCGACGAGGCGCACACGCCCGCCAGTGCCCCGACGATGTGGACGTCGGTGTCGGTCAGGCTGTCGCTCTGGCGATCCACGTGAATCATCGCCACCGCACGCGAGTCGACGACGACGGGAACCGCGAGGTACCCCGCGGGACGCGACAGATCGATGAGGGGGCGGTACGTGTGCCGGTAGGTGTCGGCGGCGTCCACGGCATACGGCCGGCGGCGCCGGACCAGTTCGGCCTCGCGGGGCGCCTCGCGCAGCGAGATCTCCCGGCCGTCGATGGCGGTGATGAGTTCGTGGAAGTCTCCGCTCAGTTCGGGGTTGACCGCCAGCGCGATGGGAGACCAGGTGGAACCGCGAACCACGGAGAACATCGCCTTGCCGTATCCCAGGCTCGTGCACAATTCCTGCGTCACGATGCGGGCGATCTGGTCGGCTCCGACATCGATCGCGCGGACCACTCGCTGCAAAGACTCGAACTGCTCGGTGTGCACGCGCAATCGGCGATCGATGTCGTCGCGGCCGGCGGTGTCGAGTCGTGTCACGAGTTCCGCGAGGCGAACGGCGTGCTCGGGTGAGTCGAGGCCGTCCCGCAGCTTCCGTGCCGCGAAGGCGCGGATCACCGTCAGATCGGGCTCGCCGTCCGCGAGGCGGATCAGGTTCGGCTCGCTCCCGAGCAACTCCCGCAACTCTGCGACCGCCTGCTCGGCAAGCTCGAACGAACTCGTCGAAATGACCACTCACCACTCCTTGCGCCGCGGCGGCAGCACGGATGACGACGACACCGTCGCGCATCCCTGTGACACAACGCACAGTATAGAGAAGGTGTCACCTGGGCGATTCGTCACCGTCTGCGGCCTCGACACCAATGTATATGGTCTGTCCAAATGAGTCACGCTTTCCGCGAAAGTGATGTGCGCGGGTCCTTGCCTCCGATGCAAGCACGGTATTAGGGTCGAATGGTACGACCAAAACTGAAAGGACCGGCACCATGGCGCACCCCGTGCGATACGACGTCGACGAGCACATCGCCCTCGTCACCCTCGATCGCCCCGAAACCCGCAACGCGCTGTCCGACGACATGCTGGACGAACTACTCGCCGCGCTCGAACGCGCCCGCGGGGACGACGACGTGCGGGTCGTCGTCCTGGCTTCGTCGCACGAGAAGATCTTCTCTGCGGGCGGAGACCTCAAGGCGTTCGCGAGCGAGACGCCCACGATCGTCAAATATGCCGGGCTGGATCGCTTCCCGCGGCTGTATCGACTCATCGGCGGTCTCGGGAAGCCGGTGATCTGCGCGGCCGGTGGCGACGTGCTGGCCGGGGCGTTCGGGCTCGCTCTCGCGTGCGACTTCGTGCTCGCCAAGGAGTCGGTCCGGTTCGGGTGCCCGGAGATCAACGTCGGTGTCTTCCCGTTCATGATTTCCGCCCTCATCTACCGGAATGTCGGGCGGCTCAAGGCGAACGAGCTGATGATGTACGGCGAGCTCGTCACGGCCGCGGAAGCACTCGAGCTGGGGCTCGTGAACCGCGTGATTCCGGATGACGACTTCGATGCGGAGGTCCGGGAGTGGGCGCGCCGGCTGGCGGGTAAGTCGCCGCTTCTCCTGCGTCTCGGCAAGGAGGCGATCAACAACACGCGCGACATGTCCCTGCCGGACGCTCTGACGGCGCTGCAGTCTCAGCTCGCCCTCGCGTTCACGACCGACGACATTGTCGAGGGCGTCACCGCCTTCCGTGAAAAGCGTTCTCCTGTATGGAGCATGCGATGACGGCGGAGTGCGAACTCGTTGCGATTTCGGTCCGACCATTATATTGTGAGGGCCAACACAGGTTTCTCATTCCCTCTCCACATCTGCGCTCAGAGGAAGGCTTCCCATGGCGTTCGCATCGGTCACCGATCGCTATTCGGACGAACAGATCCGAGAGTTCTATGCCACCGGGCAGTGGCACCGTGACACGTTCTTCGACCTGCTCGAGGCTCAGGTGGCCGAGCGGGGCGACCGCGTCTTTCTGACCGACGACACCAGTGGCGGCATCACCTTCCGGGAGTTGCGTGACAGGGCTCTGTGCCTGGCGGTCGGTCTCCGGCGTCATGGGATCACTGCCGGCGACCGCGTGTCGGTGCAGGTCCCGAACTGGATCGAGTTCGCGATCATTGCCGTCGCGTTGTCGCGGCTGGGTGCCGTCCTGGTGCCGATCATGCCGATCTACCGCCGGGACGACGTCGAATACATCCTGAGAAATGCCGGTGTCCGGCTGTCGATTACGCCGCAACAGTTCAAGAAGTTCGATTACGCCGGCATGTACACCGACATCCTCGGTGCGGTCGACTCGCTCGAGGACGTCGTCGTCGTCCGCGGAAACGACGAACTGCCGGACCGGTCGGTATCGTTCGAGTCGCTGTCGGTGGACGTGAGCCCGGAGGCGGCCATCGCCGAACTCGGCCCCGGTGTCGGCCCCGACGAGCCGTTCGTCATCGTCTACAGCAGTGGCACGACATCCCGGCCAAAGGGGTGCATCCACACGTTCAACACTTTGGCCTGTGGATCCCGCCTGCTGGCCAAGGGATTCGCCTACACACCCGATGACATCCAGTTCGGCCCCTCACCGATCACCCACACCACCGGACTGGTCACCAGCATCATCCTCCCGCTCATGCACGGTGCGGCGTCGCATCTCATCGAGGTGTGGGAGCCGGTTCGCGGAATGGAGCAGATCAAGGAACGCGGCTGCACCGTCGCGGTCAGTGCCACGACGTTCCTGCAGATGCTCATGGACGCCTACGACCCCGCCGTGCACGACATCGGCAGCATGCGCCTGTGGGTCGCCGCGGGCTCCCCGATTCCGGGAAGTTTCGTCACCCATGCCGCCGAACAGTTCCCGAATCTGCAGGTACTCAGCCTCTACGGTCGCTCGGAAAACGTCACCACCACCATGTGCATCGTCAGCGACGATCCCGAGCGATCGATCACCTCGGACGGTCGTCCGCTCCCGATGCAGTCGGTGAAGATCGTCGACGAACTCGGTGACGAGGTTCCGCGCGGCGAAGAGGGCGACATCGCCTACAAAGGCGCCATGCACATGCTCGCGTATCTCCACAACGCCGAGGAGACGGCCAAGCTGTTCACACCGGACGGTTACTCCCGCTCCGGTGACCTCGGTCGGATGGACGAGGACGGGTACGTTCGCGTCACCGGGCGCACCAAGGACATCGTGATCCGCGGCGGAATGAACATCAGTGTCCGCCAGGTCGAAGACCTCCTCGCGGCCCATCCCGCAGTCCGCGGTGTCGCGGCGGTCGCAATGCCCGACGACCGGCTCGGCGAGGCGGTGTGCCTCTACCTCGTCCCGGCGCCCGGGTCCGAGGACGTCACTCTCGAGAAGATCAAGAACTACCTCCTCGACCAGGGTGTCGCCATCCAGAAGGTCCCGGAGCGGCTCGAACTCGTCGACGCGCTGCCGACGACCGCGACGGGCAAGATCCAGAAGCACCTGTTGCGCGCGCAGATCGCCGCGAAGATCGAGGCCGACCGCGAGGCGCGGGCCGTCGTCTGATCGAATCGGAAAGGGGGCGAAGCCGAATCGGCTTCGCCCCCTTTCCGTGGGTCGAGGGAAGATCAGGTCGCGGCCACCATGACGGTCGCGGATCCGGTGACGACGGGGCCCTTGACCCCGGACGCGACGAGATCGACGGTCGCGAGTGACTGCCCGTGCGTCTCGGTGATCGCCGCCACCGTGCCGCCCACGGTCAGGGTGTCGCCGAGGAAGACCGGCGCGACGAACCGGACACCGAAGGAGCGCACGTGCTCGACACCGAACGTGTCGGAGACCCAGCCGGCAAGAATGCCCGCCTGCATCTGGCCCATCGCGATCACGCCCGGGAATCCCGAGGTGGCGACGAACTCGGGGTCGTGGTGCAGGGGATTGAAATCGCCTCCTGCGCCGGCGAATCGGACGATATCGGTCTGGGTGACCGGGCCGACCACCCGGGTGTCCAGGGTGTCGCCGACGCGGACCTCGGCCGGTGTTCTCATCGCTGCTCTCCTCGTTCGATCAGGACTTCCTCGAGTCGCACCACGGGCGCACCGTCGGCGTCGACGTACTCGGTCTCCAGGGTGACGATGCGCATCGTCCCGCCGCGCTTGCCTTCTCGCTGCACGTCGTCGACGACGCGGCGGGTGCCGACGACGTGGTCGCCCGCGGTCGGTGTGTACGGGGTCGGTCGTGAACGTCGCGCGCGTGAACTCGCGAATCTTGCCGCGTTCGACGTCGTATTCGACGCGGTCGACGACGCCGGCGGGGAGTGGTTCTGCCATCGAGTCCTCCTTTTTGGACTGACCTATAGTATCATTGAGCCTAAATTCGTGAGGAGGATGCAATGGAGCTCGCTGATTCCCCAGACGAGGCCACATTCCGTGCAGAGGTCCGGGAGTGGGCCGAGAAGGCGGTCCCGACACTGCCGTGGCCGGAGCCCGTGGATCTGGTCGACAAGGTGCCGTTCTGGCAGCAATGGCAGCGACTGCTCTTCGACGCCGGCTACGGCGGGATGTCGTGGCCGCAGGAATACGGCGGCCAGGCTGCCGACCCGATACGCAAGGCCATCTTCACCGAGGAAATGGACCGGGTGGGAGCGCCGGAGCGACTCAACACCATCGGTGAGGATTTCGCCGGCCCGACCATCATCGACTTCGGGACGCCAGCCCAGAAGGAACGGTTCCTCCGACCCATCCTGACCGGCGAGGAGATCTGGTGCCAGCTGTTCTCCGAGCCGGAGGCCGGATCGGACCTCGCCTCGCTCCGCACCAAGGCCACCAAGGTGGACGGGGGCTGGAAGGTCAACGGGCAGAAGATCTGGACCAGCCGCGCACACATCGCCGCCCACGCCATCCTGCTCGCCCGCACCGGTGGCGGGGCGCGGCACAAGGGCATCACCTTCTTCCTGGTGCCCATGGACAGTGAGGGCATCACGGTGCGGCCGCTCGCCCACATGCTCGGCGAGACGGAATTCAACGAGGTGTTCCTCGACGACGTGTTCATCCCCGACGACCTCGTGGTCGGGGAGGTCGACGGAGGCTGGAAGGTAGCGATGGGCACGCTCGCCTACGAGCGGGTGGCGATCGCGACCGGCCGCGTCAACACGAAACGTGCCGTCGACGACATCGTGGCCGACATCGCCGGGATGACCGACGACGCGGGCCGGCCGCTCGGCGAGGATCCGGTGATCCGGCAGAAGGTCGCGGACCTCTACGGCCGGGCTCTCGTGCACTACCTCATCGGCCAGCGCGTCATCACGCTCGCGGCCAACGACGGTCCGCCGGGACCGGTCACCTCCATCGGCAAATTGTTCTTCTGCCCCCTCGTCGAGGAACTGGCCGACTTCCGATTGTCGCTCGAACCGGTCGGCGGGCAGTTCGCCCTCGACGAGGAGAACCAGCGGACGGCGCGGTGGCAGCGGCTCGCCTATCAGGCCCGCGGCACCGCCATCGCCGGTGGATCCACCTTCATCCAGCGCAACATCGTCGCCGAGCGCATGCTCGACATGCCGAGGAGCTGACAGTGTCCGACTACACCTGGCTACCGACCGACGAGTACGTCGAGAACGCCAACGTCACCCGGCTCGCCCGCGCCCACGGGCTCTCGGGTCTGGCCGAGCTCCGCGCCCGCTCCGTCGCCGACGTGCGGTGGTACTGGGACGCGGTGGTCCGCGATCTGGGCCTGCCGTTCCAGTCGCCGTACCACGAAGTTCTCGACACCTCACGGGGAATCGAGCACCCGGACTGGTTCGTCGGAGGCAAGGCGAACGTCGTCGACGCGTGTCTGGAGCGGTGGCTCACCGACCCGGCGGTTGCCGATCGGGTGGCCGTCGCCCACGAGGCCGAGGACGGCACCGTCCGCAGCCTGTCGTATCGCGAGCTCGCGGCGGATGTCGAGCGGGCAGCCGCAGGACTGCGCGAGCTCGGCGTCGGCAAGGGCGACGCCGTCGCCCTGTTCCTGCCGATGATTCCCGAGGCGGTCGTGTCGGTGTACGCGGTCGCGCGGCTCGGCGCGGTCCTCGTTCCGCTGTTCTCCGGATTCGCTCCGAGCGCGATCGCGTCCCGCATCCAGGACGCGGACGCGAAGGTGGTGATCGTCGCCGACGGAACCGTGCGGCGTCGCAAGTCCGTCACGATGAAGCCTTCCCTCGACGAAGCCCTGGCCGCGTGCCCGACCGTGCAGTCGGTCGTCGTGGTCGAGAACATCGGCGCCCCTGTCGATTCCGGTGCTCGCGACATCTCCTGGGCGAAGCTCCTCGGCAACGGCGGAGACCCGGGGCCGGTGGAGGCGATGGATGCCGGCGAGCCGTTCGCGCTGGCCTACACGTCCGGCACGACCGGTAAGCCGAAGGGCGCCGTCCACACGCATGCGGGATTTCTCGTCAAGACAGCCAGCGAGGTCGCGTACTCGTTCGACCTGAAGCCCGGCGGGGTGTTCTGCTGGATCACCGACATGGGCTGGATCATGGGACCGCTGTCGATCATCGGCACGCACGCCAACGGTGGAACCCTCGTGCTGTACGAAGGTTCCCCGGACGTGCCGGACACGGACCGGCTGTGGCAGCTCGCGGAGCGTCATCGGGTGACGATGCTCGGCGTCTCTCCGACGCTGATCCGTACCCTCCGCGGACGGGAGACGGACGTCGCGGCACGGTACGACCTGTCCTCGGTGCACACCATCGGGTCCACCGGTGAGCCCTGGGATCCGGACTCGTACGACTGGCTGGCGCGGGACGTGTTCGGCGGCCGCGTGCCGGTCATCAACTTCTCCGGCGGCACCGAGGTCGGCGGGTCGTTCCTCGCGCCGTACCCGGTGGAGCCGATCCACAGCTGCTCGCTGGGCGGGCCCTCACTGGGCATGGACGTCGACGTCGTCGACGACGCGGGACGCTCGTTGCGCGGCGAACAGGGCGAACTCGTCTGCCGGCAACCGTGGCCGTCGATGACGCGCGGGGTGTGGAAGGACGAGGAACGCTACCTCGAGGCGTACTGGTCGACGTTCCCCGGAATGTGGCGGCACGGCGACTACGCGCTCGTCGACGACGACGGCCAGTGGTACATCCGGGGCCGATCCGACGACGTCATGAACGTGGCGGGCAAGCGCCTCGCCCCGGCGGAGGTCGAGGCCGTTCTGACCGCGCACCCGGCGGTGTCCGAGGCGGCGGCGGTCGGCGTCCCGGACCCGAAGAAGGGCGAGGCGGTCTGGGCGTTCTGGGTTCCCCGCGCCGACGCGGGCGTCGACACGGCGGACATCTCGGCCGAACTGATCGCCAGTGTGGCCGCGCAACTCGGGAAACCGTTCGCGCCCAGCGTGGTTCACCGGGTGACGCGGCTTCCCAAGACCAGGTCCGCGAAGATCCTCCGCCGGGCGGTACGCGCCGCCGCGCTGGGGACCGACCCGGGTGACCTGTCGGGTGCGGAAAATCCGGAGGCCGTCGACGAGATCCGTGCCGTGGTGGCGGGCGGTCGCGACGAAGCCTCGTGAGTACGGCGAAGGCCCCACACCGGATGGTGTGGGGCCTTCGTGGTCGGAACGACCGAATGCTCGGCGGGACTACTCGTCCAGCAGAATGTCGGTGCGCTCCTCGAAATCCTTGATCGACTCGGCGTACGAGTGGACGTGCCTGCTCATACGCCGCACCGCCGCATCGGCATCCTTGTCGCGAATGGCCTTGGTGACCGAGCGGTGCGCCCGGACGGTAATTTCGCGGACCTTGTCGTCGATGAAACCTTCGTTCTCGGTGGCGGCATAGATGGCCCGCGAGAGCGAAATCATGAGACCCGACAACAGTTCGTTGTGACTGGCGCTCGCGACCGCGACGTGCCAATCGATGTTCGCCTGAAGGAAGGCGTCGAGGCTGTCACCGGCACCGGCGATGTCGTCGTTCGCGGCGTCGAGACGCGCGAGATCCTCGTCGGTGCGATAGCGAGCGGCGAGTTGCGCGCAGAACGGCTCGATCGCCACGCGGGTCTCGAGCAGCGCGGCGAGACGGATCTGACGACCGCGGATGAGCAGAGCCACCGTATCCGCCATGGACTGTTCGCCCGGTCGCTGGACGAAGGCACCCCCGGCCCGCCCGGCCTTGATCCGCACGAGTCCCTGCACTTCGAGGATGCGCAGGGCCTCACGCACCGTGGTGCGGCTCATCTTCGTCTGGACGACGAGTTCGCGTTCCGGCGGCAGCGGTGTGCCTTCGACGTAGTCCCCGCTGAGAATGCGCTCGCGCAGTTCGTTTGCGAGGACGTCCGACGCCTTCGGTACCGCCATCGGAGTCAACTGAATGGAGGAACGTCCGTTCCGGGTGGTGTTCGGCACGGCTGATGGCATGACTCCCCGCCCTCTCTGGTCTAACGGTCAGACCTAATATACCATTGGTTTCTCGCTGCGTTCGCCTTGCAGCCTATTCTTCGTCTCATCGAGAGGACCAGTTCTATGCGCTGGGAACTGTCACAAGAGCAGGAAATGTTCACCGAAGCCCTCGACGGCTGGCTCGGGCGGTTCGCCGCTCCGGCAAAAGTCCGCAAGTGGGGTGAATCGGGCAATCCTGCCGAATTCGAACAGAAATTCGTCGAGGAGGGCTGGTTCTCCGCCGGCCTCGCCGAGGACATCGGTGGTCAGGGCGGTGGGCTACTCGAACTGGCGCTGACCGCCGAGGCGCTGGCCCGGTACGCCGCGCCGTCGAGTGCCTGGACCGCGTCCGTCCTCGCCGCGCCCCTGCTGCCCGCCGACGTCGCCACCGACGTACTGGCAGGGGGTGGTTTTGCAGCCGTTGCAGTCGACGCGACCCGTCCGTTCGGCCTCGCCGATTCGGTGCGCGCCGACGCGGGCGGCGCACTCACCGGCCGTGTCGCGACGGTGCTCGGCGCCGAACGGGCAAAACTGCTGGTCGTCCCGGCGAAAGACGCCGACGGAACGGTGTCCCTGTACCTCGTCCGAGTCGACGACCCCGGTGTCACGGTCGAACCGCGGCGTCTCCTCGACCCGTCTCGCGCGGCCGCGGATGTCCGGTTCGACGACGTCGCCGGGCAGCGCCTCGACATCGAGGCGGCGACGGCGCTCGACGACGCAGGACTCCGGGCGGCCGTGCTCGTGTCCGCCGACTCGCTCGGCGCGATGGACCGCATGCTCCGCCTCGCCGTGGACTAACTGCGCGGTGCACGCCGCGGTCGCCAAGGCGCAGGTGACGCGGAATGCGGTGCAGGCAGCCGACAGTGCCCTCGTGATGCACGGCGCCATCGGCTACACGTGGGAACACGACCTGCACCTGTACTACAAGCGCACCAAGCTCGACGAGAAGCTGTTCGGCGGTCCGGACGTGTGGAACGAGCGCCTCGCGCGGGATCTGCCCCTGTTGCCCGCCGCCGGGTGATCCACCATTGACTTTTTGGTCTGTCCTTTAGTAACTTAAGTCCAAACGGAACCAACGACGACGGGACGTGCTGTGGACTTTGATCTGACCGAGGATCAGGCGACGATCCGAGATGCGGTGCGCGAGCTCGCCGGCAAGTTCGACGAGCAGTACTGGGTGGAGAAGGACAGCGAGCACGAGTTCCCCACCGAGTTCTACGACGCATTCGCCAAGGGCGGCTGGCTCGGCATCACCACACCCGAGGCCTACGGCGGGCACGGCATGGGAATCACCGAGGCCTCCATCCTGCTGGAGGAAGTCGCCGCGTCCGGCGCCGGCATGAA
>SEEV01000731.1 GCA_004211695.1 Rhodococcus sp. (in: high G+C Gram-positive bacteria)
GTCGACTACTTCACGACCCGCTCACCCGACATGTTCCTGCGACTGCTGCGGGACGAGAACGTCACCGTCCTGAATCAGACCCCCACCGCCTTCTACCAACTCGCCGAGGCGGACCGGGTCGCCGGCGCCACCGAACTGTCCCTCCGCGTCGTGGTATTCGGCGGCGAGGCCCTCGACCTGGGGCAGCTCACCCGCTGGTACGCGCGACACGACGACACCGCCCCGGCGCTGGTGAACATGTACGGCATCACGGAAACCACCGTGCACGTCAGTCACCTGCCGCTGGACGTGGAACTCGCCGCGTCCGCGTCGGCCTCCGTGATCGGCCGGGCACTGCCCGGACTGCGCGTGTACGTGCTCGACTCCCGACTGCACCCGGTGCCGCCGGGAGTGGTCGGGGAACTCTACGTGTCGGGCGCGCAGGTGACCCGGGGCTATCTCGGCCGGTTCGCACTCACGTCGACCCGGTTCGTGGCCGACCCGCACACACCCGGTTCGCGGATGTACCGGTCCGGCGACCTCGGCCGGTGGAACGCGGACGGTCAGCTGGAATATCTGGGCCGCAACGACTTCCAGGTTCAGGTCAAGGGCTTCCGCATCGAGCTCGGCGAGGTGGAGTCGGCGCTGCTCGCCTGCGACGGTGTGGCGCAGTCGGTGGTGCTGGCGCGGCGCGAACGACTGGTGGGCTACGTGGTGCCCGAGGCGGGCCGGGTGCTGGATCCGGCCGCAATCGTCGACGCGGTCGCCGGCCGGCTGGCGGCGCACATGGTGCCCGCGGTCGTGGTGGTGCTCGACGTCCTGCCCCTCACCGTGAACGGCAAACTCGACCGCAGGGCGCTGCCCGAACCGGACTTCGGACGGCAGGTGTCGCTCGGCCGCGCACCGGCGACGGAAACGGAGCGGATCCTTGCCGCTCTGTTCGCCGAGGTGCTCGGCCTCGAATCGGTGGGCGTCGACGATTCGTTCTTCGCGGTCGGCGGCGACTCCATCATGTCGATTCAGCTCGTCACCCGGGCGAAGGCGTCCGGGGTGGTGATCACCCCGCGGGACGTGTTCGAACGCAAGACGGTTGCCGCGCTCGCGGAGGTCGCGACCGCGGGAGAGCAGGCGGTCACGCTGGAGGAGCTGCCCGGCGGCGGCGTCGGCGAATTCCCCCTCACCCCGATCGTGCACTGGATGCTGGGCAGGGACGGCGATTTCCGCCGGTACTCCCAGGCTGCGCTGTTCACCACCCCCGCCGCACTGGACGAGGACACGCTGACGGCGGCGATGCAGGCCGTCCTGGACCGGCACGACATGCTGCGCGCCCGGCTGTACCGGAGTGACCGGGCCGAGCACGGTGCGGCGATGGCGGTCGCGCCGCCCGGCTGGGTGCGGGCGACCGCGGTGGTGCGCACGGTGCCGATCGACGCCGCCGACTCGTTCACCGAGGCCGCGTCCCGCGAACTGGACGCCGCCGCGGGCCGGCTCGACCCGGAGTCGGGTGTGATGGTGCAGGCGGTCTGGTTCGCGAGCAGCGCGACACCGGCCGCCGCGGGACGGCTGCTGATCGTCGCCCATCACGTGGTGGTCGACGGGGTGTCGTGGCGGATCCTCGTCCCCGACCTCGCCCTCGCCTGCGCTCAGGTGCTGTCGGGTGAGCCGCCCACCCTGCCCGGCACCGGCACGTCGATGCGCCGGTGGGCGCACGCCCTCACCGATGTGGCGCAGGAGCCCTCTCGCACAGCCGAACTCGACCTGTGGCGGCGGATGCTCGACACCCCCGACCCACCGCTCGGGTCGCGGCCCCTCACCGCAGCCGACGTCCAGACCTCCGACGTCGAGGTCCGGGTTCCCGTCGAGGTGACGGAGGCGCTGCTGACGACGCTTCCCCAGGCCTTCCACGGGAGTGTCGGCGACGGACTGCTGACGGCGCTGGCGTTGGCGCTCGTCCGCTGGCGCCGGGCGCGCGGGATCGAGTCGTCCGGCGCGCTGGTGAATCTCGAGGGGCACGGTCGTGAGGAGCAGGTGGTTCCGGGCGCCGATCTCGCCCGCACCGTCGGCTGGTTCAC
>SEEV01000732.1 GCA_004211695.1 Rhodococcus sp. (in: high G+C Gram-positive bacteria)
ATCGATTCGGGCCGCACGATCGCCTCGGTCGCCCGCGACCTCGGCCTGAACGAATCGCTACTCGGGTCCTGGGTCGCCGACGAACGCCGCCGCGTCGACGCGGCCACCGCCCAGGGGCAAGCGCCCTTGACTCCGGCCGAGCGAGACGAACTCACCCGACTGCGCAAGCAGGTCACCGAGCTGGAAAAGGACAACGCATTCTTGAAAAAAGCGTCGGCGTACTTTGCGGCACAACATCAGAAGTAGAGCGCTTCGAGCTGATGGCCATGGAGTGCGCCGACATCGTTCCCGCCCGACCTGGTCCAGCGGAAGTTCGATCAGGGCCGGATCGACGTGGTGTGGACGTCCGACATCACCTATCTGACCTGCGGCGAAGGCGATATGTACCTGTGTGCGTTCAAGGATGAGCACTCAAAGAAGGCGCTCGGCTGGGGCGTCGATGACCATATGCGGACCGAGCTGGTCACCGATGCGCTCGAGCAGGCGGTCGCGGCTCGCGGCGGAAAATGCGAAGGAACCATTGTGCACTCCGACCGCGGCGTGCAATACACGGCCGACGCCATGGAATCCACCTGCACCCGGCATGGATTACGTCGTTCGATGGGCCGCACCGGGGTGTGTTGGGACAAGGGCTTGGTTTCATAGTGCACCTCCTGGCGCGGGTTGGGTGGGAACTCGTTTTCGGAGCGGGCTGCCTTGTCGGGTGGTGAGGCGTGGGTCGCCGGGGGTGGGTGGCTCGTAGAGCCGCACGTTTTTGTCGTTTGCTTTGTGTGAGTTGAGGATTCCGGCGTGTGTCCAGCTTTTGATCGTGCTGGGGTGCACACCGAGTCGTGTGGCGAGTTCGGTGTTGGTGAGCAGGCCCTTGGCACGGAGCCGGTCGGCATGGCTGGGCAGGTTGTTGCTGCGGCGGGCATGGAGGACTATGCGGGCGGTGAAGGCTTTGCCCTCGCCGGAGCGGTGACCGGCGGCGTTGAGCGCGTCGGCGGTCTCGGCGTCGGTGCAGGTGTCGAGGAGCCGGTCGAGGGCGGCGAGGGTGTCGGGGTGGGTCTGGCGGAGTTGCCAGGCTTTCGGCGGGATTGCCACGGTGAGGCTGTGGGTCTGGCCGCCGGACGTGCAGGTGAATGCGGTCGGTCTTGTGCAGGGTGACGTCGGCGACGAGGAGGCGGACCATGCGTTTGCGGTCCCGCTGCGGGGTGTCCGGGTTCGCCCAGAGTGCGGGGAAGTCTGTGGCCAAGGATCGGATTTTGGCCTGCACTTCTTCGGTGAGGGCGGTGGCCGCGGCGGCGCTGGCGCGCTCGTAGTCCTCGCGCGCGGCGCCCAGGGTGCGCAGCGCGTCGTTCCAGTCGGCTTCGAGGCTGTCGGCGACGAGCCGGTTGTCCGGGTCGACGGCGAGGTAGCGGCGGCGGGCGAGGTCGGCGCGGTGGCGGGCCCGCTCCACCTGACCGCGGCGCAGCGCGTCGGCTTCGGCGGCGCGGGTCTCGAGTTCGGTTTGCACGGTGAGGGCGACCTCGAGCGCGAGCGGGGTGACGGTGTCGAGCAGCAGTTGCCCGATCGCGGCGTCGACGGCGGCGCCGGGCACGCCCTGGCAGCGGCGTCCGCCGTCTTGGATGCAGGTCCGGATGCACTGGTAGTCAGGGACTTCGACGCCGCGGCGGGTGTGGTAGCGCACGGTCATCCGGTTTCCGCACTTGGCGCAGACGGCCAGGCCCTGCAGCAGCGCGGTTCCTTCCCGGGCGGGGCCGGCGGCGCGGTCCTCGCCGCGCGCGGTGGCGTTCGCCGAGAGCAGCCGCTGGTTGGTTTCGAACTGCTCCCAGTCGACGTAGCCGGGGTGGGCGTCGGGGATCAGCGCGATCCACTGCTCGCGGGGCAGGGTGTCGAAGGTCTTCTTGCCGTCGGCGGTAACGCGCTCGCGGCGGCGGCCGTAGGCGAACGCACCGGCGTAGCGAGGGTTGTGCAGGGTGCGCAGCACCCGCCAGTGCGTCAGCGGCATCCACGCCAGCTCGCCCTTGTGGGCGCCGGTGCGTACCCGCACCGGGAACACCAGCTCGT
>SEEV01000733.1 GCA_004211695.1 Rhodococcus sp. (in: high G+C Gram-positive bacteria)
GGCCTGCGCGGTTCGGGCATCATCGAGGAACTGGTCGGCAAGATCGAGTACCAGGGCGTCGAGGTCGTGCTCTACGACAAGGTCGAGTCCAACCCCAAGGACTACAACGTCATGGAGGCGGCCGCGCTCTACCAGAAGGAGAAGTGCGACTCGATCATCTCCGTCGGCGGCGGCTCGAGTCACGACGCTGCGAAGGGTGCCCGTGTGGTGGTCGCGCACGACGGCCGCAACATCAACGAGTTCGAGGGATTCGCGAAGTCCACCAACAAGGAGAACCCGCCGCACATCGCCGTATCCACCACGGCCGGTACGGGTTCGGAGACGTCGTGGGCGTACGTCATCACCGACACCTCGGACATGAACAACCCGCACAAGTGGGTGGGATTCGACGAGGCGACCATCGTGACCCTCGCGATCGACGACCCGCTGCTCTACTACACCTGCCCCCAGCACTTCACCGCCTACTGCGGATTCGACGTTCTCGCCCACGGCAGTGAGCCTTTCGTCTCGCGTCTCGACTTCGCGCCGTCGCTCGGCAACGCGCTGTACTCCGTGGAGCTCGTCGCGAAGAACCTGCGGGAGGCCGTGTTCGAGCCGCGGAACCTGAAGGCCCGCGAGGGAATGATGAACGCGCAGTACATCGCCGGCCAGGCATTCAACTCCGGCGGCCTGGGCATCGTGCACTCCATCTCGCACGCGGTCAGCGCGTTCTTCGACAGCCACCACGGACTGAACAACGCCATTGCCCTGCCCCGCGTCTGGGAGTACAACCTGCCCTCTCGGTACGAGCGCTACGCGCAGCTGGCCGGAGCGCTGGGAGTCGACACCCGCAACCTCACCACGGTGCAGGCCGCGGACGCGGCGGTCGAGGCGGCCATCCGCCTCGCGAAGGACGTCGGCATTCCGGACAACTTCGGGCAGGTGCGCACCGACTCGTACGAGAAGAACCAGATGAACACCAAGAAGTACGAGGGTCGAGGTGACACCATCCGGGGCGACGAGAAGACCGTGCGCGCCATCTCCGAGCACATTCAGGGCGACTGGTGCACGCCGGGCAACCCGCGCGAGGTGACGGTCGAATCGATGCTCCCCGTCGTCGACCACGCCATCAACAGCGCGTACTGACCCGCACCACCGAACTCGCGTCCGGGGCGGGCGCCAACCCCAGCCCGGCCCCGCCCCGGATGCGTTCCCACCATCAACTCTGCTGACGAAGGACGGATGCCCCGATCATGACTGCACCGCACACGGCCCCGGAACCGGTGGACATCACCTTCACCGACGGCGCGGAACTGAAGGAGGCACTGCGCGAGGTCGACTACATCGCCGACGACGAGTTCGCGGTGGTCGTCCACCTGGCAACCGCGCTCGAACGTCCGCTGCTGCTGGAGGGGCCGGCCGGCGTCGGCAAGACGGAGCTGGCGAAGTCACTGGCCGAGGCCGCGGGGCGCAAGCTCGTTCGCCTGCAGTGCTACGAAGGTCTCGACGACAACCGGGCGCTGTACGAGTGGGACTACGCCAAACAGCTGTTGCATGTGCAGATGTTGCGCGACCGCATCGGTGAGCAGATGGCCGGGTTCGACGACATCGCCGATGCGTCGAAGTTCTTGGCGGCCCAGGATTTCGGGCTGTACTCGGAGAAGTTCCTGTCGGTGCGTCCCCTGCTCGAGGCGATCCTGTCGCCGGAACCGGTGGTGCTGCTCGTCGACGAGGTGGACCGCACCGAGGAGTCGATGGAAGCGTTGCTCCTCGAAGTTCTCGCGGAGGGGCAGGTCACCATTCCCGAAGTGGGGACGTTCACCGCGCGCTCGGCGCCCTGGGTGATCCTGACGTCCAACGACACTCGGGAATTGTCGCCCGCACTCAAGCGCCGGTGCCTGCACTACCACCTCGGATATCCGACACCGCAGCGCGAGCGGGACATCGTGACGGCCAGGGCGCCCGAGGTCGAGGATGCCGTCGCGGCGGATGTCGTGGATCTGGCGCGCACGCTGCGGCAGTTGCCGCTCCGCAAGAGCCCGTCGATCGCGGAGGTCATCGACGCGGC
>SEEV01000734.1 GCA_004211695.1 Rhodococcus sp. (in: high G+C Gram-positive bacteria)
GGTAGGCGGTCAGCTTGACCACCGACGACATCGAGGCGCCGTGCTGGTGCAGGATCTTTTCGATGTTGCGGAACACCTGGCGTGCCTGGGCCTCGAAGCCGCCCTCGACGAGGTTGCCGTCGTCGTCGTAGCCGGCCTGACCGGACGTGAACACCAGGTCTCCGGCCTTGGTGCCCTGGCTGTACTGGGCGGATTGTGCCCAGGTGAAGGGGGCGGGGCGGGTTTCGACGATGTTCTCGGTGGTCGTCATCGACTGGTCGTCCTCTCGGTTCGGGTCCCGGTGCGGAACCGGTGTAGGTGACTGTGGCGCCGCGTGCAGGGTTGTCAGCCGAGCCGCTGCAGGGTGTGGCCCATGCGGTCGCGTTTGGTGGTCAGATAGGACCGGTTGTAGGCGGTCGGGGACGACTCGTGGGGGATCTGTTCGGCGACGGTGATGCCGTGGTCGATCAGCGCCCCGACCTTGTCCGGGTTGTTCGTCATCAGCCGCACTCGGCCCACTCCGAGATCGTCGAGGATCTCGCAGGCGACGCGGTAGTCGCGGCCGTCGACCGGCAGGCCCAGGCTGACGTTCGCGTCGACGGTGTCGAGGCCCTCATGTTGCTGGAGTTCGTAGGCGCGCAGTTTGTGCCCCAGGCCGATACCGCGGCCCTCGTGTCCGCGCAGGTAGATCAGGACGCCGGCGCCGGCCTCCGCGATTGCGCTCAGGGCGGATCGGAACTGGGGGCCGCAGTCGCAGCGCAGGGAGCCGGCGAGGTCACCGGTGATGCATTCGCTGTGCAACCGGACCAGCGGCGCGTCGCCGGCGGCGACGTCGCCCATCACCAGGGCCAGGTGCTCGACGCCGTCGCCGGGTGCGTGATAGGCGACCGCGTCGAACGTGCCGACCTCGGTGGGCAGAGTGCTACGCCCGGATCGAAGGACGGTGTTCCCGGGGCGAGCGGCGTTGTGGCGCAGCGGAGTCACAGTGCCTTCCGTGCGGGAGTGCCAGGCGCGAAGATCCGCAATGGAGATCATCGGGATCGAGTGCTGTGCGGCGAGGTTTTCGAGTTCGTCGCGACGCATCATCTCGCGCCGGTCGGGGGTGACGATCTCGCAGAGCAGGGCAGCACCGCTGAGCCCGGCCATGCGGCACAGGTCGACGCCTGCTTCGGTGTGCCCTGGGCGCTCGAGGACGCCGCCGGGCTTCGCGAGCAGCGGCATCACGTGACCGGGCCGGGCGAGGTCGGCGGGCTGCAGTGCCGGGTCGGCCAGCGCCCGGATGGTGGCGCCGCGATCGCCCGCGCTGATTCCCGTGGTGGTGCCGTGCCGGTAGTCGACGCTGACCAGGAATGCGGTTTTGTGGGCTTCGGTGTTGTCGGGGACCATCAGGTCGAGGCCGAGTTTGTCGGCGCGGGCCTCGTCGATGGCGACACAGAGAAATCCGGAGGTGTGTTCGAGGAAGAACGCGACCGCATCAGTGCTCGCGTATTCGGCGGCCATGATCAGGTCGCCCTCGTTCTCGCGGTCTTCGTCGTCGACGACGAGGACCATTCCCTTGTTTGCGAGTGCGGTGACCGCGTCCGAGATGGTCGACATGATCGCTGGCTCCTTCCTAGGCGAACACACGGAGTGTGGTGGAACGTGGTGGGTCGAGGCGGAGTCGTCGGAAGACATCGTTGTCAGCCCGACGACTCCGCGCTCGGGATCGGGGGGGTGGTTACCGCTGGTGCGGAGCGGAGGTTTCGCTGAGACTGCGGCCCATCGTTTCCGGGGCGAGAACCTGGGAGACCGAGGCTCCGACGACGCAGATGCCGGCGGCGATGAGCATCGTGGTGCCCGCGCCGAGGTTGTGCATCGACCAGGGCAGCAGCCGATGACGGCCAGGACCGCCGCACACACCCACTGCTGGGGGATGGTCAGTTTCCGGCGGCCGATGCGTTCGATGAGAATCACCGAGACCACGACCCCGGCCAGGGCGAGGCCGTTGACCCCCAGCGCGCCGGCCAGTCCGTCACCGAGGCCGTAGCCCTCCAGCACGCTGGCCGCGAACGTGGCGATGGCGAAATATGGTGCCACCACACAGAACCAGAAGATGGAGATGAAGATCGTCGCGCGACGGTAGGCCGGGGAGAAGAGCATTCCGAAGGTGCCCTTGCGGGTTGGTTCGTTGGTGATGTCGAGGACGTCCGACGGGTCCTCGAGGTAGGCGTGGGCGATTTCGGTTGCTTCAGCGGTGCGGCCCTTGTTCATCAGCCAGCGGGGGGATTCGGGCATGCCCAACCGGGCCATGAGCAAGATCACCGCAGGAAGGGTGCTCGAGCCGAGCACGATGCGCCAGTCGAGGGACCATACGGCGGTCATCAGGAAGCCGGCGACGAACGCGGCCATGAACCCGAGGTACCAGGCAACCTCGTTGCAGGCCATCAACCGGCCGCGCAGGCGGGAGGGGGCGAACTCGGCGAGCAGGGGCCAGCCGACGGAGTAGTCGGCGCCGATCGCGATGCCCATCAGCAGTCGGACGAGGAACAGTTGCCAGGTCGAGTCGACGAAGAACTGCAGGACCGAACCGACGGTGAAGATCACCAGGTCGATCGTGAACAGTGGCTTGCGGCCGAGTTTGTCGGCGAGCCAGCCGCCGAGGGGGCCGCCGATGAAGATGCCGATCAGCGCGGAGGCACCGATGAGCCCCTCCCAGAACAGCGACATGCCGAGATCGAGGGTGATGGCCCCGATGACGGTGCCGATGATGCCGAGGATGTAGCCGTCGATGAACATGCCACCGGCGATGACGCCGGTCAGCTTGACCAGGAAGCGACTCTTGTCGACCGGCTGCTCGTCCATGGCCACGGATTCGTTGTTCGTGATGGTCATGCGGCGACCTCCTCGCTGATGCGCGTCGACGTGGCGATCACGACCGACGACGGTGGGCAGTCACCGTGCGCAGTGGCGGGTAGGCGGGAAGCAGATGTTCGCACGTGATGTCACAACCTTCGTGAAGTGGTGCACGGCCGCGGAATCCGATGGATCGCCGGCGACTGCTGTCGTTGGGATGGGCTCTACCGGTAGGGCGATGCAGCTCAGTGCCGCTACGTGTTCATAAACTGAACGATGTGCTCAAAAGTGTGACATGGGACTCAAGGCCCGTCAAGAGCGGCTCGGGCCTCGCCTCTTCGCCGGGTGGGAATTCGACACCCTCGCGGCAGGTCGGCGGCGCTTGGGGCCGCGCGATCGCGGCTCGGAGCTTGCCTGTCGACAGTCGTAAACCCGATCGGCGCACGCCGGGCGGCCGACACTCTTGACAGATTGTGATCTACAGCTCAGGATCAATATCGAAAGATTTTGAACGAGCCGTTCAATTTCTGAACGTAGTCGTTGGGGGGTGATGATCGCTCACCCTGAGTTTCCGGCGTTAAGGAGAGGCAATGGCAGAAAGCGCCCACCAGCATCAAGAGGCCGACGTCGTCGTGGTCGGTGGCGGCATCGCCGGGCTGATCACCGCCCGGGACCTGTCCCGCACCGGACTGCGTGTGGTGGTGCTCGAGGCGCGCGAACGTCTCGGCGGACGGGTCTGGACCGACCACCGCCTCGGCCGGGACCTCGAGATCGGCGGCACCCCGGCATGCGCCGAATGCTCGCCGACACCATGCGGATCATCCCGCGCCCCGACATGCCGACCGCCGCGCCCGAGCTCGCCGACATCGATCAGTACAGCGTGCAGGACATGCTCGACCGGTTGCAGCTGACCACGGACGAATACCACGCGAACGAGGCGGCGTGGGTCGGGCACTTCAACGGCCCCTCACCGAGGGTGCGTTCACCACCGCCCTGCGCTGGACTGCCGCCACCGCCGGCTCGTGGCATTTGATGCACGAGGCGTCGGCGGTCTTCCGCCTCGCCGGCGGTACCCAGGCCCTGGTGGCGGCGATCGCCGCCGACACCACCGCGGAACTGCGCACCGGCGCGCAGGTCTCCCGCATCGAGCACGATTCCGAACGCGCTCACGTGCACCTGGCCGACGGTCAGGTCGTCACGGCGCGCCGCGTGGTGCTGACCGTGCCGCAGAACATCCTCGGCGACCTCGATATCACCCCACCACTCAACGACGGCAAGCTCGCCGCAAGCAAGGAGAAGGCGGCCTCCCAGGGCGTCAAGTGCTGGATCCGGGTCCGCGGTCCGATCACTCCCTTCTTCGGGTACTCCTCGGCAGCGCACCCACTGTCGGTCGTGCGCACCGAGTACCTCGGCGACGACGACGCAGTACTGGTGGGTTTCGGTGCCGACTCGACACGGCTGGATCCGAACGACCGCGACGCCGTCCAGCAGGCACTGACCGTCTGGCGTGACGATCTCGACGTCCTCGAGGTGACCGGACACGACTGGATGAGTGACCCGTACTCGCAGGAGACCTGGATGATGAACCGCCCTAACCAGGTCACTCGCTACCTCGGCGCGCAGCAAGCTACCGAAGGCGTCCTGCACTTCGCGAGCAGTGACATCGCGAACCTGTGGGCCGGATTCATCGACGGCGCCATCGAGAGCGCACTGCGTTCCGCACGCGACATCGCCACCGAACTGCACCCCGACCACTCCTCCCGCGCCGCCGCCGGGTCCGGCACCACGATCTGACAAGGAGCCACCATGCTTACTTCCACCATCGACCAGGCGCATTACCGCAACGTGATGGGGAACCTGCCCACCGGTGTGGTCGCGCTGTCCGGCATCACCGCCGACGCCGAGTACCCGTGCG
>SEEV01000265.1 GCA_004211695.1 Rhodococcus sp. (in: high G+C Gram-positive bacteria)
GGACACGGCTTCGGCAGCCCCAGCCCCGCCCCCCGCGCGACCGACACCGGTACGGTGCTGGGTCGCGTCACGGGCAAGGTCCTGGCCTACATCGCATTGACCAAGCCGCGGGTGATCGAACTGCTGTTGGTCGCGACGATCCCCGCGATGCTGCTGGCGGACCGCGGCAACGTCGACATCCTGCTGATCCTCAGCACGCTGTTCGGCGGCTGGATGGGCGCGGCGAGCGCGAACTCCCTCAACTGCGTCGTCGATGCCGACATCGACAAGGTCATGAAACGCACCGCGCGCCGTCCACTGGCCCGCGACGCGGTGCCCACGTCCCACGCGTTCGTGTTCGGCATGACGCTCGGCGTCGCGTCGTTCCTCTGGCTGTGGTGGCGGGCCAACCTGCTCGCCGGGTTCCTGGTCGTCCTCACGATCGCGTTCTACGTGCTCGTCTACACGATGGTGCTCAAACGCCGGACCTGGCAGAACGTGGTTTGGGGCGGCGCCGCGGGCTGCATGCCGGTGATGGTCGGCTGGTCGGCGGTGACCGGCTCGCTGAGCTGGCAGCCGATCGTGCTGTTCCTGGTCATCTTCTTCTGGACACCGCCGCACACGTGGGCCCTGGCCATGCGCTACAAGGAGGATTACAAGGCGGCCGGTGTCCCGATGCTGCCGGTGATCGCCACCGAGGAACACGTCACCAAGCAGATCCTGCTGTACAGCTGGGCGATGGTGATCACGTCCCTCGCGCTCGTCCCGGCCGCCGGCGTGGTGTACGCCGCGGTCACGCTCGTCGCCGGTGCCTGGTTCCTGCTCATGGCCCACCAGCTGTACCGGAGCGTCCGCGGCGGAGCGGCCGTGAAGCCGCTCCGCCTCTTCCTGCAGTCGAACAACTACCTGGCCATCGTCTTCGTCGGTCTCGCCGTCGACTCCGTGCTCGGCCTGCAGACCATCGGCAGCCTCCTGAGCTGACCCCCCGTGCCTCAGGGCCGGAGTTGACGCTCCGCGTCAGGGCACCAGCACGATCGACCCCGTCGTCGCGCGGGCCTCCAGGTCGCGGTGCGCGTCCGCCGCACGTGCGAGGGGGTACTCCGCGCCCACCCGGACCGTCAGCGACCCGTCGGCCAGCGCGGAGAACACGTCTCCCGCCCGCCACGTCAGTTCCTCACGGTTCCGGATGTGGTGCGCGAGTGTGGGGCGGGTGAGGAACAGCGAGCCCGCCGGGTTGAGCCGCTGCGGATCGAACGGCGGCACCGGCCCGCTCGCCGCACCGAACAGTGCCACCGTTCCCCGGATCCGCACGGACGCGAGACTGGCCTCGAACGTGGACGCACCGACGCCGTCGTAGGCGGCTGCGACGCCCTCCCCGTCCGTCAGTTCGCGCACCCGGGCGGCGATGTCCTCGTCGTACCGCAGTACTTCGCGTGCGCCCGCGTCGCGGGACAGCTGTTCCTTGGCGTCGGAGGACACGGTGCTGATCACCTGTCCGCCGAGCGCGGTCGCCATCTGGGTGAGCAGCAGACCGACTCCGCCCGCTCCGGCGTGCACCAGCACGGTGTCCCCGGACTGGATCGGGTACGTCGAATGGGCGAGGTAGTGGGCGGTCATGCCCTGCAGCAGTGCGGACGCGGCCTGCGGAGCGGGCACGGAATCGGGGACGGCGATCGCGGCCGATGCGGGAACGGCCACCTTCTCGGCGTAGCTGCCGGGAGCGGAGCACCAGGCCACCCGTTCACCGGCGGCAAAATCGGTCACGTCGCTGCCGACGGTCTCCACCACCCCGGACCCCTCGTCACCGGGAACGTAGGGCAACGGTCGCGGGTACAGACCGGTCCGGAAGTACGTGTCGATGAAGTTGATACCGATCGCGTCGGTGCGAACGAGAAGGTCCGTCGCTCCGATCTCGGGTTCGGGAACCTCCACCGGTTCGAGGACGTCGGGACCACCGAGACGGGAAACCTGTATGGCGCGCATGGTTTCAGTTCTACACGGCGAGGGTCGCGCTACCGAGCCTGGCGGACACGACGTGTCTACCGCCCAGTATTCTCGGGGCCATGACTACCGACACCCATGCGGACCAGGCGCCCTCCAGCCCGGCGCCCTCGCTGCCGTCGCACACCGTCGACGCGATCAAGAAGTTCGTCGCCGAACACGGCGGTTCGGCCAGTGCCGTCATCCAGCCGATCGGACTTGCGGGCGTCCGTATCACGCTCGTCGGGGAGGACGGCATCCTCGGCGACCAGGTGGTCGAAGATCTGGCCACTGCGAATGCCGTCGTCGCGTCCTTCGACGCCGTCACCGTCTCGGAGTGGGACCGCGCGCTCACCAGCATCGTCACACCCCGAAAGGGGCACTTCCAGAAGATGGCCGGCTGGGTGGCGCGGCAGACGCGTTTCCCGAAGGCCCGCAACGAGCGCTAGACGCTCGCGGTGTCGGGCTGCGTGACGTACTCGCGAGTGCGTCCCGCAGCCCACACCGCTGCGGTGGCCGCGGTGCACAACCCGGCACCCGCCACATGGAATGCCACGAGGACCGCGGGCACGTCTGTGAAGAACTGGACGAGCCCGATCAATGCCTGCGCCACCACCAGCGCCAGCAGGACCTGGATGCGCACCTTCACGGCGCGTGAGGCGCCGACGGCGTACAGGCCGAAGCACAGGCCGACCAGCAAGGCCAGGTAGCCGACCAGCAGCTGTGCGTGCAGGTGCACGAGCGTGACGATTTCGACTTCGAGTCGGGGAACCACGCGGTCGAGGCTCTTGTCTCCCGCGTGCGGCCCGGCGCCCGTCACCAGAGTTCCGGCCGCGAGAACCCCGGCCAGCGCGACACCCGAGAGCGCGGTGAGCCAGCGCAGCGGGGCGGGGATCACGTCGACCGCCGGGGCGTCGTCCGGTTCGCAGATCTTCGCGTACATGACGGTCGCCAGCCACACCATCGCCATCGACGCGAGCAGGTGCACCGCGACCGTCCACCACAGCAGCCCGGTGAGCACCGTGACACCGCCGATGACGGCCTGCACGACGGTCCCGAGGGGCATCATCCAGGCGTAGACGAGGACCTCTTTCCGCCGGCGTGCCCGGGTGACCGCGAGGACGATCAGGGCCGCGGCCAGCACGACGACGAACGTGAGCAAGCGGTTGCCGAATTCGACCGCCTGATGGATGACGGCGACCTCGCCGTGCCCGACCGGGACGAAGCTGCCGGGGAAGCACTGCGGCCAGGTGGGGCAGCCGAGGCCGGACGCCGTCACCCGCACGACGGCCCCGGTGACGGCGATGCCGCCCTGCGTGAGGATCACCGCGAACGCGATGACACGCTGCACGGTCAGCGACGGAAGGGGAAGACGGTCTACCAGGCTCAGAAACCCGCGATACAGCACGACGTCGATGGTAGAGGGCCGTCAACTACAGCGTGTCGTTGGGCTGGTGGCGCCGGGTTCGACTCCGTGCTACTCGCCGCGAATGCGCAGGATGCCGGTCACCGTGCCCTGCCAGAAGTCGCCGGTGTCGGTGACGAGCCCGGACATCTGGAGGGTGTCGTTGACCGCGGTGCCGGGGAGGGGGCTGGTGTGTTCGACCGTGCCGTCGGCTGGATCGATCACCGCGAACGAGAATCCGTCCAGGGGTGTGGTGACGTCGAACCCGCGCCGGATCACGGTGTAGAGGAGTCCGTCGCCGGTCGACAGGTGGGGCACCGCGGCGCTGCGGACGTCGTTGCTCCATACCTGGTGGCAGCCGATCGGGTCGATGTCGACGCGGGTCATGCCACCGGTGAACGGGGCGTTCGTCGGGACCGCGGGACCCGCGCCGTCCGGAACGGCCGGGTACGGGTAGCCGTACGTGCCGGCCACGTACACCGAGTTGCCGATGCCGATCGGCGAATTCTCGCTGCCGCCCGGGCTGCCGAGCACCGGGAGGGTACAGATCTCGGCACCCGAGTCCGCGCGGAACACCCGCAGATTCACCTGGGGGTCGGCGTTGTCGACGATCGCGACGAAGTCACTGCCCGTCGACGGACCGAAGTAGGTGGGGGTGGAACCGGTGCCGTGGCTGAGTTGCCCCGGTTTCCGGTCGGGACCGCGGTCGTAGTCGCGGCGCCAGTCGACGCGGATCTCGCCGTCGCGGAGGGTGAACTGGTACAGGGCGTGCGTCGTCGCGACAGCGGTCCCCGAGGGTGAGGTGGAGATGCTGTTCTGAACCTGCTCGCCCGCGGCGAGGGGCAGTGCGTGCGCGACGCCCCGGGGGTCCACGGCTCCGACGACGCCGTCGCCGGTGGCGAACCAGACGTTGCCCTGCCAGTCGGGTGTCAGTCCCGTCACGTTGTCGCCGGGCAGCACACTGCCGGACAGGTCGACCTGCGAATCGACGCTGATCCGCCAGCGGCCGTCCGGGTCCTGCGAGTGTCCGAGGCGCAGCAGTTGTCGGTTTCCGTCCACCACGACCAGCCGGTTGTCGTTGTCGAGGAATGCGTACACGCCGCCCAGGAGGCTGCCCTTCGCGAGCGCGAACGTGGCGAGCGAGTGACCGAACGGGGATGCGGGTGCCATCGGGTCGATCAGGTGCACGGTGGGGACCTGACCGGCAACGGACGTGCACAACGCGACGACGAGCCGGTCGGATCCCTGCAGCAGCGTCGGGCACGCCGACACCAACGGGTACGCGGACAGGGTCAGCGGACCGGTGCCGGGACCGGGCAGCGGCGTCGCATCGGTGGATCCCGCGTCGCCGTGCATCGTGGACGTGCCTGCCGGTCCGAGGAACGGATTCGGGGTGGCCGGCGATCCCCACTGCGGTGCGGCGCCCGCGGGCACGGTTCCGCAGCCGAGTACGGCGAGCAGGGCTGCGAGAACGGTGCCGACGATGCGGGCGGTGGTTCGACGGCTCACGTGAATCGGAACGTCTTCGCGGCCAGGGCCCCGGCGGCCGCGCCCCACACGGCGAGGACGACGACACTGAGCAGGTCCACGGACCCGGAGAGCGCGGCGTCGAGCGCGTGCGCGAGGGCTCCGGACGGGATCAGCCGGGCGCCGGTGTGGAGGAGCCACGGCAGGTCTCCCGTGGCGAACACCACGCTGCCGACGCCGACCATCACGAACCAGAAAATGTTGGCGAGGGCGAGGACGATGTCGGCGCGGAGGGTGCCGCCGAGCAGCAGTCCCATCGCCGCGAACGTGACGGTGCCCAGCGCGATGATCACGGCGCCGAGGACGAGTCCCCACGCACTCGGCCGCCAGCCGAGCGCCAGTCCGATCGCACCCAGCAGAACCGACTGCAGGGCGACGACGATGACGACGGCAGCACTCTTGCCGGCGATGATCCCCCACGTCGGCAGGGGAGTGGCACCGAGCCGTTTGAGGGCACCGTACCGGCGGTCGAAACCGACCGCGATCGCCTGGCCGGTGAACGCGGTGGACATCACCGCCACCATCATCACGGCGGGCACCACCTTGTCGACGCGCGACGTCCCGAGGTCGCCGATGGGCAGCAGACACAGGCCGATCAGCAGGGTGATCGGGATGAACATCGTCAGCAGCAGCTGTTCCCCGTTGCGCAGGAGCAGCTTGAGTTCGAGCGCCGTCTGCGCCCGCAGCATGACCGCCGCGCCGCTCGGGCGGGGATCGGGTGCGAAGGTGCCCGGGGCAAAACGATTCTCCGTCAGACGGTCACTGGTGCTCATCGTCATCCCCTCAGTTCCCGGCCGGTGAGTTCGAGGAAGACGTCCTCGAGGCTGCGCTGGTCCACGCGGATGTCGCTGATCAGGGCGTCCAGATCGGCGCACCACGACGCCACCGAGGCCACCACCTTCGGGTCGATCGGCCCTTCGACGAGGTAGGTGCCCGGTCCGGACTCGGCCACCCGGAAGCCGTCGGGGAGTGTCCTCGCGAGGGGTTCGGTGTCCAGACCGGCCGGCGCGGTGAGCCGCAGCTGCCCTTCGGCGCCGCGGCTGGTGACCTCGGCGGGTGTTCCCGACGCGACGATCGAGCCGTGGTCGATGATGACGAGGCGGTCCGCGAGTTCCTCGGCCTCGTCCATGAGGTGCGTCGTCAGCAGGACGCTGACACCGTCGCGGCGCAGCGCGTCGATGAGTTCCCACACCAGCAGCCGGGCCTGGGCGTCGAGTCCGGCGGTGGGTTCGTCGAGGAACACCAGTTCGGGGCGGCCGACGAGAGCGCAGGCCAGCGACAGGCGCTGCTGCTGCCCGCCGGACAGCCGGCGGTACGGGGTGCGACGGGAATCTTCGAGACCGAGGCTGCGGAGCAACCAGTCGGGGTCGAGGGGGTCGGCCGAGTACGCCGCGACGAGGTCGAGCATCTCGCCGGCGCGGGAACCGGGGTAGGCGCCGCCGCCCTGGAGCATCACACCGATCCGGGCGCGGACGGCGCCGGCATCCGCGACGGGGTCGAGTCCGAGGACGCGGACGGTGCCGCTGTCCGGGCGGACGAATCCCTCACACATCTCGACGGTGGTGGTCTTGCCTGCACCGTTGGGCCCGAGCAACGCCACGACCTGTGCCGGTTCGACGGTGAGATCGAGTCCGTCGACAGCCCTCACACCGTCGAAGGTTTTCACCACACCTTCCAGGCGTACAGCAGGTTGCGCCGATCCGGGCGTTCGCGAGGTCACGGGGAATCAGCGTAAGCCCTGGCCGGGTGTGACCCGGCCGGTGCCCCGGCTTTCGGCACCGGCGTCGTCCGGGGACGGATCCGGAGCCTCCGGTGCGGTCGCCGGCCGCTCCGAACCGACCCGCCACGGGAGGCGGTTCCGGGTGATCACGATCAGCGTCCCGGCCGTGAAGATGGTGGCGATGGCCGCCTGCACGATGACGAACGGCTGGTACTCGCCGCCGTTCGGCATCAGGATGACGCTGACGATCGACGAGAAGACGATGGCGGGCACGCGGAATGCGGGCGCCGTCGCCCACGCCGCGAGCGGGAGGACGGCCCACAGCAGATACCAGGGCTGCACCACGGGAAAGAGCAGGACGACCGCGCCGAGGGACAGGCCGAGCGCACCGACCGCGTGGATGCGTCCGACGAGTGTCGCGACGAGCATCCGAAGTGTGATGAACGCCGCAGCGACCGCCGCGATCGGGCGGGTCAGGCTCAGCACCGCCGTCGTATGGTCGCCGAGACCCAGCAGGACACCGGCCAGTCCGGTGCCCAAGCCGAGGAGGGTGGGGATCGACATCCAGCTGCGGACCGCGTTCGCGGTGCCGAGGGTGTGCACCCAGCCGATGCCGAGTCCGCTGGACGTGCTGATGACGAGGGTGACCACCAGGGCTACTCCACCGAGGAGGGCGGCAGCGGTGAGCACCGCTTTCGGTGTCCCGCCCCACCGTCGTGCCAGCGCCATCCCGACGAATCCCAGCGCGAGGAGCGACGGGATCTTGATCGTGGACGACAGCGCGATGAGCGCCGCCCCCGACAGCAGCAGGAGGAGGGACTGCCCGCGGATCGGGTCGGACCGTTCGATGGCCCGCAGCGCCAGTTCGATTCCGGCCAGCATGAGGCCGAGCATGAGGGCTTCGTTGTGGATGCCGGCGACCAGGTGGAACAGCAGCAGGGGGTTGGCCGCGCCCAGCCAGAGTGCGCTGACCTCGGCGACGCCGCAGCGCCGCGCCAGCCGGGGGAGCGCCCACACGATCATGGCCACGCCGGCGAGGGCGAGCAGCCGGTGCAGGAAGATCCCGGCCACGATGTTCTCGCCGGTCAGCCAGCTGATTCCGCGTCCCATCCACAGGAACAGCGGACCGTACGGCGCGGGTGTGTCGCGCCAGATCGTCGGCACAGTCCGGGTCAGGACGTGGTCGACGCCGAGCGCACCCGCGGGACCGATGGCGTAGGGATCGAGTCCACGGGCCGCGATCTCGCTCTGGGCGAGGTACGAGTACACGTCCTTGCTGAACATCGGCGGCGCGACGGACAGCGGGATGATCCACAGCAGGAGGGTGCGGTCGAGCTGGGACCGGTTGAGGCGGCGCACCGCGCCCGAGTGCAGGCTTCCGATCGCGAACCGTCCGAGGAGGAGCCACGCCAGGACGATCATCACGGTGCCGGTCATAGTCAGGGTCAGGGCGACGCTCGGGATCCGCGCGGGGAGTCCGATGACGCGAAGCCCCTGGACGGGGTTCTGGAGAACGGGCTGGGCGCCGGCGCCCAGGGCGCCCACCGCCATCAGGACGGCCCCGGTCGCGCCGAACCGGCGGATCCAGCGCAGTTGGGCCGTTTCCTGCGGGTTCAGTCCGGCGGTCTCCGCCTCGTCGCCGTGCAACGCCGCCGCCACCGAGGGGCGCGGGGACCGTCCGTCGATGCCCAGTGCCCGGCGGGCGAGCTCGGCCGGGTGTCGGAGAGCGGCGCGAGCCGTGAAGGTCGGCTCCGCGCGGGTCGGCTCCGGGTTCTCGGGGGTCTGCGGCACACAGGCAGCGTAGCGGTGCGACGGACACGGCCGGTTCCGTCAGTATTCCCGGGTGCGGCAGGGTCATAATCACAGGTGTAAGGCAGGGCACCCTTAGTAGACCTGCGATCGGAATTCCGTCACACTGGTGTTGTGAAAACGGATACGACACCACGTGCAGGCAAGGAAAGCGCAGTTCACGCGCCTTCCTCGGCGGCGCCTGTCGGAACCGCGTCACCCGTTGCCGTCGGCCACGAAGGGCACACCAGAGCTGCCGTCGTGAAACTCCTCCTCGAAGAGGGACCCATCACGGCCTCGGAAATCGGCACCCGGCTGGGTCTGAGCGCCGCCGGTGTCCGGCGACACCTCGACGCACTGCTCGAGTCCGGTGAGGCGCGCGAGGCGTCCTCCGTCGCCGTGCGTCATCGCGGACGGGGCCGGCCCGCGAAACACTTCCAGATCACCGCCAAGGGCCGCGGCCGGCTCGGTCACGCGTACGACGACCTCGCCGGCGCCGCCATGCGTCAACTCCGGGAGGTCGGGGGAGATTCCGCGATCACCGAGTTCGCTCGCCGCCGGGTCCAGGCGATCGTCGGAGACGTGACCCCCGCGGCCGATCAGAGCGCCGAGGGCCTCGAGACCACCGCAGACGCCATCGCCGACGCATTCACCACCGCCGGATTCGCCGCGTCGACGCGCCCGGTCGGCAACGGCGTGCAGATCTGCCAGCACCACTGCCCGGTCTCACACGTGGCCGAGGAGTTCCCGGAACTGTGCGAAGCCGAGCAGGAAGCGTTCGCCCAGTTGCTCGGCACCCACGTCCAACGGCTCGCGACCATCGCGAACGGTGACTGCGCGTGCACCACCCACGTTCCGCTCGTCCCACCGTCCGGTCCCAAATAACAACGTTTTCCCCTAGATCTCCTAGTCAGCAACCTGTATTCCACCGGCGACCAGCCCTCGCCGGTCTCGTAACAAGACTCCGGAAGGAGCTCGCATGACCGTCACATCAGACCAGGTGACATCCACTGCGTCGGCCAAC
>SEEV01000735.1 GCA_004211695.1 Rhodococcus sp. (in: high G+C Gram-positive bacteria)
GGCAGCGAGCGTCATCGCGAGATGCTGGCCCGCACGCCGATGGGACGGCTCGGACGCGGTGAGGAGATTGCGGCCGCGGTCGCCTTCCTCGCCGGCGACGACTCCAGCTTCGTCACCGGTTCGGAGATCTACGCCGACGGTGGGTGGACGGCGGCCTGAGCTGCGCAGAAGAACATGGCCTCCGCGTGATGCGGAGGCCATGTTCGTCGGTGTAGCCGCCGGAGCATCACCGTAGACGGCACAGCGTCTTTCCCACGGTGCGGCCGCGCAGCATCGCGACGATGGCATCCGGTGCCGACTCGAGACCGTCGAACACGGTTTCCGCGGCGACGAGCCGACCGTCGCGGAGGTAGCTCCCGACCTCGGCCCGCATGTCGCCGAGCAGATGGTCGTACGCACCGGCCCGGAACCCCCTCACCGTGAGGTTCTTTGCCACGATCTGAAAGAGATTGTTCGGACCTGCAGCCGCCGCCTCCGCGTCGTAGGACGCGACGGCGCCCGCCATGGCAACCCGGCCTCCTCGCCGGAGGTGATACAGCGCGGCCTCGAGATGAGCTCCGCCCACGTTGTCGAAATACAGATCGATGCCGTTCGGTGCCGCGCTTTCGAGAGCTCCGATCAGGTCCGGCGTGTGGTAATCGAACGCGGCATCGAGTTTCAGTTCCTCCGACAGGAACCGGGCCTTCTCGGCGGATCCCGTGCTGCCGACGACGTAGTGACCTCTGAGCCGCGCAATCTGCGCAGCGAGGCTGCCGACCGCTCCGGCCGCCGACGAGATCCACACGACATCGTCGCCCGTGAGTTCACCGATGCACTGCAACCCCACATAGGCGGTGAGCCCGGAGCTGCCCAGCGCTCCGAGATACGACTGCGGCGAATGCTCGGTCGTGTCGAGTCGTGTCACACCGCCCGCCCCGGCCAGGGTGTCACCGTCCTGCCGGATCACGGCGAACTCACGAAAGCCGTTGATATGCAGCACCGTTTCGCCCGGCTCGAAGCCGGGGGCACGGGATTGGACTACCTCGCCGACGGCCAACCCGGCCAGCGTCTCCCCGATGCGGAACGGGGGCAGGTAGCCGGCGGGGCCGGTGGGCCCGAGGCGCATCCTGACGGACGGGTCGATCGACAGCCACGAGTTGCGAACGAGAATGTCACCGGGACTCAGTTCTTCGGGAACGCTCACCACGTCGAGAGAGAAGTCGTCCGAACGAACCTTCCCCTGGGGATGGCGTGCCAGTTTCAGCTCACGACTCTGCACGGGAATCCTTCCATCGAAGTAACGGACCGTCGGGTGCGCCGAACGGCCGACCGCCGCCCGGCGTACCGCTCAGGCAACGGCGAAGACGTCGCGGTCGCCTCGGCTCCGGACCGTGATCTGGCCGCGGTCGACCAAGGTGTCGAGGTGCGCGAGGGTCTCACAGGTGGCGATCATCCGGTTGAACGGGTCCAGCGTGGCGAACGGCCGTTCGTGACGGGTCCACGGGATGGCCTCCGCGACGGCCGCCGCGGTGACCGGTCCCAGCGTGGCCAGGGCGTCGCGCATGGCGGCGAATCGCCGGTCATGATGCGCGAGAAGCTCTTCGACTCGAACGTGAACGCTCGGCGTCGGATCTCCGTGTGCCGGCAGGAGTTGCGAATCGGGGCGGTCGAGCAATCCGGACAGCGAGTCGAGATAGCGCCCCAAGGGCAGGTCCCACTCACCGAGCTCGAAGCCGATCGACGGGGTGATCGAGGGCAGGACGTGGTCTCCACTGAAGAGCAGTCCGCGCTGCGTATCATGAAAGACCATGTGCCCCTTGGTGTGGCCCGGCGTGTGCACGACATCGAAAGCGTGCTGCCCGATCCGGAGCGGACCCGCGGCGAGCCAGTGGTCGGGCTCTTCCCAGTCCGAGGGGTTGAACGGTTCCGCGGCGGTCAGGGCCTCGACGGTGTCTGCCAGGACGGGGGCTCCGGCGCGGCGGAGTTCGTGGAGCGAATCCGTCGGGACGTTGCTGCCGAGTGCGCCGACAGCCGCCAATCCGTCCGCCTCGGCTACACCGAGATG
>SEEV01000736.1 GCA_004211695.1 Rhodococcus sp. (in: high G+C Gram-positive bacteria)
GGCGGCGGTGGGCGTAGGTTCTTGACTATGGTCGAGCAGAGTCCGTTGGTCTCCCGCAGACGACAAACCCGGGATCCGTTGCCCGACGCACTGTTGCGTCGCGTCAAACAGTTCTCCGGACGCCTCTCGACCGAGGCCGTGACGACGATGCAGGATCAACTGCCGTTCTTCGACGACCTCGACGCCGCCCAACGCTCCAACGTGCAGTTGCTGGTCCAGACGGCGGTCGTCAACTTTCTCGAATGGCTCAAGAACCCGGACAGCGACATCCGGTTCAGCCTGGACGCGTTCCAGGTCATTCCGCAGGACCTCGCACGCAGGCTCACCCTCAGCCAGACGGTGGACATGGTGCGCGTGGCGATGGAGTTCTTCGAGCAGTGGCTCCCCGCGCTCGCCCGCAACGACCAGCAGCTGATCGCCCTCACCGAGGCCGTGCTGCGGTACGGCCGCGAACTGGGTTTCGCGGCGGCCTCCGTGTATGCCAGTGCGGCGGAGTCCCGCGGCGCCTGGGACACCCGGCTCGAGGCGCTCGTGGTCGACGCCGTGGTCCGCGGTGACACTGGCTCGGACATGTTGTCGCGGGCAGCGACGCTCAACTGGGACGCGACCGCTCCCGCCACCGTCATCGTCGGCACGCCGCCCGAGGACGAGCGGGTGTCCGTCGTGGGGACGGTCCACACGATCGCGCAGAAGCACGGCCGCGCCGCCCTCGCCGTCGTGCAAGGCTCGCGGCTCGTGATGGTGGTCAGCGGCGAACTCCAGGAGGGGTCGGGGCACTCGAGCTTCATGACCGATCTGCTCGGCAAGTTCTCGGACGAGCCGGTGATCATCGGGCCGACGACGCCGACGCTGGGCGCGGCGCACTTCAGTGCCGTCGAGGCGCTCGCCGCGATGCAGGCGGTCGCCGGCTGGCGGGGCGCCCCTCGACCGGTCCACGCCGCCGAGTTGCTACCCGAACGCGCACTGCTCGGTGACAACGCCGCAGTCACCGCTCTGAACGACCATCTGGTCGCACCGCTGGCCGCCGCCGGAGGTGTTCTCACCGACACTTTGGACGCATATCTCGACTGTGGAGGTGCGGTTGAGACTTGCGCCCGGCAGCTGTTTGTTCATCCAAATACTGTGCGGTATCGACTCAAGAGAATCGCCGAAGTCACCGGACGCGATCCGACGAATCCGCGGGATGCGTACGTGCTCCGAGTGGCCGCGACAGTGGGACGATTGACACATTCCCATAACGAACCCATCACACGTTTAACACCAGTCACACCCTTCCCATTCGGAGAAGCAGGGCTGTAACGAACGCATGTCCAGATTCGATGCGAGGACCCCACGTGCAATTTTGTGGGAACCCCACAAATCCGCCGACGAAGGTTCATCCGCAACGACATCTCGCAGTACGCGGTTGACGGTGTTCTCTTGAAGAGTGATTTCGTTGCTCGCCCCGGGTCAGGGCTCTCAGACTCCCGGCATGCTCATCCCTTGGTTGGAGCTGCCGGGTTCTCATGACCGTGTCGAACTGTGGTCGAAGGCTGCCGGCCTCGATCTCGTCCGCCTCGGTACCACTGCGACAGCGGAGGAGATCACCGACACGTCGGTGACCCAGCCGCTCGTCGTGGCCGCTGCGCTCCTCGCCTTCGAGGAACTCGACGCGCGCGGTCTGGTCCCCGCGGACACCATCGCGGCCGGACACTCGGTGGGTGAACTCGCCGCCGCCGCCGTCGCGGGCGTCCTGTCCGCCGACGACGCCGTCGCTCTCGCCGCCGTCCGCGGCGCGGAGATGGCCAAGGCGTGCGCACTCGAGCCGACCGGCATGTCCGCCGTCCTCGGGGGCGACGAGGCCGAGGTGCTCGCCCGCCTCGACGAACTGGGGCTCGAGCCGGCCAACCGCAACGCCGCCGGGCAGATCGTCGCGGCAGGTCTGCTGTCGGCTCTCGCAGAGCTCGCGGCCGACCCGCCCGAGAAGGCGCGGGTCCGCGCACTTCCCGTCGCAGGCGCGTTCCACACCCGGTTCATGGCCCCCGCCCAGGAGGCCGTCACCG
>SEEV01000266.1 GCA_004211695.1 Rhodococcus sp. (in: high G+C Gram-positive bacteria)
AGGTTGAACTCCAGGTCGCGGACGTTGCTCTTGTAATGGCCCATGTCTTCTGTCTCTCCCAGTGAGATGGTGCGGTCTATCCGTTAGTACCGCCCAAGTTATTACTCGTCGGTAACATCGACCGATATTACGCCCCATTTACCTGACTGCCAAGACTCGGGCGGTGTGCGACGACGAGCGCGTCGATCGCCGTTCCGGCCTCCGTCTCGCGGAAGCGCCGTTCGGCTACTTCGACGTCGAGGCGCCCGTCGAACGCTTCCACCACATCGTCTGGTGTGTAAAGGATTTCGAGTTCCTGCGGACCTCCGACGCCCTGCGACAAGTTAACGGCGTCATGCCCCAAAATCATGAGGATTCCGTCAGGTTTGAGCGCAGATATGGCGCGGTTCACAACCCGCAGCCGCTCCGCCGGGGCGAGATGGAGGTAGATCACGAGCACGAGGTCGTACTCGCCGCCGAGGTCCGAATCGGTGACGTCGGCGACACGGTAGTCGAGTCGTTCACGGACCGACCGGGGTGCGTCGGCGGCCACCCGGCGGGCCTTGTCGACGGCCACGGCCGAGTAGTCGAGGCCCGTCACCTCCCAGCCGCGGGTGGCGAGCCAGAGTGCGTTGCGGCCCTCCCCGCACGCCAGGTCGAGTGCGCGACCGCGGGGGAGCGCGGTGACCTGCTCGACCACGACGGCGTTGGGTGGGGCACCCCACACCAGGTCGCTCTGTGAATACCGTTCGTCCCACGCCGCTGCATCCATGCCGTCGACGCTAGTACGACGACTACGGCGTGAGTGTCGTGCGCATGAGGAGCACGTTGTAGTTGTTGTGCACCGTCGTGAGGAAGTAGAGGTCGCGTCCCGACGACCACGGGTGGATGTACGCGCCATACGCGGTGGGCAGCTCCCGCGTGTCGACGAGGACCTCCGGCGGGCCCCACGGACCGGTGACCGACGGCGAGCGGCGCATGACCACCGAGTTGTACTGGTCGGTGGTCAGCATGAGGTATTGGCCGAGGTACTCGTTGTACGCGACGGACAGTTCGCCGACGCCGCCCGGCATGATCGGCTTGGCGACGTCGGGGTTGCCCTTGATCCACTTGGCGCCGTCGAAGTACTCGTACGCCCCGAGGTCCATGATCTGGGGTTCCGGCACCCGTGCGATGTGGACGAGACCGCCGCGGCCGGCGGGGGTTCCGTACTGGTAGACGAAACCGTCGGCCTTGACGAAGGCGCTCATCTGGAAGTTGGCGTTGCCGCCGACGTTCGGGCGCTGGGTCTCGGGGGCGACGGTCCAATTCTCGCCGTTGTCCTGGGAGTACACGAGACCGGAGTAGTTGGTGTCCCACGTCCCGGCCGGACCCCAGTTCTTCACCGACATCATGCTCAGCACCTGGGTGTTGCCGACGGCGACGCCGGCGGTGGGGATGCGGCTGATCTCGACGAACGGGATCTTGGGGCTGGGGACGAGTTCCTTGGACTGGCCGAAGATGTCGCGCGGCGAGCTGTCGAAGTTCATTCCGTCCGAGAGGATGCCGTCCGAGCTGCGGAAGAGTGTGCTGCTGCGCCAGGCCCACAGGCTGCCCGACAGCAGGTTGGGCAGTCCGAGTCCGGCGGAGTCGCCGAACGCCGTGAGGACCTGGCCCTGGCCGTTGTCCCACATGACTCCGAGGTCGGTGCCGAGGACGTTGGCGTCCTGGGTGCGGTTAGGGCTGAGCATGCCGGTCTGCTGCGCGACCGCCTGGGTGCGTCCGGAGAGGTGGGGTATCCCGTTGGTGCCGTTGAGGCCGGGGATCGGATTGATGGCGTTGGGGTTCGCGGCGGCCGGGCCGGCGAATGCGATCAACGTCACGGCCGCGCCGACGAGTGACGCTGCTGCAAGAGCTCTGGTTCGCTTCACGAGGACACTCCATCTCTAGCAGCAGGCGGCACTGCGTGGCCTGAAGAGACCACTCCCCCTACCGGTGATCAACTGCTGGAAATCGGGTGAAGTCTAACAAGTCTGTTCTTGTGAAAGTGTCGGTTTCACCGCCCGGTTCGTTTCGTCGACGTCCCCACCGAACCCATGTTACCGACGAGTAACAGGAACCGGTGCTACCCCGTGGGCGGCGCTCGACGTAACGTGTGCTGGCGACAAGTCCACACTGCGCGTAACCACGCGGGACCTGATGAGGAGATCGATCGATGGGAAAGCAGATTGCCACCGTGGCTGGAGGTCGGCAGTCCGCCCTTGACCCCGAGCAGATCGGCTGCGTCATCGTCGCCACGTCGACGTATCTCCTCCTGACGCCTCCCGCCGCGGCTCTGGTGGCCGACGCGCTGGGCACCAGTGGGCCCGGTGCGTTCGACCTCGGTGGGGGATGCGCCGGCTTCTGCACGGCGCTGACCGTGGCATCGGATCTGGTTCGCGGGGGATCGGTCGACTACGCCCTCGTGGTGGGTGTCGAGAAGATGAGCGTCACCACCGAACCGACCGACCGCTCCACGCGCTTCATCTTCGGTGACGGCGCCGGCGCCGTCGTGGTCGGCAAGAGCGATGTCGCGGGCATCGGACCGGTGGAGTGGGGTTCCGACGGTTCCCAGTCCGACGCCATCGTGCAGGACTTGGACTGGTACGAATACATCACGACGCCGGGTGCCAAGCGCCCGTACATCAAGATGGCCGGCACCGCGGTGTTCCGCTGGGCGGCCTTCGAGATGGGCAAGGTGGCGCTCGCCGCCGTCGAGAAGGCCGGACTGACCGTCGAGGACCTCGACGCATTCGTTCCGCATCAGGCGAATTCCCGGATCACCGAGGTGATCGCCCGCAGCATGAAACTCCCCGAGACCGTCCCGGTCTCCGATGACATCGCCGAGTCGGGCAACACCTCGGCCGCGTCCGTGCCGCTCGCGATGGAGGCGATGCTGGCGAACGGCGACGTCAAGCCCGGCGACACGGCGCTGCTCCTCGCGTTCGGTGCCGGATTGTCGTACGCGGGGCAGGTCGTCACGATGCCGGTGTTCGCGCAGAACTGACCTGCGTTCCATGCGCACCCTCCATCGGAGCGGTTCTCGCGCCGCGGCCACGATCGCCTGTCTGGTGATGGTGGCCGCGGCGTCCGGAGGGTGCGGACGGGACGCCACACAGACGACGGAACCGGCCGGCGAGGACGGCTCCGCGGTGGAACTGAACTCGGGCGGCGACTGCGCGGGCCGCGACGTGATCGTCAACAGGGACGGTGTCGGGGTCGTCCTGGACGGCGAGTGCGGCACTGTCACCATCGAGGCCAACGGAGTCTCGGCGAACGTCGCGACGTCGAATGCGGTGATCGTGCGCGGTCAGGACACCAACGTGGTCGGCGGGCAGACCGGAACGCTCACGATCTCGGGGCGCAGCAACAGCGCCGGCATCGACGTCGTCGAGTCGATCGACCTGCAGGGCAACGCCGTGACGGTGCTCGGCAAGCAGGCGGAGCGGCTCTCGGTCAGCGGAAGCGGCAACTCGGTGAACGTGGACGATTCCGGCGCGGTGACGTTGAGTGGCAACGACAACTTCGTGCGTGCCGTGTCTCTCGATTCGCTCGAACTCACCGGTTCCAACAACACCGTCGACTGGGATTCCGGTGCGACGGCCCCGGCGGTCGACACGGGTTCGGAGAACCGGCTCACCCCGCCCGGAGCGTGATCACCGGGCGCCACACCCGGTGAGCACCGCGGCCATCGCATCACGCTCGGGCGGTGTCACCCAGAGTCGGTACGCCACTTTCACTTCCACCTGACGCGCCACGTAGGTGCAGCGGTACGCCGCCAGCGGGGGCAGCCACGTCGAGGCGTCGGCGTCGCTCTTGCGCTGATTGGTGGGACCGTCCACCGCCTGCAGGTTGCGGGGGTCGTTCGCGAGGTCGGCCCGCGTCTGCGCGTCGAGGAGTTGCGCGCCCTTCTGCCACGCGTCCGACAGCGCCACGACGTGATCGATCTGCACGGCGTCCGACGTCTTCGTTCCCCGGGTGAACGCAATGGTGTTGCCCGTGTACAGATCCCGCAACGTGCCCGACTGCACCACGCACTCGCGGGTGCGGTCGCGGGAGGTGATGTCGACGAGATCACGTCGGAGGATGTCGTTGCGGGTGTCGCAGCCGTTGCGCCCGAGTGCGACCGACACGTTGTCGGTCCAGCTGGCGCCGAACAGTTCCCGGTCGTACCCGGTCTTGGGTGCCCTGCCCTTCACCTCGAGGGTGGCGAGCTGGACGAACGCCGACTGTATCTGTTGTGCGTCAGTGACTTCCGAGGGCGAGATCGGTCCGGTTCCGGCGGCGAGGGTGTCGTCGGGGTCGGGGGACAGCATCGCGACGAGCACGACGACGACCAGGCCGGCGAGGATCCAGGGCCATTTGTTCCTGACGGTCGTGATGATGGAGCCGGTGTTCGGTACCGCAGAGCGGGGCATGAATCTCTCCTGAAATCAACGCTGTTCGTCATTTCTATCAGGAGTGGCACCGAGGACCGGTGAGCGGCCCGGGATTACGCGGTGGCGGTGTGGAGCAGAGGAATCAGCAACTCATCGTCGGTGAGGGCGCCGTGCTGGCCGGGGAGTGCGGACAGCCTCGACTCCGCCTTCCGCCGGACCACCGCGACACCGCTCTGCGCGATGGCGACGACGTCCCCGATGCGGCCCTGCACCTCGGACCGCACGGCAGGTCCGAACAGTCCCGCGGTGACGGCCTCGTCCCGCGTGCCGATCCACATGCGGTGTCCCAGTTCGCTCCTCCACCGGGCGGCGACGTCGTGCGCGGCTCCGGCTCGGGTGTGGACGTGCCTGCAGCGGGGTTCGCCTGCGAGTGCCACCACGTCGTCCGACAGCGGCGCAGTGTCGTCGAAGTCGATCTTGTCCGCGTCATCCACGGTGACCATGCCGTGGTCGGCGGTGACGTGCAGCGTGATGCCCGGACCTGCGGCCTCGAGGCCGGCGACGAGTTTCTCGACGAGCTGGTCGACGACGGTGAGCTGATGCAGCCAGGATTCGGATCCCGGTCCGTAAATGTGCCCGAGCGTGTCGATTTCGCTGAGGTAGCAGTAGGTGAGGGTTCGTTCGCCGGTCCGGGACGCCGTGACGACGTGCGCGATGAGATCACCGTACGCGTGTATGCCTCGGAACGTGCCGCCGCGGAGGACCGCACGGGTGAGCCCGGACCCGTCGAACTTCGCGGGCACCACGGTCGTGCACGTGATGCCGTCTGCCGCGGCACGTTCGAACACCGTGGGTGCGGGCTGCGCGACCTCGGGGACCAGCCGGGTGAGTTCGTCGCCCTTGTGCCCGGCGCGCCACGACAGCCAGTTGAGCGTGCCGCGAACCTCACGAACGTATGACTGGTACCCGGTGATGCCGTGGCTGCCCGACGGCAGCCCCGTGCCGAACGACGCGATGCTGGTGGCAGTCGTGGTGGGGAACCCCGCCCGGATCGGCCGGCCGGCCAGGCTGTCGAGGAACGGCGCGTGTTCGCGGTGGCGCCGCAGCAGAGTCCAGCCGAGGCCGTCGATCAAGAGCACCACGGTGTGCCTGCTGTCCGGCAGGTGCAGCCGGTTGGGTTCACCGGCGACCCCCAGAGAAGCGAGGACGGACGGCATCAGGGCGGACAGCGTGGGCTGCGAGTACACGTCGAGCGGGGGCGCCGAAACGGTCATGACCTCCACTATGCGGGATCGGCTCGGCCCGCACTACGGTTCGTCGCAGACCGCACCACGGTGAGTCGGCTCAGACCGCACCACGAGTCGGCTCAGCCCGCACAACCGTGAGTCGGCTCAGCCGACGCGGTGATACAGATCCACCGGTTGGCCGTCGGAGGGGTACGGCAGCGAGGTGTAGTTGAGCGGGGCGACATAGTCGGGGCTCACCTGCCAGTCGAATCGCCCCAGCAGGTGGTGCATGACCGTCTTGATCTCGGCGCCGGCGAAATGCATTCCCAGGCATTTGTGCACGCCACCGCCGAACGGCTCCCACGCAAATCGGTGCACCTTGTCCTCGCGCCGTTCGGGTGCGAACCGCTCGGGGTCGAACTTCTCCGGTTCGGGCCAGTACTCGGGCATGTGGTGGGTGAAGTGCACGACCACGGACATGTACGTTCCCCGCGGGATGTAGCGGCCGAGCACCTCCGTGTCCTTCACCGCCCGGCGGGCGACCACCGGGACCGGCGGCACGAGGCGCAGGCATTCCTTCATCACGAGGTCCAGGTCGGTGAGTTCGTCGAGTTGGTCGTAGGTCGGAGTGGTCGTGCCCAGTGCCGCCGACTGACGCCGGCAGCGCTCCTGCCATTCGGGGTGCTGGCCGAGATACTGCATCATCGTCGACAGGGTGATCGTGGACGTGTCGTGGGCGGCCATCAGCAGGAAGATCATGTGGTTGACGACGTCGTCGTCGCTGAACCGCTGTCCCTCTTCGGATTCGATGTGGCACAGCGCGGAGAACAGGTCGTCGCCGGCACCCGCTCGGCGGGCGGGCAGGTAGCGGCGGAAGAAATCCTCGAGGCGGGCGCGTCCGTCGATGCCTCGTTTCCACCGGGTTCCGGGCAACGGGTACCGCACCACCGAGGTGGCGGCCTGCACGCAGTCGATGAAGGCTTTGTTGATCTCGGCCATCTCCTGCTGCGACGACCCCTCGGCGCCGCCCATGAAGATGCTCGTGGCGAGATTCAGCGTCAGTTCCTTCAGCGTGGGATACGCGGCGAAGCCCAGGGCGGGCCGCCACGCGTCGAGGCCCTTCTCGACCGCGGGATGGAGCGCCTCGGTGTAGCGGGACAACCGGTCGCGGGTGAACGCCTGCTGCATGATTCGCCGGTGGGCGAGGTGTTCGTCGCCGTCGAGCAGCATGAGCCCGCGGTGGAAGAACGGCCCGATCAGCACGCTCCACCCGTCGCTGTTGACGAACGCCCGGTCCTTGTTCTGCAGTACTTCCTGGCAGCCGTCCGGTCCGAGCACGGTGACCCACCTCTGGCCGGCCATGCTCAGCCACGACACGGGGCCGAAGCGATCCCAGCGGCTCTGCAGCAGTCCCATCGGGTCGCGGAAGTATTCCAGCGAGTGTCCGATGACGGGCAATCCGGCATTGCCCGCGATGGGTTGCAGGGCACTTTCCGGTGGGGGAGCAGCGAGAACTCTGGGCATCGGCCCTCCTCGTCGGCGTATGTGACAGGGCTGCCTGTCAGATGTGTGTAGTGTGCGTCACACCTACGGGTCTGTCAATATCGAGTCATGAGTCAGCCGGCGCGGCAGTACCGCGGGCGAAGTTCGGAGGAGCGGGCCGCGGAGCGTCGCGCGCGACTACTCGAGGCCGGGCTCGAGGTGTTCGGCACCGTCGGCGGCGAGAAGGCGACCATGACCGCGATCTGCGCCGAGGCGAAACTCACGGAACGCTATTTCTACGAGAGCTTCCGCAGTCGGGACGACCTGCTGGTGCAGGTGATCGAGGGCATCGCGGCGGAGATCGGGGAGGCCGCGCGGGTCACCCTGCAGACCGTGACCGGTGATCCGGAGGTGCGGGCGCGGGCGGCGATCGCGACCTTCGTCGACATCCTGACCGCCGACCCGCGGAAGGGGAGGGTGTCGATCATCGAGTCGGCCGGCGCCGAACCGTTGCGGACGCGAAGACGCGAGTTGCTGCGGGCGTTCGCCCTGCTGGTCGCCGAGGAATCGAAGGAACTCTACGGCGACCGGGCGTGGTCGTCGCCGCAGGACGAGATCACCGCGCTGCTGTTCGTGGGCGGGCTCGCGGAACTCATGACGGCGTGGCTGAACGGCGAGATCGAGGTGTCGCCCGACCAGATCGTCGACGCCGCCACCTACCAGTTCACGTCCACCGCACACCGCTGATCGGGTCCCGGGCGAAAACGTGACGGGGGTCACGTGCGAAGCTGTGGGCATGGTGGATATCGCACGCCCGCAGTTGGAGGGCACGGTCGCGGTAGGCGAGGGGCGTCGGCTCGGCTTCGCGGAGTTCGGTTCGGCTCAGGGCAGGGCGGTGTTCTGGCTGCACGGCACACCCGGCGCGCGCCGGCAGGTGCCGATGGAGGCCCGCGCGTTCGCCGAGCGTGAGCACGTCCGGCTGATCGGGATCGACCGACCGGGAGTCGGCTCGTCGACGCCGCACCGGTACGGCGCGGTGATCGACTTCGCCGAGGACCTGCGCACGGTCGCCGACACCCTGGGCATCGATCAGATGGCCGTCGTCGGACTGTCCGGTGGCGGCCCGTACACGCTGGCCGCGGCGCACGCGATGCCCGACCGCGTGGTCGCGACCGGCATCCTCGGCGGTGTCGCGCCGACGCAGGGGCCCGACGCCATCCGCAGCGGATTGATGGATCTCGCGGTGCTGGCGGCCCCGGTGTTGTCGGCGGGCGGCGTCCCGGTCGGTTTGGCGGCGAGTTCCGTCATCAGGCTGGCGAGGCCGTTCGCGTCACCGATCATCGACCTGTACGGGCGTATGTCCCCGGAGGGCGACCGCCGGTTGCTCGCGCGGCCGGAGTTCAAGGCGATGTTCCTCGACGATCTGCTCAACGGCGGCAGCAAACAGCTCAGTGCCCCGTTCGCGGATCTCGTTCTGTTCGCACGGGACTGGGGATTCCGGGTCAATTCGGTGAAGACCCCGGTGCGGTGGTGGCACGGCGACTGCGACCACATCATCCCGCTCCGGCACGGGCAGCACATGGTTGCGCTGCTTCCGGACGCCGAGTTCCACACGATGCACGGGGAAAGCCATCTCGGCGGTCTGGGGATGTCGGAAGAGATCCTCCGCGCGCTCCTGGACATCTGGGACGCCAAGGAGGCGCAGGCGCCGTTCGGCCCGGTGTGACGGCGGCGCGGACGGGCCGCGCCACCGTCACCGGTCAGGACTGCAGTGTGGTGATCTGGAAGGTGGCGCCGAGGGGGTCGGCGACGGACGCGAGCCGCCCGAACGGTGTGTCCTCCGGTTCGCGCCGGATGCTGCCGCCCAGTTCGGTCACCTTCGCGACCGCCGCGTCGGTGTCGTCGACGCCGACGTAGAACTGCCAGAACGACGGGACGCCCTCGGGCAGGAACGAGTCGGCGTCCATGATGCCGGCGACGGTGCGGTCGCCGAGGTTGGCCTGGGAGTAGCGGAATTCGTCTGTGTCGCCGAGGGTCTGGTAGGTCCAGCCGAAGACGTCGGCGTAGAAGGGGAGCGCCGCCGCGTAGTTGCGCGACAGCGTTTCGTGCCAGACGGGCGCGCCGGGTTCGTCGACCAGGCCGAATCCGCCGTGCTGATCGGCCTGCCACACCCCGATGACGGCGCCGGCGGGATCGCCGAGAATGGCCATCGTGCCCTGGTCGCCGACGGTCATCGCGGGCATCATCACCTGGCCGCCGGCCTCGGCGGCCTTCGCCGCGGTGGCTTCGGCGTCCTCGGATGCGATGTAGGTGGTCCACACGTTGCCGTACGGGTTTCCCGGCTGTTGAGGGCCGAGGCCCGCGATCGGTTTGCCGTTCCTGCTGAAGATGGAGTAGCCGCCGTACTGCGGATCCTCGTTGGTGTCGGAGTTCCACCCGAACAGCCCGGTGTAGAACGGAATGACCTGTTGGGGGTCGGAACTGGTGAGATCGATCCAGCAGGGAGCGCCGGTGAGGGACGGACGGTCGGGCATCGCGGTCTCCTAGGACGTCTGTGAGCGGAGTGCGCACCGTGTGGTGCCGGTCACAAACGTACGCGTCCCCTCGACCTGACGTCGGTCGGTGGTGTGCTGTGCAAGACTCTGCCCATGTCTGCGAGCGAGAACCAGGACAGCCCGGGCCGGGCCCGCCAGAATCTGATCTACCGCGACGGCGTCCTCGGGCGCACGCCCACCGTTCCCGCCGACTTCGACACCCTCGAGCGACGCGCGCGGAAGAAGATGAGCGCGAAGGGATGGGCCTACGTTCACGGCGGCGCCGGACTGGGGCGCACGATGCAGGCCAACCGCGACGCGTTCGACAAGTGGCAGATCGTTCCCCGGGTGCTGCGCGACGTCTCGAAGCGCAACATCGGGGTGGAACTGTTCGGGCGCCGGATTCCGGCGCCGGTGCTGCTCGCTCCCGTCGGAGCCGCCGAACTGGCCAGGCCGGAGGCCGATGTGGCCATCGCCGCGGCCGCTGCCGAACTGGGTGTGCCGTACATCTTCTCCAACCAGGGCTGTGCCCCGATGGAGGAGAGCGCGGCGGCGATGGGGGACGCGCCCCGGTGGTTCCAGCTGTACTGGAGCACGGACGACGATCTCGTCGACAGCCTGCTCCAGCGCGCGGAGAAGATTCGGGCGGACGCCGTCGTCGTCACCCTCGACACGACCATGCTCGGCTGGCGGCCGGAAGATCTCAACCTCGGCTCGCTGCCCTTCGCGCAGGGGCAGGGGATCGCGCAGTACACGTCCGACCCGGTGTTCCGCAGAATCGTGCACGACCGGATCAAGGCCGCGGCGACGAAGCCGGACGTCGAGGTGACGCTCGGCGCGATCCGGTCGCTGGTGTCGATGACCCGGCGCTTCCCGGGCCGCTTCCTCGACAACCTGCGGTCGCCGGAGCCGCGGGCCGCCGTGGAGACGTTCCTCGACATCTATTCCCGGCCGTCGTTGAGCTGGGCCGACATCGAGACCCTCCGCAGCCGGACGTCGCTCCCGATCCTCCTGAAGGGCGTGCTGCACCCCGATGACGCCCGGCGCGCACTCGATGCCGGGGTCGACGGCATCGTCGTGTCGAATCACGGTGGGCGGCAGGTGGACGGCAGCGTGTCCTCGCTGGACGCACTCGTCGACATCGCGCCCGTCGTCGACGGCCGGCTGACGCTGCTCCTCGACAGCGGAATCCGCACGGGAGCAGACGTCTTCAAGGCCCTCGCGCTCGGCGCGGACGCGGTGACGCTCGGCCGGCCCCACCTGTACGGTCTGGCCCTCGCGGGTCAGGCCGGCGCGCGGGACGCGACGGCCAACGTGATCGCCGAGTTCGACCTCACGATGGGGCTGAGTGGCCTCACGTCGGTGGCCGAGATCGACCGCGACGCGCTGCGCCGGGCGTAGGCATCACAGTTCGGCGATGGTGATGATCCCGTCCTGAAGCGCCCGCACGAGCAGTGCCGTCTTGGTGGACGCGTCGCGCCCGACCAGCGCGTACTTCTCGCGGATCCGGGTCAGGTGGGTGTTGACCGTTCCGAGGGCGATGTGGAGGTCGGCGGCGACGGCGAGCTTGGAGTCGCCGCGCAACCAGTGCCGCAGAACCTCGACTTCGCGAGCCGACAACGCCGGCTTCGGATAGATGCGGGTTACGGGCGGTTCGCCCGTATGTGGGGGGTGCCCGAGTGCGTCGGGTGCAGTGGTCATGCCGATTCCATC
>SEEV01000737.1 GCA_004211695.1 Rhodococcus sp. (in: high G+C Gram-positive bacteria)
GAGATCGCCACACTCACGCGGGCTAAGGCCGCAAGCACCGCAATGCGCCGGTTCGACAAGGTTGCGCAACGCGCGGTCGACGCCGGGTTCCGGACGCCCCCGTTGCCGGAACTCGAGGACATTGCGGACGGACGCAATGCGGCAACGCTCGATCCGCAGTACACATTGGTCGGGACACCCTGATCACACGCCCCGGCAAGGCGGCGACCGCCGGTCCGTACTCTCCGCGGCTCGCTGGGGAGACGACCGACCAACAGAACGAAGCACACCCCACGCCCGGGGAATCCCGAACCGCCGCAACACCCAGCGCCTCTGACGCAACACGGCCCGACGTTGCAGACCAACCAGATGGAGTTGCAACGCAACGCCGACAGTGCGAGATTGGCAACGCAACGTCCGATTCGGATGCAACGGACAACCGGACGTGTGGGCCGCTACGCGGACGCAACAGCGTCGGCGATCATTTGCGCATTGCAGGTGGGCGAGCGCCGCGTTGCAAGTTGGACGCTGGTGATTTACACAGTTCACCTGAGAAGAGTGGATGAGGGAGCGGTTGTGGAATGGTTCGTATCGTTTTGGGATCTGGAGACTCAGCGGACATCGGTGCGCCGGGGGAAGCGTCCAATCGCGTTGACGCCATGACTCAGGTCATCGCCACTGGGCGCGAGCTGGCGCGCCGCGACGACGGGTCGGTGGTCAATAAGACTGCGCACATCCGTATCGGAACAGAGCTGGCGGTGGTGGCCGGGTTCGACAATCCACACCTCAGCGACGAAAACCTGCGCTGCCGTATCGAGGCAGCCATCACCGCGAAGCAACAACACGCCCGCACAATGCAGCAACGTATATCCGTCGAGTTGTAGTTGCGGTCTCCTCGGGGGTACCTGGTGACGCTGACATCCGCCGAAGGCACACCCATCCAGCCACTCGATCTCGATGTGGGCGAGTAGATCCGGTTCCACATCGCCCCTCGGGCCAATGTCGTTTCGGACGTCAGCGCCGTCGGCGCGGCACACGAAGGTCAGAGCTGGTTGAGCCCGGTCTCGGCAAATGCCATCGTGGCCGCTTGAGTCGTTCGACGGTGCCGCGGGCTGTCAGTGCGCGGTCCGACGCTTTGGATGGATGGGCGGGTATCGATCAGTTGCGGAACGGTTGGCGAACCCATCTCACGCGGCCCTGGTGGCAGGGGAGAGCGGACAGAATTTCATCACTGTGACGTAAATGCCCGAGCCTGGACGGTTGTCTGTTTTCTTCACCGGCGGCCGGATGGCTGCCGCGGAAATGGCAACGTCACGAATTGTGCTCCGGAACCCGCCGCGACCGTGACCACAAGGCAGGATAGCTAACTCCGCTACGCTAGCTAGCATCGCAATTGTGGGTTGCGTATTGCGCAACGGAACGCGCCCATCGTGTTTACAGACCGTCCCTCGATTGTTGTGGGCCGACCTTGAACAACGGGTCGACGAGATGTGGAAGGTAGTACTACCCGGGGTGATGCCGGCAGCACCGCATCGGCACAGTTCGAGCGGCGCGCAGCAGTGTCGCGGTATCTAGTGCCGTCTAGTGTTTCAACAGTCGGGCTTGTCGGTTCTGCGGAGCTGACTCTCACGCTGGCACAGGCTCGCTGAGGATCAGAGGTCCCACAGCCCTAGCAATGCGGACCTAAGGCGAGGGGAGCGGACGTAGTGGTCGGTTCGCAACCGTGAGCCCGGGTGCCCGAGATCGGTGAGCGCCTTCTCGGCGCCGGGGAGGGGGAGCGGGGACAGGCCGGTGCGCAGGCGCAGGAAGTACAGAACTGCTCCACCGGACCGCGGGATCTTCATGGGGTCGGACACCACGACCGCCGGCGCGTAAATCCACTCGTCATCGGCCGAGACGAAGACGATCACGTCGCCCCGCTTCACCGCGCTGGGCTTGTCGAGGCGAAGCGATTCGAGCTGGTACTTCGCCGCCGGGCCGCCGCGGCTGTGATGGCGGCCCCGCAGTTCGTCGAGGACCTGTTGTTCGGTGCGGGTGGGTTCGTAG
>SEEV01000738.1 GCA_004211695.1 Rhodococcus sp. (in: high G+C Gram-positive bacteria)
CCGTGCCGGTCACCGTTTCCCGCGGTGACCGGCACGTCTCACGGTGCGAGGACGGATGTGGTGAACTTTGTGTACTTTAAGTTTCATGTAATGGACTGTTGTCCAATAGTTTTCGATTCAACTGTGCGAAAAGTGCTGCCACAGTGACACATGCCACAAGATCACGTCCGTTTCGGGCGTTTCGTCGTTCTCCGCCCGTAAGGTGTCGACATGTCGATCCTCGAGAACGAGAAAGCACCCCCATCCGGTGCCCGCGCCCCCGGACCGACCCTCAGTGAAAGGTTCCGAAATAACGCGCGATACGACCTGCCCGCGTCACTCGTGGTCTTCCTCGTCGCCCTGCCCCTGTCGCTCGGGATCGCGATCGCATCCGACGCGCCGATCATGGCCGGCCTCATTGCCGCCATCGTCGGCGGTGTGGTGGCGGGGTCGATCGGTGGCTCACCGCTCCAGGTCAGCGGTCCAGCCGCCGGATTAACCGTGGTAGTAGCAGAATTGGTCGCCACCTTCGGCTGGCAGACCACGTGCGCGATCACCGTCGCGGCCGGCCTCCTCCAAATTATCTTCGGGCTCAGCCGAATTGCGCGTGCGGCACTGGCCATCGCGCCGGTCGTGGTCCACGCCATGCTGGCGGGTATCGGAATCACGATCGCTCTCCAGCAGATTCACGTCCTCCTCGGGGGTAGCTCGCACAGCTCGACCGTCGAGAACATCACTCAGCTCCCCGGCCAGCTGACGTCCGCCCGGTACGGCGACGTCCTCGTGGGATCGGTGGTCATCGCCGTCCTGCTGTTCTGGAAGAAGATCCCCGGTAAACTCCGGGTGCTCCCCGGCCCGCTGGTCGCCGTCGTCGCCGCCACCGTTCTGTCCCTGGTCTTCCCACTCGACATCGATCGAATCACGTTGGACGGCTCCCTGTTCGACGCCGTGGCACTACCCTCGATGCCGGACGGGCCGTGGCTCGCCGTGGCCACCGGTGTCCTCACGGTCGCGCTGATCGCCAGCGTCGAGAGTCTGCTGTCCGCGGTCGCCGTCGACAAGATGCACGGCGGGACGCGTTCGGAGTTCAACCGCGAACTCGTCGGTCAGGGTTCGGCCAACATGATCTCGGGTCTCATCGGTGGCCTGCCGGTCACCGGTGTGATCGTGCGCAGTTCGACGAACGTGGCTGCCGGAGCGCGCACCCGGGCGTCCGCCGTCCTGCACGGAGTCTGGATCCTCGTCTTCGCCGCCCTGCTCACCGGTCTCGTCGAGCAGATCCCGATGGCAGCGCTCGCCGGCCTCCTCATCGTCATCGGCATCCAGCTCGTCAAACTCGCCCACTTGCGTACCGCGCGGCGCACCGGCGACCTGTGGGTGTACGGCGTGACCGTCGGCGGCGTCGTCTTCCTCAACCTCCTCGAGGGCGTCATCATCGGTCTCGCACTCGCAGTGGTCCTGCTGCTGTGGCGCGTCATCCATCCCAAGATGCGAGCCGAGCCGGTCGGCTCCGAAGACTCCGGGCTGTGGCGCGTGACCGTCGAGGGGTCGTGCAGCTTCCTGTCCATGCCCGCACTGACCGGACTCCTCGCGAAGGTGCCCGAGGGTGCCCACGTCACCGTGGAACTGGCGGTCGACTTCCTCGACCACGCCATGTTCGAAGCGATCGACGACTGGAAGCGGCACCACGAGAACAAGGGCGGAACGGTCGTGATCGACGCGCTCGGTCCCGTCGACATGGACGAGGTCGGTGCGTCGCCGCCGCGGCGCGGCATCGGGGTGGCGAGCCCCCGCGGGTTCGCCCCGTGGAAGAGCTGGCAGCCGCGGCACACCGACACCGACGAGAACACCACCACACCGGCGGCACTTCGACCGGTCCTCGCGGGAGTGTCGGAATACCACCGGCGGAACGCGGCACAGCTGCAGCCGCACCTCGACGAACTGCGGGACGGACAGCGCCCCGACTCGTTGTTCCTCACCTGCTCCGATTCACGCATCGTGCCGAACGTGATCACCAGCAGCGGTCCGGGCGACCTGTTCACGGT
>SEEV01000267.1 GCA_004211695.1 Rhodococcus sp. (in: high G+C Gram-positive bacteria)
TCAAGCGTGTAGTCACCGTCGGTCAGCTTGCGCTCGGACCACGTGTCGGGGACCTGCTTGATCAAAACAACGATGTTCGTCATGGGTCTTCGTCGACCTCCTGTGTGTTCTTGCGTGGTGAGTTGCTCCGCGTGGGCCGAGCTCTCGTCTTCGATATTTCGTCGCACGATTGCTCTGCGACAGATTACCCCACGCTAAGTTACCGGTCGGTAACTTGCGCGAAAGTCTCGTTCACCATAACGGCCGAAAGCGCATTTCATCCCTGTGATGTAGACCACCTGGACGAGCGACCTTGCCGTGGGCACTAACCTCGCAGCGGTGAGCGAATCATTTGTCGGCGACCGCGAGGACGCACCGCTGCCCCCGCTCGGTCACGAGCAATTGCCATCGACCGGAGACGAGCACCTGCCCCTCACGGGCGAGCGGACCGTGCCCGGGATCCCCGAGGAGAACTACTGGTTCCGGCGCCACGAGGTGGTCTACCGCGACCTCCTCCCCCGTTGCGCGGGACGCAGGGTGCTCGAGGCCGGATCCGGAGAAGGCTACGGCGCCAACATGATTGCCGATGTGGCGCAGCACGTCACCGGCCTCGACTACGACATCTCCGCGGTCGAACACGTCCGCGTGCGGTACCCCCGCGTCGAGATGCTGCACGGCAACCTCGCGGAGCTTCCACTCGGCGACGAATCAGTCGACACCGTCGTCAATTTCCAGGTGATCGAACACCTGTGGGACCAGGCGCAATTCCTGCGCGAGTGCTTCCGGGTGCTGACGCCGGGAGGGGAACTGCTCGTCAGCACACCCAATCGGATCACGTTCTCGCCGGGCCGCGACACACCCCTCAATCCGTTCCACACCCGCGAACTCGACGCGGCCGAGCTGACCGAACTCCTCGAAGAGGCCGGATTCACAGTGGCCCTCATGACCGGCGTCCATCACGGCCATCGACTGAAGGCCCTCGACGCCAAGCACGGCGGCTCGTTCATCGGCGCGCAGATCGATCGCGCACTCGCCGGTGAGCCCTGGCCCGAAGAACTGACCCGCGACGTCGAGGGCATCACCGTCGACGATTTCGCACTGCACAAGGGCGACATCGACGACAGCCTCGACCTGGTGGCCGTCGCGGTGAAGGATCCTGTTCGGTGACCGAATCCGACAACCGCACCGGAGCGGGCGACGCGACGGAACCGGGCATGTTCTGCCTGGTCCTGCACTCCCACCTGCCCTGGCTCGCCAACCACGGTCGCTGGCCGGTGGGCGAGGAGTGGCTGTACCAGTCGTGGGCGGCCTCGTACCTCCCCCTGACCGCGATGTTGCGACGACTGTCCGACGAGGGCCGCTCGCACCTGCTGACCCTCGGCATCACCCCCGTTCTCGCAGCTCAGCTCGATGATCCGCACTGCCTCGCCGGAATGCACCACTGGCTCGGGAATTGGCAGATCCGGGCACACGAGGCTGCCGGGATGCCCGACGACGCGCACCGCGACCTCGGTGCGCGCGAGCACCGCGCCTCCGCCGCCGCACTCGCCGACTTCGAGCTCCGGTGGCGTCACGGCGGCTCCCCGGTACTGCGCGACCTTCTCGACCGTGAGGCGTTCGAGCTGCTCGGCGGCCCCCTCGCCCACCCGTTCCAGCCGCTGCTCGACCCCCGGTTGCGCGCCTTCTCCCTCCGCGAGGGACTCGCCGACGCCACCGCGCGATGGAACTGCACGCCGACAGGTATCTGGGGGCCCGAATGCGGGTACACCCCCGGCATGGAGACCGGATACGCGGAAGCGGGCGTCAGCCATTTCATGGTCGACGGTCCCGCGCTGCGCGGCGACACGTCGCTCGGCCGGCCGGTCCGCGAGTCCGACGTCGTCTGTTTCGGGCGCGATCTGAAGGTCAGCTACCGCGTGTGGTCGCCGAAGTCCGGCTATCCCGGGCACGGCGCCTACCGAGACTTCCACACCTACGACCATGCCACCGGTCTCAAACCCGCCCGGGTCACCGGCCGCACCGTCGACTCCGCCGACAAGGCGCCGTACGACCCCGAACTCGCGACGGCCGCGGTCGACCGGCACGTGGCCGACTTCGTCGGCACCGTCCGCAGGCGGCTGCGCGACGAGTCCGGGCGCATCGGACGTCCCGCGCTCGTGGTCGCCGCGTTCGACACGGAACTGTTCGGGCACTGGTGGCACGAGGGCCCCGAATGGCTCGAGAAGGTGCTGCGCGCGCTGCCCGAGGCCGGAGTGCGGGTCGGCACCCTCGACGACGCCCGGCGGCAGGGCTACGTCGGCGAACCCGTCGAACTCGAGAACTCGTCGTGGGGATCCGGCAAGGACTGGCGGGTCTGGGCCGGTGACCAGGTCTCCGACCTGGTGCAACTCAACGCCGAGGTGGTCGGGACCGCACTCGACACCGTCGACAAGTCCCGCGACGCCGACACCGCACCGGGACGTCCCGCGCTCCGGAACCGCGTGAACGATCAGATCCTGCGCGAGGCACTCATGACGGTGTCGAGCGACTGGGCATTCATGGTGAGCAAGGACTCGGCGGCCGGATACGCCCGCGAACGGGCACACAAGCACGCGCACGCCACCCGCGAGATCGCCGCCGCGGCCGCAGCGGGCAAGGACGCGGCGGCGACCCGGCTCGCGGAAGGATGGAACCGCGCCGACGGCCTGTTCCCCGGGCTCGACGCGCGGCGACTGCCCGCCCGGGACCACCGGCTGCCGGACACCGAGGGAGGGGCGTCGTGAAAATTCTGATCGTGTCGTGGGAGTACCCACCCGTCGTGGTCGGCGGACTCGGCCGCCACGTGCACCACCTCGCGACCGAACTCGCGGCAGCGGGACACGAAGTAGTGGTGCTGTCGCGCCGGCCGTCGGGCACCGACGCCTCCACCCACCCCACCGTCACGCACATCGAGGACGGCGTCCTGGTGGTCGCCGTCGCCGAGGACCCCGCCCATTTCGTGTTCGGCGAGGACATGCTGGCGTGGACACTCGCGATGGGACACGCGATGGTGCGGGCCGGTGTCGCCCTGCACAAGCCGGGTGTCGGGGAGGGGTGGCAGCCGGACGTGGTGCACGCCCACGACTGGCTCGTGGCACACCCCGCCATCGCGCTGGCCGAATTCTACGACGTCCCTCTGGTTTCCACGCTGCATGCCACCGAGGCCGGGCGGCACAGCGGCTGGGTGTCCGGCCGGATCAACCGCCAGGTGCATTCCGTGGAATGGTGGCTGGCCAACGAATCCGATGCCCTCATCACGTGTTCCGCGTCGATGGAGGAGGAGGTGACCACACTCTACGGTCCGCAGCTCCCGCCGATCACGGTGATCCGCAACGGAATCGACCTCACCACCTGGAATTTCCGTGAGCGCGCGCCGCGGTCCGGGCCCCCCAAGTTGCTGTTCGTCGGACGCCTCGAATACGAGAAGGGCGTGCAGGACGCCATCGCCGCACTCCCCCGCATCCGCCGCAGCCACCCCGGAACGACCCTGTCGATCGCCGGGGAGGGCACCCAGTTCACCTGGCTGTATCAGCAGGCCCGCACTCACCGGGTGGCCCGCGCCGTGAACTTCCTCGGCAACCTCGACCACATCGAACTGCTCGGCTGGCTCCACGGCGCCGACGCCATCGTCCTGCCCAGCCGGTACGAACCGTTCGGCATCATCGCGCTCGAGGCCGCCGCCTCCGGAACCCCCCTCGTCGCGTCCACCGCCGGCGGCCTCGGTGAAGCGGTCGTCGACGGGGAGACCGGCATGTCGTTCCAGCCGGGCGACGTCACCGGACTCACGTCCGCGGTCCGGGAGGTCCTCGACGACCCGGCCGCGGCGCAGCAGCGCGCGGTGGCCGCCCGTGACCGTCTGACCGCCGACTTCGACTGGCACAAGGTGGCCGAGGACACCGTCCACGTCTACGCGGGCGCCAAACGCCGTGTGCGGCACCCGCTGGCGAGGCCCGTGATTCCCGAGCGTCCGCTGCCCGGCCGCTGACCCGGGGCGAATGTATCCTCCGGCGCTTCGGATACGCCGAACGGTGCATTCGCCTCGGTCACCGTGGTCAGTTCTCCTGCGCCGCCTTCTTGCGGGCGATGTCTTCGAGGGCCGCAATGTACTTGGCCCGCTCGGACGCGCCGGCTTCCCACTCGGCCTTGCGGTTCTTCACCACCTTGGCGGGTGAGCCGACGGCGATGCTGAAGTCCGGGATGTCGCCCTTCACGACGGCGTGCGCGCCGAGGACGCAGCCCCGCCCCACCCGCGTGTTGCGGAGAACCGTGACCTTGGCCGCCACCCACGTGTCGGGCCCGATGCGGACGGGGCCCTTCACGATGCCCTGATCCTTGATCGGAACGTTCACGTCGTCCATGCGGTGGTCGAAGTCGGTGATGTAGCACCAGTCGGCCACGAGCGTCGAGGCGCCGATCTCGATGTCGAGATACGTGTTGACGACGTTGTCCTTGCCGAAGACCACCTTGTCGCCGATACGCAGGGACCCCTCGTGGCACCGGATCGCGTTGCCGTCGCCGATATGCACCCAGCGGCCGATCTCGAGCCGCGACAGGTCGGGGGTCGAATGGATCTCCACCCGCTTGCCGAGGAACACCATGCCGCGCAGGATCACGTGCGGGTTGGCCAGCTTGAACTTCGCGAGGCGGTAGTACCGCACGAGGTACCACGGCGTGTACGCCTTGTTCGCCAGCACCCACCGCAGCGAATCGCGTGTCAGGAAGCGGGCCTGCTCGCTGTCACTCCGCCGGGATCCTCGCCACCTCGTACGCAACGGTGCGCCCCACATGCTCGTCATAACCTGTCAGCCTACGTTCACGCCCGGCATCCCTGTCCGGGTGTGTCCGGACGCCGACACCGGCATCGGGGTGTGCCGATCGAAGCGGCGTCGGCGGGATAGTCTCTGGGCCGAGCGTTATCGAAGACGAGGAGATGTAATGCGGCGGGTCCTACGTTCGTCAGTACTGGCGCTGGCGACGATCTCGGCTGTCGTTCTCGGCGGCTGCAGCAGCGGAACGCAGGTCGACGACATCTTCTCCGCAGGCGGGTGGCCCGGCATGCACGCCGACGCCCGCAACAGCGACACCAGCCCCGTCACCGGTTCCCGCGACATCTCCTTCGCCTGGTCGCGTCCGCTCGGCGGTCCGGTGGCGAACTATGCGTCCGTCGCCGCCAGCGGCCAGATCTTCATCACCGCCCGCACCGAGAAGGGCTGCAACCTCTTCTCCTTCCAGATGGACAGCGGACGCAAGCGCTGGTGCCGTCAACTCGCACCCGGCGTCGTGGCGTCCACACCGATCGTCGACGGCGCCGCCAACGTGTACGTCGGCGAGAACGGCGCCATCAACTCGTTCAACGAATACGGCCAGCTGCGTTGGCGCACACCGGTGGTCGGGACCCCGCTGTCGGCGCAGTTCACCGGCGACGGCAACCTCCTCTTCATCACCCAGCTGGGCCAGATCAACGTCGTGAACACGCAGAACGGCCAGAAGGTCGTGGCGCCGTACGACCTGATCCCCCCGCCGTCGGTCGCCGACGGCGCGAACGTGGACATCCTTCCCGACGACAAAGGCCTGAGCGGCTGTTTCTTCGGCTCACCCGATTGCCCGGTGGCCAACATGCCGGCGATCGACCTCGAGTCCGGCAAGTTCTACTTCACGTTCTTCGCGCCCGGCGCGCCACAGGCGGAACTCGTCGCGATGAAGTACTCCGGCGGCGACAACCCCGCGATCACCCAGGAATGGTCCAGCGACACCCTGCCGGGCGGCAGCGCGTCCAGCCCCGACCTATCGGCTGACGGCTCCGTCGTCTACGCCAACGACAACTGGGGCACGTTGTGGGCGATCGATTCTGCGACCGGTGATCCGAAGTGGAGTCACGACATCGGATACGCCGCAGCCGGTAGCCCGTCGACGTCCGCGGACGGTCTGATCATCCCCGCGGGCGGACCCGACGGCCACCTCCTGGCGCTGCAGGACAAGGGCGATCACGCCGAACTGGTCTGGGAGCGCAAGGATCTGCTGCAGCTCGGTGTCCCGGCGCAGACGGCCGGTTCCACCGGGTACGCGGTGGTCCGCGAGGGAACGGACGGACTGGCGATGCTCACGTTCGACACCGGCACCGGCGAAACCCTCGATCAGGACACCCTGCCCGGGGCGAAGGGGTTCACGGTCGGTACGTCCATCGGGCCGAAGGGTGAAGTCCTCACACCGACCCTGCTCGGGGAACTGTTCGTCCTCCGCTGACCCGTGAGTACTTGTCAACCGCGGGCGGTTAACAAGTACTCACGGGCGCGAAGCGCAGATGAAGGCCACTCCCGCGCGGCCGATCCGCGTGATCACCACACTGAGCGAACGGCTTCCGCGCAATTTCAGTTTGGGTCGCAGAATCGCCGGATCGACGTCGACGCCGCGCACCAGGATCTCCACCACACCGCAGTCGTGACGGGCCAGTTCCTGCCGCAGCGACTTCTCCGAGTACTTCACCTGGTCGAGGATGCGGAAGCCCCGCACGCCTTCGGGAACCGAATCACCGGTGAGATAGGCGATCCGGGGATCCAGCTGCCACAGTCCGTGCCGGGCGGCGTAGTGCCGCACCAGTCCCGCACGCACGACAGCACCGTCGGGGTCGACGATCCACTCCCCCGGAGCGCGTTCGGGGATCTCGTCGTCCTCGGCGTCCGTCACCGTCCACGCGGTTCCGTCGGAGCCGAGGACGCTCGCCCGCCGCGTGACGCCGGCACCGGACAGTCCCGGCGACCACAGGCACGCCTCGCGCACGCCGCCGTCGAGGGACACCACCTCGACCTCGCCGTCCCAGCCGAGCCGGTCGAAATCGAGTCCGGGAGCGCATTTCACCGCGAGATCCCGGCCGCGGTACGCGTCGATCAGGTCCGGTAGCGGCGGTTCGAGTGCGGCGGGATCGTGTGTGCGCCTGCCGCCGGACCGTCGCGCCGGATCCGCGAGCACGACGGTGCCGCGGGTACACGGGACGAGCGCGTCGGCGCGGAGAACCGTCGCCCCGGGCACGTTGTGCTGCGCCATGAGGAGCCGGACCGGGTCGAGGTCGCTGCCGATCACCGTGGCGGCCGTCCCGACCACTGCGTCCAGTTCGGCGCCGATGGAGCACGTGACGTCGTGAACGTCCCGACCCGTCAGCCGCGTCGCACGGTGCGCGGCGACCGCACGCGGCGTCGCCTGTTGCAGTGCGTCGTCGGTGAAGAACCAGGCCTCGGTGCCGGGAAGTTTGGCTCCCGCCTTCCGCCGCAGCAGCACGGTCTCGACCAGCAACGCGACGTGCGAGCCGAAAAGCGTACGCGCCCGGCCGATGTCGGCCAGGCGCGTAGACGCGGTCAGTGCGAAACCGTCCACCTCCGCGAGAGCTGCTGTCCCCTCAGGGCTCTGCAGGAACTCCACGTCCCCGGGAGTGAACGCATAGCCCAATTCAGTTGCCGGGCTTCACGCCGGTGATCATGACGTTGTAGAAGAATCCGCGCGGCACCACGTGCCGGAGAATCTTCTCGTCGACCCAGCTGAGTGTCTTCCATCCGGTGAACGCGAAACGCCCCCAGCCCCAGCCCAGCTTCTCCGGCGGCACGGCGGCCTCGAACGTGCGGACGGGCCACCCGAGCAGGGCGGCGGCGAATTCCTCGGTGGCCGCGTGAACCTGCTCGGCGCCTGCCGACTTCGCGATTTTCTCGAGGTCGCTCGGATCGAACGTGTGGAGGTCGACGACGGCCTCGAGCGCGGCCGCGCGCGAGGACTCGTCCAGTTCCGCCTGCGGGCGACGCCAGTCGGCGAGGAACGGCAACTTGGTGACCCGGGTGGTGGCCTCCCACGTCGCGCGGCCGAGCCAGCGGGCGTAGAAGTTTCCGATCGTGGTCGGCTCACCGGCGAACACGAAACGCCCGCCCGGCTTCAGGACCCGCAGGACCTCGCGCAGCGACTGCTCGACGTCCGGGATGTGATGCAGGACCGCGTGACCCACGACGAGGTCGAACGTGCCGTCCTCGTACGGGATGGTCTCGGCGTCGGCCACCCGGCCGTCGACGGACAATCCCAGGCCCTCGGCGTTGCGCAGCGCGACCTTCACCATGCCGGGCGAGAGGTCGGTGACCGAACCGGTCTTCGCGACCCCACCCTGCATCAGGTTGAGGAGGAAGAATCCGGTGCCGCAGCCCAGTTCGAGCGCCCGCTCGTAGGGCAGCGGCTGATCGCCGGCGACGGCGTCGAAACGTCCGCGTGCGTAGTCGATGCACCGCTCGTCGTACGAGATCGACCACTTCTCGTCGTACGTCTCGGCTTCCCAGTCGTGGTAGAGCACCTGGGCGAGTTTGGTGTCCTTGAGCGCAGCCTCGACCTCTTCGGCGGTGGCGTGCGGATGAGGAGCGGGGTCGTCGTGGGCGCTTGCAGTCATGCGGCAAATCCTACTCGCTGGTAAGAGTGAACAGGTTCTAGTTTCGGGCTCCAGACTACTCGCCCGTGAACTGAGCCTTACCTGGGCCGTTCTCGATGAACGATTCCATCCCGATCGTGCGGTCCCGGGTGGCGAACAGCGAGGTGAACAGCTGGCGCTCCACCGCGAGCCCGGTACCCAGATCCACGTCCAGACCGTGGTCGACGGCAGCCTTCGCCGCGGCGAGCGCGCGGGGCGCGCCCTTCGTGAACTGCGACGCCCATGTGCGCGCCGCCTCGTACACGTCGTCCGGCGCCACCACCTCGTCGACCAGACCGATCGCGAGCGCCTCCTCGGCGTCGACGAACCGTCCGGTGAATAGCAGGTCCTTCGCCTTGGACGGTCCGACCAGCCGGGCGAGGCGCTGGGTTCCCCCGCCGCCGGGAATGACACCGAGCAGGATCTCCGGCACGCCGAGCTTGGCATTGTCGCCCGCGATGCGCCGGTCCGCCGACAGCGCGACCTCGAGGCCGCCGCCGAGCGCGTATCCCGTGATGGCGGCGACGGTGGGCTTCGGGATCTCGGACACCGCCGCGAGGTCGGACTGCAGGTCGCCGATCACGTCGGCCATCTGCCCGAAGTCCATCTCGGACATTTCCTTGACGTCCGCGCCCGCGGCGAAGACCTTCTCACCGCCGTAGACGATGACGGCCTTCACGTCAGCGTTGACGGTCGCCTCCCGCGCCGCTGCCCGCAACTCCTGCTGAACCTGACGGTTCAGGGCGTTCATCGGGGGGCGCGCAAGCCGGATCGTGCCGATGCCTTCGGATACCTCGAGGGTGACAAACTCAGCCATGAGGCAAAAGGCTACTTGTCTGCCTCCGACCCGGTTTCGCGGCCCGCCGCATCGCGATCAGTCGCGGGACGCCCACGGATGCGGACCGGCTTCGTAGTAGCC
>SEEV01000268.1 GCA_004211695.1 Rhodococcus sp. (in: high G+C Gram-positive bacteria)
GGACGCCTGTGTCAGGACCGACACACCGCCGGCCCCTTGTTCATCGACAGGGAGATCAGCTGTCCGTCAGCGGGGACGAACGTGTCCGTCTACAGGGAGGTTGGCATGTCCGCTAGCAGCCAGAGATGCCATCGCAAAAACGCCCGCCAGTCGCACCGGGCCAGAGGGGTCAGCCAATTGCGATGCCGCGAGGGTGAACCGAGCTCGCAGATCCCGTTCCGTCTCGCGATGATGCGCCTGTTCTCGCGCCAACTTCAGCTCGCCCAGAATCCGATCGGCGTTCGCCTTCTCGGTCTCGGCCACATCCTCGGCCTGGCGCAGTGCCGCGGCGGCAGCGCGGTCGGTGCTGAGCAGGGTCCGGTGGACCCCGGAGGCGACCACGAGGGCCGCGCCGAGGACACCGATGACTACCCCCTGGCCGGTGGTCAAGTCACCCCACTGCCCGACTAAAAATACCAGCACGCACGCTGCGCCGGCCAGAGACAGGCTCCACCCGAACCGCCGGCGCAGCTCGATTGGCGTCAACCTTCCACGGTTCCGAGGTCCCGGGTTTCTCGGTTCCACCACACTACGATCATCGCTCAGACGCGTCTCGTGGGTGTAGCAACTCGAAAGGACGGCATCTAGCCCCACGGTCGGTCGCAGACCACAGCTACGGATACCGAGGCTCCTCCGTTTGGGGACCGAAGGCCCGCCTCCGTCATCGCGTGCGTTCGGGGGCAACGTCGGATGAACGGGCAACGTCCACCTGTCGACGATCCGAATGATCGTTATCCCGAAAGCACGGACGACTGCCGTTGTAGCACAAACCATTCGGTTCGTTATGCCGGGTTCGTCCGGGAAGCCCCGAGGGTCGTTCCCCTGGCCGGGGCCGCGTCGGCCCGGTGAAACAATGACCGCTGGTCGCCGCCACCGTCGGCACGGCCCTGATCCTGAGTCGGCCCAAATTCCAGGTCGACCCGGATCGTGTAAAACTCGACACCGGCGACGAGCCGGTCGTCGAGATCCGATCGCCATCCGGGCAGTCCACCCGACGATCCTCCGGAACCCCTAGGCGCACATGACCGGTACCGGGTCTACCGTCGGGACTTGTGACAGCACGTAAAGCAGGGCGTGCACACAAGATGACGCCCAGCCCCGAGGTTCCCCTCGACTTCGCTCGGGAATGGGTCGAATTCCTCGATCCCGACAACGCCGAGCACCCCATCGCCGCGGACATGACGTGGTTGCTCTCCCAGTGGACCTGCGTGTTCGGCACCCCCGCCTGCCAGGGCATCATCGCCGGCCGGCCCGACGACGGCTGCTGCTCCCACGGCGCGTTCCTCTCCGACCAGGAGGACCTCGAGCGACTGAACGAATCCGTAAAGATGCTCACACCCGACGACTGGCAGTTCATGGACACGGGCCTCGGAAAGAAGGGCTACATCGAGGAGGACGACCTCGAGGACGAGCCCGCGCTGCGCACCCGCCGCTACCAGGGCGCCTGCATCTTCCTCAATCGGCCCGGCTTCAATCGGCCCGGCTTCGAGGGCGGCATCGGCTGCGCGCTGCACTCGATGGCCCTCAAACGCGGAATCGAACCCCTCGAGGTCAAGCCCGACGTGTGCTGGCAGCTCCCGATCCGCCGCACCCAGGAATGGGTCGAACGCCCCGACGGCGAACAGATCCTCAAGACCACCATCACCGAGTACGACCGCCGCGGCTGGGGCGAAGGCGGCGCCGACCTGGACTGGTACTGCTCCGGCTCCCCCGACGCCCACGTGGGGAGCAAAGCCGTCTGGCAGTCCTACGCGGCCGAGCTCACCGAGTTGCTGGGCAAGGCCGCATACGGAGAACTCGCGAAGCTCTGCAAACGCCGGGCCGGGCTCGGTCTGATCGCCGTCCACCCGGCCACCGCGGCCGCCGCGCAGAAATCCCGGTAACGGACGGACCCCGCGGTCGATTCCCCAGGCACGGCCTTCCCAGGTCCGGCCATGATCTTCTCGGCCATCTCCTCCTCGTGGGCCACCGCCAGGCTTCGAGCCGCCTTAGCTCTCGATGTGCTCCAGCAGGGCTCCACATGAGCCGCCGGCCGAACGGGAACACCGGAAGGGTAGAGATGGCCGGGCCGATGACGCCCCGTCGATTTCCTGGCCCGCACCGGCAACCGGCGTCGTGGGACAGTGTCTCGCGAATCGATGTCTCGGAAACGATTTTGAGGCGGGTCGGGCAACCCATCTTGCTCCGGCCGAACCAATCCATCGCTCGAACACGATGATTCCCCCGGTGATGACCGCGAGGGCGCCACCGAACAGAAAGGCCCTTCGTGGGAGATCCGCATCCTGCCGACCACACGCTGATACGGGACCAGCCGATCGCGACGGAGATCAGACCGCCGAGCAACTCCGGCCGAGGCTCGACCTCAGGAACCAGGCATCTCGAGCAGGCGAGGTGAGCCGGCACCGGCTTTCGCGAATGGTTGTTGCGCAACGCTATTCGGATTATTGATAGCCTATATCATGTCAACTAGGCCCGTATGACACTCTTGTCCAACGGTTTTCAATGCCCACCGGGCACGGTACCGACGGCGTCCAGGAACCGGAACCGGGCCGGCCCGAACCCGGTCGGCCCGGTCTCATGCTGCCGTCCGTCGGACACTTCCCGGTGGGAGTTCACGTCGAGACCCGGTTCGGGATGTGGTCGCGCCGTCCGGGCCGAGATCTCGGCCCGGCACGTGAGCTTCCTGGTCCATCGTTCTCGGCGGTGTCGCCGTGGTCAGCGCGGGACGGGCCGGGTTCCAGGTTCGGCCTGCGGCTGGGGGTGGTCGTCGGCGAACATCGCCTCGATGCGAGCCTTGATCTCGGCCGTGCTGATCGACCCCGGACGCCGGGCGGGGCGGGGAGATGCGGTGACGTGGGTGCTCATCGGGATCTGCCTTCGTGTCGGGATTGGTCCGAGTGCGGCGGAAAAGCGGGTCGGATCGGCACGGTCGCGGCGACGGCGATCGCCGCGTCCGTGCGCCGCCGGAGGGAACGGTGATCCGGCGACAGGTGGTGTGCTCGGGGTGCATGCCGTGGTGGTCCTTCTCCCCCGCGTGACCTGTTGGGACGGTGGGGTGTGGTCCTACAGGCCGACGGCCCGTTCGAGGGCGCCGAGTTCGTCGCCGAGGTGGTCGAGCATCGGGTGCAGGTCGGGCACCGTCCGCCGGCAGCCGGTCAGCCCGAACGCGATCTGGTCGTCGGTGCTGGTGGCGGTGATGTTCAGGCCCTGCCCGTCGACCGGGATGGACAGCGGGTACAGCGCGTCGAGGCGGGCGCCGTTCCAGTACAGCGGGGCGTCGGGTCCGGGCACGTTGGAGATGAGCACGTTCGGGGGCCGGATCGGCCCGCTGCGGCCGAGGAGCATGCTCACGGCGAGGGGGCCGCGCCGAGGGCGCTCATCGCCAGGTTCTGGGTGTGGTTCAGCGTTGCCATTGCCGCCTTGCCCTCGCGCATGCCGGTGCGCACCACCTGCAGCCGGTGGCCCGGGTCGGGCAGGTGGGTGCCGAGGTTGCACATCAGGGTCCCGATCTTGTTGCCGCCGCTCTCGTGCTGCTCGCCGCGCAGCGAGACCGGGACCATGGCGACGAGCGGATCGGTGGGCAGGGCGCCGAGCTCGGCCAGGAGGGTGCGCAGCGCGCCGGAGCACATCGCCAGGATGACGTCGTTGATGGTGGCGTCGGCGTGCTTGGCGACCAGCCGGAGCCGCTCCAGCGGCCAGCTGCGGGCGGCGAAGGTGCGGGCCCCGCCGATCGGCACGTTCAGCGGGGTGTGCGGTGCGGTCAGGGTGAGCGGGCCGCCCCCGCGGCGCACCGCCCGGTCCACGGTGCCGGCCAGGGCGGGCACCAGGCCGGCGACCTCACCGGCGGCGGCGCGGGCGGCGGTCCACACCGCCGCGGGCAGCCCGGTGCCGACCGGGCCGGCGCCGCCGGCACCGGCATCCGAGGCCTCCGGGGCCGCGGCCGCGCGGAGCCGGGTCTGCGGCTGCCAGGGGGCGGGCATGCCCCGCTGGTCCGGGTCCTCGGTCAGGGAGCGGCGCAGCCGCGTCATCCCGGTGACCCCGTCGGCGAGGGCGTGGTGGATCTTGGTGTACACCGCGAACCGGCCGTCGGCGAGCCCCTCGATCAGGTGCATCTCCCACAGCGGGCGGCTGCGGTCGAGCAGCGTCGCGTGCAACCGGGACACCAACGTTGTCAGCTCGGCGAGGCCCCCGGGCCGCGGCACCGCGTCGACCCGCACGTGGTGCCCCAGATCCACCGCCTCCTCGTGCACGGTGTCCCAGCCCCACTGGCCCCCGGTGGTCACCGACCGCCGGGGCCGTTTACGCAGCCAGGATGCCACCGCGCCCCGGGTGAGGGCGTCCTCGAACATCGCCCGCACATCCGCCGCCGACGCCCCGTCGGGTGGGGTGAACAGGGCCAGCGCACCGACGGTGCATCGGGTGCTCGCGGGACTCGCCGAGCAGAAACAGCGCATCGGTGGGCGCCATCGGCAACAACATGAGCAACAAATCTCCTTCTCGTTCCGGATCCGGACCGCCCCGTCGGGTGCGGTCCGGCCCTCCCCGGAACCGTTGTTCACGTCGAGGTAACCGTGGCGTCAGATCACGTTTGGATGTGGTTCACATCACAAACCGATCTCCCTGTTTAGTTGTACCGGAGCACGCTCACCCGGCGCCACCCGGTCGCATGTCCCACCGGCCGGGCCGACACCGCCGGTCGGGCCGGCTGTCGTCCGACCCGGCGTTCGGGTGCGTGGGCGGCGACAGTCCTCGACCACCCACTACGCGGTCCTCGACACCCGATCCGACGCACCGGGCGAGTTCGCGATCCGGGTTCGCTGCACAGTCGATACCGGGTCCGGATATCCGGTGCGCGCTGCGGGGACGATCACCGGCCACGGCGGGGAGCGTGTCGCCGCCGGTGGACGGCCCGCCCGTCGGGCTCGGTGGAGTCGGTCAGGACCGTTCCTGCGCAGCGGCAGCAGCACCGGGCATCCGCTTCCCACGCGGGTCGCCGCGCGCAGCCCGCGACCCGACCCTCGTCCAGCGCCCGGGTCGGCTATGCCCGCTCGTCGAGCGTGTCCTTGTGGACAAAGCCGTCCTTCATGACGACGACGAGCGAGCGGTCCGGATCCGCCAGCAGCCCGAGATCGGTGAGCGGGTCGCCGTCGACGAGCAGCAGATCGGCGAGTGCTCCTTCCTCGACGACGCCGAGCCGGCCCGGATACGGGTTGCGGGGCCCGGACATCGCGACCAGCTCGGCGTTCGCCGCCGTGGCCATCGACAGCACCTCGGCCGGGGAGAACCACCGGGTCATCTTGGCCAACTGCTTGCCCTGCTTCGCGGCCGACGCCGCATCGAACAACAGGTCGGTTCCCCACGCCAGCTTGACCCCGTGCTTGCGGGCCAGCTCGTACGCCCGATCCGTGCCCGCCGACACCGCGAGCTGCTTCGCCCGCCCCGCCGGGCCGGGCTGGACGAGGGCGTCCTCGTCGTCCAGGAACGGCTGCATGCACCACCACACCCCGGACTCGGCCATCATCGCGACGGTCTCCTCGTCGACGAGGTGACCGTGCTCGATGCACCGGACACCGGCCTCGACGGCCCGGCGGATCGCCCTGGGCGTGTAGGCGTGCACCAGCACGTACGTGCCCCAGTTCTCCGCCGCCTCGACCGCGGCCCGCATCTCCGCCGGCGTGTACTGCGTGACATCGATCGGGTCGTAGGGCGACGCCACCCCGCCACCCGCCATTACCTTGATCTGCGACGCGCCCAACATCAACTGCTCCCGAACCGCCCGCAGAACCGCATCGACACCATCGGCGATGGCGGCCGCCCCGATCACCTCGCCGTGGCTGAGATGGGCGCAGGGAGCCCGCGGCACCTCGTAGCGCTGGCGGAAGTCGCCGTGACCGGCCGTCTGCGACACGAACGCCCCCGACGGATAGATGCGCGGACCCCTGGTCACCCCCTCGTCGATCGCCCGCTTCAACCCGAACGTCGGACCGCCGGCGTCCCGGACGGTGGTGAAGCCACGCAACAAGGTGCGCTCCGCCTCGCCGGCCGCCACCAACTGGACATACCCCGGATCCGCCGACAACGCCACCGCGACCGGCACCGCCGCCAGCGCGGCATGCCAATGCGCATCGATCAGACCCGGCATCAACACCCGGCCGGCACCGTCGAACACCTCGACGCCCGGCGCCGGCGCATCCGCCGCCGACCCGACCGGGACGATGCTCTCGATCAGAGAGCCGGTCACCCGCACGTCGCACGGCTCCGACAACACCGAAGCACGGCCGTCGAAGACCCGTACACCCCGAAAGATCACGTCGGCCACGGCTCTCCCCGCCCCTCACGTTTCGTCCCCACACAGCGACCACTCCGGACCTCACCAGCACGCTACAGACCGCCTGGCGTGACCCGGGGCCATTCGTGCCGGGTACTTTCCGGCACCGACACGCAACTGCCTGATTCGGCGCGTCGCGGATGACGGTGCGACGGTGGCGCTTCCGACCCGGTAAAGCGAACGGCGCTCATCAAGAATGGTTGGTGCACCGAGCTGACACATTCGGTAGTGTGTACCGGCGCGGGGAAGGCCGGGACGAGTCGTCGACCGGTACTTCGGTCACGGATGCCTACTTCGTCTGATCGGTGGGGGCATCGGAAACGCGGCGGCGGTGACGGGCCTTACCCGCGGCGGATTTCTCCGGCCGAGGAGAGCGGGCGCGAGCAACCAACACCGCACCCGCCGAGAGGAATCCGGCAGTGGTCACCGCGACCACGACCATGCCCGGGGTGGTCAACGTATCGGTCGCGACCATCAATGCGACACCGGACACCGCACCCAACGCCAGGCAGACCACCCCCGCCAGCACGGTCACGACCCTGACCACGGTCATGCTCTCGGCCGAGGGGCGCGAACTTATCGCGAGCCGTCGTCCCGAGCGTCGGGGTCGGCGGCCGGGCACCGACCGGTGCTCGAGACCCGACCGGCCGCGCAATGTGGTGGGCCGCCGGGGTGTTCGATGCCGCGGCGGCCCCGTCATGGGAGGCGGGGATCGTTCTCGGCGCCGGGACGTGGGAGGAGCCGCTGGCCGGTGAGTGCTTCGACGACGCCGGCGATGTCGGTCGTGGACAGTTGCTTGTCCGGCCGAGGGTTCGGGATGCGCTCGGGCCGCGGGGTGCGGGGTCTCTGATTCGTCATGAGCGGGATGCCCCATCCGGTTGAATGTGCTGGGCGCGAATCCCACCGTATGCGCGTGCAGCAACCGGGGCGTTTCGTGAAGGTGAGGTCGACGTGACTTCTCTCCCCCGGCTCGCCGCCCCCGGTCGGTCCGGTACCGCGGGGGCGGGGTCGCCCACGGGCGGACACTCGTCGGTCGCTGCACCTAACGCGCGAGCCCGGGTCGGCCCGGCAGGCACTGCCGAGCACTGGTCACATCAGATGTCCGATCGGAGTTTCCGGTCACCACGGCCGGGGAAGTTCCGGTGGCCGGTACCTCTCCAAGACTCGCCTCCTATCGACGGATGTTCCCACCGCTCCGAGCCCGGTCATGAGACCGCGCCAGACGGGCGGGGCATCATCGGCATGTAGTACCGGCCCCACTCGGTCAGTAGTGCCATCGCGAGCAGATCCCTTGGAGTGCCGTCCCTCCTGATCCGTCCTTCCGCGGACAGCCCGAAGACCCGCGAATGCCGCGTTCGGCCGTGCCGCCGGGTGCGCAGGTCACCACGACGACGACCGGCTCGCCCGTCGCGTTCTGGAGGTTTGTGCAGTTCGGTGGTCACCGCCCAGTCGGCCCCGCCGGCCAGCCCGTGGACCGTGCCGTCGACCAGCAGACGCACGCCGTCGGCTCACGCCGTCGGTCGTTCCTTCGGCACCAGCAGGGCGAGCAGCGCAATGATCAGGCCGCCACCGGCGAGGTACAGCCCCCAACGGCCGCTGAGCAAGGTGTCGTAGTTGTCGCGGACGAAGTCGCCGACGCGGTCGTCGAGCCGCCACAGGAACACCGCGGTGGTGCCGATCCCCACGATCACGCCCAGCCACCCGGCCCCGCGGGAACCCCCCAGCGCGGCGGCCAGCAGCAGGACCGCGGCCAACAGCAGCGGCGCCGTCATCGACCTGTAGAACACCACGGCCTGATTCTCGACCTGCTCGAAGGTGAACCCGGTGGGGAAGCCTTCGCGCAGATCGACCAGCGCGACATCACTCGGCTGGATTTCGCCGACGATCGGAAGGAAGGCGCCGACCGCGACCGCGACGGCGCACGCGAACAGGACCAGATGAACGAAGGTGCGCATGGGCGTTCTCCCCTGTCGGCCGACGAGGTGCTCGGGCCCACAGTACGTCGCGGTTGCTCGCTCCGCCCCGACACGATCGCGCGCCGCAGACTCCGGGGGCACGGATCCGGCGTCATCGGCTCCGGGCGTTACGATTTGCGTCGAATCGTCCGTCCGAGAGCCAGGGGTGCCCATGTCAGAGCTGGATCAGGCGTTTGCCGATGCCCAGGAGAACGTCAACAAGCTCACCTCGCGGCCGGGCAACGATGAGCTGCTGCGGCTGTACGCGCTGTTCAAGCAGTGGTCGAAGGGTGACGTCGACGGCAAGCGGCCCGGTCGGCTCGACATGGTCAACCGCGCCAAGTACGACGCCTGGGCCACGTTGGCGGGGACGAGCAGCGCCGATGCCAAGCAGGGCTACGTCGACCTGGTAGCCCGGCTCACGCAGGGCTGAGTTCAGTGGGTTCCGCGCGGTGACGTGACGGATCGCAGCGGTGCTCGTCGGGGTGCCGGTCTTGGCCCTGATCGTCAACGCGTTCCCGGCATCTCGGACACAGCGCGACGCGGAATCAGTTGGCGGCGGCCGGGTGCTGCAACTCGACGGAGATCCAGCGCTCCATCGAGTTCCGGCGCGGCGCCGACATGCGCGGTCGGGCGGGCGGGTCCGCCGTCGTGGGTGCGCTCACCCGGACGTGGGTGACGACGTGTCCGCGGTGACGGGCCTAAAAAGAAGTTCGCCCCGTCGGCGACGCGATTTCGGAAATCATGCGTCCGTCGTTCACGGGAACCCGATCACGTCCCACGGTCCGGCGGCGTGCTGGTGGTTCCGAGGACCGTTTGGTCAGTACCCGGGCACCCCGAGCTGGTGGGCGATCGCGGCGATGGCGTCGACGATCGACCGGTTCCCGAGCTGATTCCAGCCGTTGCCGTCCGGGCCGCGGATCTGATCGAAGACGTCGCGGGCGCGGTCCGCGGTGGCGGCGGGCAGCGGGGCGGGCGCCGCCCCGGCCGGTGGGGGTGCCATCCCGGGAACGCCTTGGTGCA
>SEEV01000739.1 GCA_004211695.1 Rhodococcus sp. (in: high G+C Gram-positive bacteria)
GCCAACCCGGTGGTGACGGCGATGTGCGAGAGGTAGGTGCCGACGGCGAGCAGGCCGGCCATGCCGACCGTTGCATATCCGACGATCGCGGACCAGCCGGTCGGAACGGCGGCGGTCGGACCGAGGCCGCGGGCGGTATAGCTGTAGATTCCGCCGACCGAGGCCATCCGCTGTGCCATCGGCCGTAGGCACGCCGAGACGAGCAGGATGACCACGGCCGCGCACACGAAGGCGGCGAGCGCGCCGCCCCCGCCGGCGGTGCCGATCACCAGCACCGGGATCACTGCCGCCGCACCCGACGGCGCGACCGCCGCGACGGACTGGGCAAATACCGGTATGAAGGGCAGCTGCCGGCGCGGCAACCCCTGCACGGGTGACTGCGCCGCGACCAGCGCCCGCTTGTGCGGTGAAGTCGTCATGTTCCGCACGCTCATCTCTGAAAGAAGCAGCGAAGTCGCCTGGTCAGCAGCTGCACGCGGCCCTGGGTGGTGATCGATGTCACGCCCAGCGTCGAATCCATCCATTTCCGATACATGACGAGAAGGTTTCATCCATGTTAACCAGCTAGAGAATTTTCCGGCACGAAGTTCTCACCTTCGTTCTCTCCGGCGTGTGCTCCCAATCACAAAGCAGCGTTACGGTTCTTTCTGTGAACGGTTGACCGCACCCTGGCAGGTTTCTCTTCAGGGACACCTCGAAGGCGTCGGCGACCGATCACATCGCTAAGCGAAAGCCCGTGATCTACGCAGACATCTCCACCGATCGATTCATGAACCGACCCGGCCACCGTGCCACCCGGAAAATGCCCACCATCGAGGGCGCCTCTTCGTGATGTCGACGCGTGGCCGAACCATGCCCAAGGAGCGAGACACCCATGTCCATTCAGGAAATCGATCGCACGGTCGCCGCCCCGGGAACACATCCCCTCGACCCCCTCAGCCGGGACGAAATCTCGAAGGCGGTGTCGGTGCTGAAGAGCACGCAGGCGCAGGCGGACAGCTTCCGGTTCGTGCAGGTGGAGTTGAAGGAACCGTCGAAGAAGGCACTGCGGGGTGACCTCTCGCAGATTCGCCGCGAGGCCAGCGCCGTGCTGATCGACCGGTCCACTGGATACGGCTACGAGGCCACCGTCGACCTCGAGAACGAGAGCCTCGAGCGGTGGGTGGAGCTGCCGTCCGGCGCGCAGCCGCCGATCATGCTCGACGAGTTCGAGGAATGTGAGGTCAACTGCAAACGCGATCCCCGCGTCGTCGAAGCCCTGGCCAGCCGCGGGCTGACCAACCTGGACCTGGTGTGTATCGAGCCGTGGTCGGCCGGCTATTTCGGCAAGGATGACCAGGGTCGCCGCCTGATGCGCGCCCTCGTCTTTACCCGGCTCGACCCGGACGACAGCCCCTACGCGCACCCGGCCGAGGGCCTGATCATCATCTATGACCTCAACAACGGTGAGGTCGTCGAGATCGAGGACAACGGCCTCATCCCCGTTCCGCAGCAAACCGGCAACTACCTGCCCCAACAGGTCGGTCCGGCCCGCACCGACATCAAGCCCCTCGAGATCACCTCACCTCAGGGCCGCTCCTTCCGGGTCGACGGCCAGCACGTGACCTGGGGTGACTGGAGCTTCCGGGTCGGCTTCACCCCTCGTGAGGGTCTGGTGCTGCATCAGCTGATGTTCCGGGACGGCAACCGTGACCGGTCGGTGATCAACCGCGCCTCTCTGGTGGAGATGGTGGTGCCCTACGGTGACCCGTCCCCGGTGCAGCACAAGAAGAACGCCTTCGACGCCGGCGAATACAACATCGGTGCCCTGGCGAACTCCCTGGCACTCGGCTGCGACTGCCTCGGCGAAATCCAGTACTTCGACGGCATCGTCAGCGACAGCCACGGCAACCCGATGACCATCAAGAACGCGGTCTGCATGCACGAGGAAGACGACTCGATCATGTGGAAGCACTACGACTACCGGCAGGACACCGCCGAGGTCCGGCGCTCACGGAAGCTGATCATCTCCTTCATCGC
>SEEV01000740.1 GCA_004211695.1 Rhodococcus sp. (in: high G+C Gram-positive bacteria)
GCGAGGACCAAAATCACCGCCGCCCAATACCCGATGACTTCGCGTGTCGGCATGACCGCCACCACGAAGGAGCACGATGACATGATGGTGATGCTGAGCATCAGGGCCGCCTTGCGGCCGCGACGGTCTGCGAACCGGCCGAAGAACCAGGACCCCACCGGCCGCATGACGAAAGTGACCGCGAAGATCCCATAGATGTACAGCGTGGAGTTGGCGTCGTTCTCGTCGAAGAATTGCGCCTCGAAATACGTGGCGAAGACCGTGTAGATGTACACGTCATACCACTCGACGAGGTTTCCTGCCGAGCCCTTCATCGTGTTGAGCACCGCCCGCCGGGTGCTCGTCGGAGCGCGGGTTGGACCGGACGGAGTCGAGTCATCGCTCATCCGTAGGCGATAACGGATCGACCTCCCACACCGGGGCGAGTCACCCAGGGGCGGTGTCAATTCGCTCCCCGGTTCGTCACCACACAATCAGCGCACCGGCGGGATCGGCGAAATGACCGTAGCCGAGTGCGGTGGTCAGGGCGAGGGCTGTCCGATAACAGGGCGGACGGGCTCGGCGGCCTGCTCGGGGACCGGGGCCTGTGCACCAGCGCCCGGCCAGGAGATGCGGCTGTGTTCGACTGCCCTACTCCCACCGATACCGCCGTGTTGGGTGTGCTCGCGGCGCGGTGGGCACAGCACGCCGGAGTCGCCAGCTGCTTTGTCGGCGGAGCGGACCACGGCGCAACAAGGAAACCGGAACCTATTGGGACAGTAGGCATCTTGGCAGCGCGTCGTCTTCATCCCACTTGTCCGACCAGCACAACACCGCCACCGGAGTAACAACCGCGCCCCATCGACCCTCGACGAGGATGTCCGGGAAGTCAAGGGAACCACGCCGCTTCCGGTTTGGTCGTCGAGCCGCGCTCGACATCGACTCTCGCGCAACGGGAACCGTCATCTCAATGCCGCAATTCCGCAATTCACCGCATCGCGCGCACTCAGGCCCGCTGCCATCCCGACGCGCGAGCACTGCTGGCACGCCACAAGGCCAGCGGCGACGGTACAGAGGAGTAAATGACGGTCCCAAAACCGGCGGCCCGGTGTTCTCTCGCTGATCGCCCACCGTTCACGGGATGGTGAGCGCCGGAACTGCCAGAGGATCGGCCGGAGCCGGCGCGCTGCGGTTGGCCGCGACGAGGTCCCACGCGGTCTGCCGTGGTGCCACGCCGTCGAGGATCCATCGCCCGATCAGCAACGCGACCTTGGCCAGCATCTCAGTACGCAACCGCAGGAACGAGTCCTCCGGGTCGGTGCCCACCCGACCGAGTAGTACCCACCAGGCCCAGGCGACTGCTCCGGCATTGGCAACGAAGTCTGGGACCACCGGAATGCCCCGGCCGGTGAGCACCGTCTCGGCCCGCGGTGTCGTCGCGGCATTCGCAGCTTCTATCACGACTTTCGCGGCGACCTCGTCGACGTTATCCGTCGTGATCGCATATGAGATCGCGGCCGGGACGAGGATGTCTGCCGCCGTGGCGATTACAGCCGCGCTCGGCAACCGCTGAACATGCGAGGGGACGCGGGAGCGGTCGATCTCCCCGTAGCCGTCCCGCAGGTCGAGCAGCGCGGGAACGTCCAGGCCGTCGGGACAGTACAGCGTACCGAGGGCGTCGGCGACAGCAATCACGCGCATACCGGCCTCGTACAGATACCAGGCCGCGCCGCCCCCCATGGTGCCGATGCCCTGGATTGCCACCGTCGTGTCGGCCGGAGCCCACCCATATGCCTTCACCGTACCGAGGCAGGCCTGCGCGACTCCGTAACCGCCGATCACATCGCCCAGCAGAAAACCGCTGGGCACCGGGGCGTTCAACGCTGCCCGTACCCGGCGCAGAGTCCTCTGCGGATCTTCCGCACGGCTGATCGCCGCATGGTAGGACTGTTGAAGGCCGAGTCGCGCGAAGACGTCGTCGAGCAGATGCTGCGGCACCCCCAGATCCTCCGCGGTCACCCAGTGCGCGGCCAGCCA
>SEEV01000741.1 GCA_004211695.1 Rhodococcus sp. (in: high G+C Gram-positive bacteria)
CCGTCAAATGCGGGCGCATCACCGCATACCGCCGCGCCACCGAGTCCGCCACATCCGTCATAGCGCAACGGTAACGCCCGAAACCAGCTAAAGCGACATTATTTTGTCACATGCCCTAACCACGGGCGACGACGGCACCGGCAGCATCGCATCGCCACGATGGCGCACGCAGGACGCCAGGTTCGGTGAGTTCCGTGACCACCGCGATTGCGGCGCGAGATCGAGGTCGTCGCAGCTGCCCGCGTCGGCGCGATGTCGTGCCCCCCAGGGTGCCGATCTCGATGACATCGGTGGGTTGAGGGGTTGCTCCGGGTGTTGGGCGGCGTCGCATAGGAGACCCCCGAGAAATTCCTTGGCGGCGATGTCGAGAACCTGGCACCGGCTCCGTCCCTGCACTGAACGCGACCACAATGGGCCGCACCACCGAGGAGAAACCATGGCCAAGTACCTGCTGCTCAAGCACTACCGCGGCGCTCCGACCCCGGTCAACGACGTCCCGATGGACCAGTGGAGCCCGGAGGAAATTTCCGCCCACATCCAGTACATGCAGGACTTCGCCGACCGCCTCGAACGCACCGGCGAGTTCGTCGACGGGCAAGCGCTCTCCCCCGACGGACTGTTCGTCCGCTACGACGGCGAAGGCCGCCCACCGGTCACCGACGGCCCCTTCCCCGAAACCAAGGACCTCATCGCCGGCTGGATGATCATCGACGTCCATACCCACCAGCGGGCACTCGAGCTGGCCGGCGAGCTGTCGGCCGCCCCCGGAGCCGGCGGGAAACCCATCCACGAATGGCTCGAGGTACGCCCGTTCCTGACCGAACCGCCCACCATCACCGAATAACCCCTAAAGGCGAACGAGGCACGCCCCGGCCCGAGATGGGTGCTCGCGTCCCTCGGCCGGCGCGGAGACGACCTCGGCGGGCGGTCGAGGAAGCCGATGAGTCAGGCAGCGGTCACCCGGTGCCGGTACCTGCGGCCGGGGCCGGGATCCGGGTCAGCACCCGAGCCAACGCCACGGTGGCCGTCAGCACGGCGGCCACCACCGTGACGACGCACACGAACGTCGCAGGGACGGTGGAATACCCGAACATCCCAGCGACGCCCACACAGCATCCTCACGGTCCCCGCGCGCCGATCATCACCCGCCGCGGCCAGCACCCACCACACACCCACCAGTGCGCACCCGTACGCCAGCACTCCGCTGCCGGTGTAGAGCACCAACACCGAGGCCCACTCCACGGCGATGCCCACGGTGGCCGTGAACACGACATACAGCAACACCAGCAACGGCAACAACCCCACGGTGACACCACCCAAGGCGGCGGCGACGGTCCGGCCGAGCAGAAAGGTCCGACGACGACGGCGTTCGTCCGCACTCGCCTCGTCCCGCATCATCCGCCACCCGGACAGCCACAGCACCACCCCGCAACCGGCCCCGGCCACCGCGCCGCCACCAAGAACGATCACCGACACAATCGATGGATCGGTCCACCCCGGCTGGAACGACGTCGCCATTGTGTACGGCCGCGACGTAAACGCGGCGAACACCACCACCGCCATCACCCCGACGATCAAGCCGACAACCCCGAAGATCCCGCTCTGTCTCCCCACCCGCCCATCGTGTCACCGAAAGGTGCTCAGATACCGGAAACCGCGGCCACCCGGCGGTTCCCCAAGACATGTGTGACCCTCCCGATCCACTCCGCGCGGAACTCGTCACGTCAGGTGCGCCGGAATACCTCGCACCCCTCCCCGGCGCCGCTGGAGCGGACAACCACCGACCCCCGAGGATTCTGACCCCCCACGGGCTCATAGCCTTCGCGGCAGGATGGCCACGCTGTGCATCAGGGCATTGCCGCCACTCACGCGACCGGCATCGCGGCCTGAGCATCATGAAAGGCTCGCTCGATCTCGACCGAAATCCGGCCGCGGGAGGACACCTCATGCCCCGCCCCGATCGCCCACTCACGAATCTCCCTCGGCGGCTTCTTCGCCGGGACCTTACTCGCCGATTCCCTCGTCGCCGGTGCCTTCGCCGCGACCTCCTTCTTCACGGCCGTATTCTCCGAAGTTGCCTTTGCCGCGACTGTTTTCTTCCCGGCCTTCTTCGTCACAGCCTCGGCCGTCTTCTTCGCCGTGGCCTTGCTCGCTGCTGCCCTCTTGACCGGAGCCGCCGCAGCAGTCTTGGCAGCTGTCGTTTTCGCGGCCGTCTTTTTTGCCGGCGCCGTTTTTGTCTGGACCTTCTTCGACTGCGCGTCGTGGAAGGCTTGCTCGATCTCGGCCGGAATCCTTCCGCGGGAGGACACCTCGCGGCCGTCCGCGATCGCCCACGCACGAATCTCCTTGTTCGTCCTCTTCTCCGGAGTCTTACTGACCACTGCCTTTTTCACCGGCACCTTCGCCGCGACCTGCTTCTTCACGGCCGACTTCCCGGTCGGCTTCTCGGCAGCCGCCTTCGCCGCGCCCATCTTTTTCCCCGCCGGAGCTTTGCTCGCCGCTGTCGCCTTGACCGGAGCCGCCGCGGCGGTCTTCTTGGCAGCTGTGTTCTTCGCTGCCGTCTTCCTTACCGGCGCCGCTTTGACCTGAGTCTTCTTCGCCTGAGCGTCATGGAAGGCTCGCTCGATCCCGGCCGGAATCCTCCCGCGGGAAGACACCTCCGAACCCTCCCCGAGCGCCCACTCGCGAATCTCCTTGGTCGTTTTCTGCGCTGGAGCCTTGCGCGCCGACGCACTCTTCGCTGGAGCCTTTTCCCCGATTACCTTCTTCACGGGCCGCTTCTTCGCAACCGCCGTCTCCGCAACGATCTTCTTCGCAGCCGTCTTCTTTGGCGGCGCCGGTTTGACCTGTGCCTCCTTCGCGTGAGCGGCATCGAATGCTTGCTCGATCTCGGCCGAAATCCGGCCGCGGGAAGACACCTCCAATCCCTCCCCGATCGCCCACTCACGAATCTCTTTGGTCGTCTTTTGCGCCGAACCTGCT
>SEEV01000742.1 GCA_004211695.1 Rhodococcus sp. (in: high G+C Gram-positive bacteria)
GAAACCGAGGAAATGACGGTCGGCCGGATCGCGGCAGTGGCGTTGGTGATCGTCACCGTCGGTGTCACCCTGGCCATCGGCGGCACCCAGAACGTGACCTTCCTGGCCACGCTGGCGACGTCGACCGCGGCAAGCGCGAACTTCCCCGTCCTGATCATGACGCTGCTCTGGCGGCGGATGCGTACCCTCGGGGCCGTTGTCGGGGCGCTGTCGGGTCTGCTGACGGCTCTGGCGTTGATCCTGACCGGGCCCCTCGTCTGGCCGAGTCTGGCACCGCTGCTGTCGGATTCGTTGTCGACCACCGCTCCGTTCCCGCTGGCCTTCCCGATCCTGCTGTCGGTGCCCGCAGGATTCCTCGGGTGCATCGTGGGCAGCCACCTCAGTCGCGAGCCGGCAGACGACGCCGCCTTCGACGAACTTCAAGTGCGCGCCCTGACCGGGGCAGGTCTGGACAAGACGAAGACCCTCGCGCACTGATCCCCGCGGCGGCGTTCGACCGGAAGCTGTCATCTCCGGTCGAACGCCGCCGTGCATTCACGATTGGTTGCCGATCCCCGTCGCCGACCCGACAGAAGGAGAAATGCATGTCCGTCAAGATCGTTGCGCTGATCACGTCGAAATCAGAGCTTTCTCGCGACGAGTTCCTCCGGTACTGGAACGTCGAGCACCCCCAGTACGTATGGAAGCTCCCGGAACTCGAGCGCTACGTGCAGAACCCGGCGATCGAGCATCGCACGGAGTGGGCGTACGGCGGGATGGCGGAGCTGTGGTTCCCCTCGGTCGCCGCGGTGGCCCAGGCGTTCGCCTCGCCGGAAGCGGATGCGGTGCGCGAGCACGAGGAAGAGTTCATCGGGGACATCACCTGGTTTCTCGCCTCCGAGTCGGAGATCGTGCCGGTCTGAACGGTGCCGTCGAGATCAGGGTTCGCGCAGAACGCCCTCCTGGGAGGCCGACGCGATGCGCGCACCCGCCTCGGTGGTGAAGTCGCAGGTGCACAGGCACCGGCCACCGGTGGCGATCGGGCTGACCTGCCGACACAGCATCCAGTCGTTCATCGAGAACCGGCGGTGAAACCACATCGCGTGGTCGATGCTGGCACCGGCGATCACCCGGTTGCCGTACCAGGAGCGCCCGTGCGGCATCAGCGCCGGATCGAGCAGCGTCAGGTCGCTGACATACGCCAACAGGGCAGTGTGCAGCAGCGGCTCGTCCGGGATCCTGGTGGCCGCGCGCACCCAGAACCGCTGCTCGGGATTCCGGGTGCCGGCCGCGGCCAGCGCCTCGGGGTGTTCGAGAAAGCGGAAATCGAAGGGGTGGGGTTGCGACCACCACTCCGGCAGCACCGCACTCTCGCCGGCAAGTTGCTCGTGCAGCGGCAACAGTTCGTTCGGTGCCGTCTCGGTCAGGGGCGGGGACCATTCGTGTTCAGGGCCGTCCTGCTCGGTGGCGAACGAGAGCTGCAGTGTCGCCAGCACGTCATCGCCCTGGGTGGCGGTGACGGCGCGGGCACTGTAGGAGCGGCCGTCGCGCAGGATCGTCACCTGATAGGTGACGGGCGCATCAGGGTTCCCACCCCGCAGGAACAGAGTATGCAGCGAATGCGGATACCGGTCCGCGGGCACGGTCGCACCGGCCGCCATCACGGCCTGGGCGAGAACCTGTCCGCCGAAGAGCCGGGGAAGTTTGCGCGCCGCGGTCGGTCCATGGAACCGGTTCACCCCGGCGGGGGTCACTCGCAGAGCGTCGACCAGCGACTCGAGTTGTTCGGCAGAGGCAATCACCGTCCGCATCCTCTCTGTCGTCGACCCCACCGCACGGAAGCGGCGGGGACCATCGTTGACCGTTACCACATCTGACGGTACCGTAAGCGAACGTACGATTGTTTGTCTAAGTGGCATGGTCTTACGAAGGCGACCCCACACCGGGGCGTCCATCGCACAGGTATTTCGAAACCCCAAGGAGTCCGGGCATGTTGTCCAAGGTCCTCGTCGCCAACCGCGGCGAAATCGCGGTC
>SEEV01000269.1 GCA_004211695.1 Rhodococcus sp. (in: high G+C Gram-positive bacteria)
CTCGGCAGAAACAAGGCCACCAGGCGGCGTGGGCAGATGCACGCGGTCCGCGTCACCGAACATGCGCCGGTGCGCCGGTGCCGCGACAAGCACGATCCCACCCCGTGCAGGCCGCGGCATCGCCGGGTCCGCCGCAGCCTGCCCACCACAACACGGCGGGTGGGGGTGAATCCGAAACAGCATGTTCCTGCATCACAAGCGTCGGTGTGGGACACGATCAAACCCACACCCCCGCAAGAGGATGCGGGTAGCCGTGACACACGTACATCTCCCACGCCCGCCACACCGGTGGCAGACAGTATGAGACCTACGTAGACGCTCCCGGACCATCCTTCGTGACCGCGGCGTCGTCGGCCCACGGCACCCGGCACGAATCGGTGCCGAATCCCTGCTCCGTGATGCCCAGCGCCGAGTACATCCGGGCGCGCATGTTTTCGATACCGATCTGATAGGACAGTTCGACCACCCCGGCGCGGCCGAACCGGCGCTCGAGATCCGCCACCTGCTCGTCGGTGACAGTGGTCGGCGTCGCCGTCATCGCATCGGCGTACGCGATGGCCGCGCGCTCGTCGTCGCTGTAGGCGGGTGACTCCGCGTAGTCGGCGATGTGCTGGAGACGCGCAACGTCCAGGCCGTCGAGGCGTTGCAGCATCGTCCCGAAGTCCACACACCACGAGCAGCCGATCGTCCACGCCACGCGGTAGACGGCGATCTCCCGGACGTTGGCGGGAAGTACGGTCGACGCCTTCTGCACCGCCATCTCGTGGCGGGCCGACGCGACGAACAGCTTGCGGTGATGGGCGAGCACGGCGAACGGCTCGGGCACCTCGTCGAACTTGTGGGCAGCGAACTTGTACGCGACCTTGACCAGCGGGCTCGCGTCGGCCGGGGCCACTGCGGGAATGCGGGGCATTGCGTCCTCCATCGTCACCGGGCGCCCTTCGCGCGCCGTCTACACAGAAGACGAGACAACCCTGCCGAACGTGACACGGCCGTGTGCAACCCTCGGTGTCACACCGACTACGCTGCAGTAATGCCCGCAACGCCGCGCAACCGCACCGTCCAGCGCTTGCAGCCGTTCGCATCCACCATCTTTGCCGAGATGACCGCACTCGCCGTGAGCCACGACGCCATCAACCTCGGTCAGGGATTCCCCGACACCGACGGTCCGGTGTCGATGCTCGACACGGCGCGGCAAGCCATCGCGGACGGGCTCAACCAGTACCCGCCCGGCCCCGGCATGCCCGTGCTCCGCCACGCGGTCGCAGCCGACCGGCTGGCCCGGTACGGGCTCGACCACGACCCCGATTCGGAGGTGCTGATCACCGTCGGCGCCACCGAGGCCATCAGTGCCGCGATTCTGGGTCTCGTCGAACCGGGCGAGGAGGTGGTGCTGATCGAGCCGTACTACGACTCCTACGCGGCGTCGGTCGCGCTGGCCGGCGCGGTGCGACGCAGCGTGCCACTCGCCCGTTCCGGAACGAAGTTCGTCGTCGACCTCGACGCTCTGCGAGCCGCGATCACACCGAAGACCCGGATGCTGGTAATCAACACCCCGCACAATCCGACGGGCACCGTGTTCACCCCGGACGAGATCGCCGCCGTCGCGGAACTGGCCTGCGAGCACGACCTGCTGGTGCTCAGCGACGAGGTGTACGAGCATCTGGTCTTCGACGGCCGGACGCACACCGCCCTGGCCACGCTGCCGGGGATGTACGAACGGACCGTCTCGGTGTCGAGCGCCGCCAAGACGTTCAACGTCACCGGGTGGAAGATCGGCTGGGCCTGCGGTCCGGCAGAACTGATCGACGCGGTGCGAACCGCGAAGCAGTACATGTCCTTCGTCGGCGGCGGTCCGTTCCAGCCGGCGGTGGCGTACGCGTTGACCCACGAGCAGCAGTGGGTGAAGGAACTGCGGGACAGTCTCCAGACGAAGCGGGACGTGCTGTACGACGCGCTCGTCGCGTCCGGTCTGGAGGTCCATTCGGGCGGCGGCACTTACTACCTGTGCGCCGACATCACCGCGATCGGCGAACGTGACGGCATCGAGTTCTGCCGTAGCCTCCCGGAGCGCATCGGCGTAGCCGCGGTGCCGGTCAGCGTGTTCACCGACCACCCGAAGCCGTGGAACCCGCTGGTGCGCTTCGCGTTCTGCAAACAGGATCACGTGCTCGCGGAGGCCGCGCGGCGGCTCCGGACCCTCGGGGAGCCCGGATCGTGACTGCCCGCACCATCCCCGCCGACTTCGTGCGGCGGTCGCTCGAACTGTCGGCGCGCAGCGGGGTCGACCTCGCCCCCGCAGTGTCGGCGGCGGGGATCACGGCCGCGTCGCTCGAGAATCCGCTGGCCCGGCTGACGCCGACACAGGTCACCGCGTTCACCCAGGCGGTCTGGCAGATCACGGGCGACGAATTGTTCGGACTCGGGCCGGCCCCTGTCCCGCGCGGCACTTTTCGGCTCGTGTGCCTCGCCCTGATCCACACCGCGGATCTGTCCGCCGCCCTCGAGCGGATGGCCGACATCCTCCGCGCACTGCCGTCTCTGCCCGCACTGCACGTCGGCCCCGGCGGCAACGGCGGAACCCGGATGACCATCGACATCCGCCCGGCCTCGGCCGCACGGTCGACCGAGGACGTGCAGGCGTCGGTCGAGGCGACGCGTGTCACCACCGACTTCCTGCTGATCCTCCTCCACCGGTTCGCGGCGTGGCTCGTGGGCAAGAGGGTCCGGTTGCTGGCAGTGGAACTGCCGTATCCGGCACCCCTCCCGCAGCTCGCCGAGAATTACGATCACATCTTCGGTATTCCCGTGACGTTCGACTCCGACATTCCCGCAATCGAATTCGACAACTCGGTGATGCGAGCCCCCATCATCCAGACGGAGGAAACGCTCGAGGACTATCTACGGGAGTCACCGACGCTGCTGATGTCGGAACGCGACTACGACAGCACGGCGTCGGCGCAGGTGCGCCGGGTTCTCGAACACGGCAGGAAGGGTCGCACCTCGACGGCCGAGGACATCGCGGAGATGCTGTCGATCAGCGTCCCGCACCTTCGCCGCCTGCTGCGGCAGGAGGGGACGTCGCTCAACCAGTTGCGGGAGGAGGTGCTGCGCGATGCCGCCGTCGCCGGCCTCCGGCGCGGAGAAACGGTCGACGACCTGTCGGCGCGGCTCGGCTTCTCCGAGCCCAGCGCCTTCCGTCGCGCCTTCAAGCGCTGGACCGGAAGCACCCCGAGCTCGTATCGCTGACTGCGCGCGTCAGCTGACGCAGAACTCGTTGCCCTCGGGATCGGCCATCGTGATCCACTCGCTCGGACCCTGACGACCGCGGTGGAGCACGGTGGCGCCGGACAATTCCAGCTTCTCGGCGACCTCGTCGCGCCCGTCCCCGACCCGAAGGTCCAGATGCAGTCGATTCTTGACCGTCTTCGCTTCGGGAACCAGTTGGAACAGCACGCGCGGGCGCTCGGAATGCTCCGGATCGCGGATGGCTGCACCCTCCCGCCAGACCAGGACACCCTCGAACTCCATGGTGTCGGATTCCTGCGCGTGACCGGCCCGGACGAGCCCGCGGATGAACTCCTCGTTGCTCGGTTCCACCTCCCAGCCGAGTGTCTGCGCCCACCATTTGGCCAGGGTATGCGGGTTCTCCGAGTCCACGGTGACGTGAAATTCATATCCCATGCGGCGACGGTACAGCGGGACACCGACAGGTCCGGAGCCTCGAATCCGTGAAACCAGCCGGCCGGGTCAGGGCTTGACCAGGATCCGGATGGGATTCCCCTCGTGGTTCTCGAGCTTCTCGATGCCCTTCGCGACGTCCTCGAGCGGGACGATCTCGCTGATCGAACGCGACAGGTCCAGACGGCCCCGCGACACCAGTTCGGCGAGGGTCTCGATGTCGACGTTCTTGTACCCCAGATGGCCGAGGACCTGTTTCTGCGACAGCCCGAACTGCGCCGTGGTGCCCACCGAGGCCTCCTGCGCGCTCAACCCGACCGCGACGAGACGGCCACCCACGGTCAGGCAGTCGAGCGCCTGCTCGAACGTCACTTTCAGTCCGGCAGCGTCGAACGCGACGTCCAGCATCCGGCCTCCGGTCGCCTCGGCGACCTTCTCCTTCAGGTCCTCGTCCCGGGAGTCGAAGGCGTAGTCGGCGCCGAGTTCCAGGGCACGTTCCCGCACAACGGGATTGATGTCGAAGGCGATCACCGGGACGGCACCCACCAGCCGCGCAAGCTGCACGATGTGGGTACCGACCCCGCCCACTCCCCACACTCCGACGGTCTCCCCGACGCCCACCTTGCCGGTGCGCACGACGGCGCCGAACGGCGTCGACACCGCGTCGGCGAGGATGGCCGCCTGCTCGAACGAAACGTTGTCGGGGATGCGTGTCAGTCCCCCGGCCTGCGCCACCGTGTATTCGGCCCACGCACCGTCGTAGGCGAACGCCATGAGTTGGATGTTCAGGCAGTTCGTGAGGTCGCCGCGTCGGCAGTTGCGGCACGCGAAGCAGGGCCTGCCCGCGGACGGCACCACGCGGTCTCCCTCGGACCATCCGGTCACTCCGGCACCGAGTTTCGCGATCGTGCCCGAGGCCTCGTGTCCCTGGGTCACCACGGGCAGCAGCGCGGGGAACGTTCCGTCGATCAGACTCAGATCGGAATGGCAGATGCCACAGAACTCCACCTTGACCAGCACTTCACCCGGACCCGGTTTCGGGATCGGAACATCCTCGACAGCAATGGTTTTCGTGTCGGCATGGAATCGTTCCGCCCGCATGGTCCCGGCCATCTCTCACCTTTCCTCGTCGTCCCCTCCGACCGTACCCGCGAAACATGTCCAGGTGTGCATGATTCAGGCCACTGCGCGGTTCAGAAATACCGCCAGCTCAGACGACGGCCGGGCGCGTCCGGTCGAGTGCCAGGTGGACGGCGAGACCGCCGAGGACACTTCCCATCACGAACTTCTGGGCACGCAGCCATACCGGACGTCTCGACAGGAACGCCGCGACAGTTCCTGCGACGCAGACGATCAGCGTGTTCACCGTGAGCGCGACCGTGATCTGGACGCTGCCGAGCAGCAGGCTCTGCAACCAGACGGGCCCGGCGCCGGGGTGGACGAACTGCGGGATCAGGGCCAGATACATCACCGCGATCTTCGGATTGAGCAGATTGGTCGTGAGACCCATCAGGAACAGCCGGGCGGACGAATCCCGGGGCAGCGCACGGGACGGCGCGAACGGCGTACTCCCGCCGGGCCGCAGCGCCTGCCAAGCCAGCCAGCCCAGATAGCACGCACCGGCCACCTTCAGCCCGGTGTACGCCTGTGGGACGGCGGAGAACACCGCCGAAATGCCCAGTGTCGCAGCCGCGAGGTAGCACAGGAACCCCAGGGCGACACCACCCAGCGAGACCAGGCCCGCCGCTCTGCCCTGAGTGATGCTGCGCGAGAACAGATACACCATGTTGGGTCCCGGTGTGAGAACCAGGCCGAGCGCGATCGCCGCCACCCCGAGTACCGCCGTCGAATCGATCATGTCCGTGACGATCCCACTGCGGCGACTTGCCGTCGCGGTCCAGTCCAGCCTCGGTGGACCTATGTCCGGGTTGCATTCGTCGACGACCAGTGGGAACGTCGGAAGAGTAAAGCGTTGTCCAATCCGAAAGGGTGAAACACGAGTTATGCGTACGGCCGTAGCCGACAACTACCCCACGCGGGACCGCAACGAGTGCACGATGACCGTCCGTCAGGACCCGGTCACCTGGTTCGACAAGAAACGGGGTGATACCAGGTCCGGTCCGCTCACCGCGAATCAGATTGCCGACTACGACGCACGCGGGTATCACGCCGCCGACGCGATCATCCCACCGCGGGACGTGTTCGACCTGGTCGACGAGATGACCCGCCTCGCCGACGCCGACACCCTGCGCGGCGACAATCGGGTGGTCCGGGAGAACGGCGACGGCGCGGTCCGTTCCGTGTTCGACGTCCACCGTCTCAGCGGCGTCGTCGACGAGATCATCCTCCGCCCCGATGTGGTCGGGATCGCCCGGCAGATCCTCGGCTCGGACGTCTACGTCCACCAGTCGCGGCTCAACTTCAAGCCCGGCTTCACCGGTGGACCGTTCTACTGGCACTCCGACTTCGAGACCTGGCACGCCGAGGACGGAATGCCCACCCCACGCGCGGCGAGTATCTCGATCGCGCTCACCGAGAACTACGGGCACAACGGCGGGCTGATGATCATGCCCGGATCCCACCGCGCGTTCGTCTCGTGCGCGGGCGAGACCCCGGCCGACTACTACAAGGAGTCGCTGGTCAGCTACGTTCCACCGACCGGGTCACCGGATCAGGCGACGCTCACCCGGATGGCCAACGAGTACGGCATCGACATGATGACGGGGCCTGCCGGTTCCGCCACCGTCTTCGACTCCAACTGCATGCACGGCTCGAACGGCAACATCACCCCGTTCGCGCGTTCCAACCTCTTCATCGTGTTCAACAGTGTCGAGAACACCCTGAACGAACCGTTCTCGGCGCCCGCGCCGCGCCCCGACTACCTCGGGAGCCGGGATTTCACCCCCTTGCGGTAACGAGCACCATGACATACTGCGGCCCCGCTCCCTGACATGGGAACGGGGCCGCGGTCGGTCGATGCCGCGAAACCCGTAGCCTTCGCGGCACACCGCATGCGACCATGACTTGGCACGGTTCGACCGCCCGGCCCCGGGCGCCGGCCGAACCCTCATCTCCCGGAACGGGGAATGATGTTTGCCTACATCGCTCGCACGGTCGTCGCGCACCCCTGGCAGATCATTGCGGCCTGGGTGGTCGCAGCCGTCGCCGTCATTCTGTTCTCGCCCAGCCTCGACGACTACACCACCGGGAACCAGCAGACGTTCCTGCCCAGTTCATTCGAGTCCTCCGAGGCGCAGGCCGTCGGCAACCAGTATTTCCCCAGCCTCTCGGGTGCCACCGGCAGTCTGGTGGTGGTGCGCGCCGACGACGCCCCGCTCTCGCCTGCGGATCAGCAGGCGGCGTTGAATCTCGCGACCACGCTGCAGAATTCGGCGATTCCCGGGGTCGTGAGTGTGCAGGGGTCGCCGACGTCGCTGTCCACCGACGGGAAGGCCGCCGCACTGCAGGTCGTATTCGGCGGACAACCCGGCGACGACCAAGTCAACGACGCCGTGCCCGTGCTCCGCGACCAGGCCGGGCAACAACTGAACGGCACCGGTCTCGTCAGCGGGCTCACGGGCAACGCCGCCATTCAGGTCGACACCACGGCCGCATACGACAACGCGGACAAGATCATCACGATCGCCACGGTCGTCGTCATCCTGACCCTGCTCGGCCTGATCTTCCGCAGCCCCGTCATCGCCGTCCTGCCGGTCCTCGTCATCGGGGTGGTGTTGTCGGTGGTCACCGGGCTGACCGCCGTGCTCGCCGATCTGTTCGATTTCGAGGTCAGCACGTCGCTGCAGTCCATCCTCGTGGTCGTTCTCTTCGGTGTCGGCACCGACTACATCGTCTTCCTGTTGTTCCGCTACCGCGAGCGTCTCCGGCAGCAGGCCGCGGCAGGGTCCACCGCCGACACGCATCGCGAGGCACTCGTCTTCTCCACCGACGTCGTCGGGCGCGTCGTCGCGTCGTCGGCACTCACGGTCATCGTCGCGTTCGCCGCACTGCTGCTGGCGAAGCTCGGCTCGCTCACCACCCTCGCCCCCGGTCTCATCGTCGCCGTCGCCGTCATGCTGGTGACGGCGTTGACGCTCATTCCCGCAGTGTTCACCGTCCTCGGCCGCCACCTGTTCTGGCCGCTCGGACCGGGACACGACAGTCCGCACACACCGTTCGCGTCGATCGGCGCCGCCATCGGGCGCCGCCCCGCGGTGTTCGCCGTCACGGTCGGCGTCGTCCTGATTGCACTCGCCTCCTTCGCGTCCGGCTACAAGTCGACGTACAACACCCTCGGCGAACTCCCTTCCGACACACCGTCACAGCAGGCGTTCGACACCCTCGGGCAATCCTTTCCCGCGGGTGCGCTCAGCCCGACCCAGGTCTATGTCGTGGCCCCCGGACCGCTCGATCCCGCCTCGCTCACCCCGCTCGTCACCGCCCTCACGCAGGTGCAGGGTGTGTCGTCGGCGGCCCCGCCGCGACCGAGCCAGGACGGCCGCGCCGCACTCGTCAACGTGATCCTCGCCGACGACCCCTACGACAACTCGGCCCTCGACCTGGTGGAGGGACCGATCCGCGATGCCGCACACGGCGCGGTCCCGGGTTCGGAAGTCGTCGTGGGAGGGCAGACGTCCACGTTCGTCGACGTCCGCGCGCAACTAGCGAAAGATACGCGTCTCGTGTTCCCCGTCGCCGCCGTCGCGATCGCGTTGATCCTCGCACTGCTGCTGCTCGCGGTGCTGGCCCCGCTCAATCTGCTGATCTGCGTCGCGCTGACGTTCGTCGCCACGCTCGGGGCCGTGGTGCTCCTGTTCCTGCACGGCCTCGGATACCCCGGAATCGACTTCTCCATCCCCATCGTGCTGTACCTCTTCGTCGTCGCGATCGGCACCGACTACAACATCCTGCTCGCCTCACGGCTGCGCGAGGAGTTCCGCAACGGGTACTCCTCGCGTGACGCGGCGCGGATCGCCGTCTCCAACGACGCCCCGACCGTGGCCGCCGCCGGTCTGATCCTGGCGCTGACCTTCGCATCCCTGACCCTCACCGGCCTCGCGAACCTCGCCGAACTCGGCTTCGGCGTCGCGATCGGAGTCGCCATCGCCGCCTTCGCGATGGCACCCATGCTGGTACCCAGCCTGTCGGCGCTCGAGGGCCGCGCCTTCTGGTGGCCCAGCCGGCAGAAGGCGGCAATCGACACCGGCGACGAGCGCGAGCCCGCGGTGCCCCGGTAACTGCGCCGCGGGCCACGTTCCCTCACAGACGCACCACTTCTCTGCAGCCGCAACACTTTTCGTGCCCCAGAAAGCAGTGCGGCTACAGAGATCGGGTGCGCCTGGGCGGCGACCCTCGCGATCGTCCTGGCGAGACCAGGCGTCCTCCGTGGCGCACTCTGGTTCGTCGCCGTCTGGATCGTCCCGCTCCTGGGCGCGGCCGTGTGGTTTCTCTGCGAGCGACGCCGTACTTCCCGGACGCCCGAAAATGATGGGAACATACGTACTGCTTATCTGCTTAAGTGGACTGATTGATTAGAATTCACCGAAAGTGTTGCTGGACAGTGAATCAGCGTCCTCGGATTCGATATGGTGGCTGGCTGCGGTGCCACCGATGAGCTCG
>SEEV01000743.1 GCA_004211695.1 Rhodococcus sp. (in: high G+C Gram-positive bacteria)
CCGGCCAGCCGTACGCCTTGCGGGACGTCGACGGCACGCCGATCACCGAGGCCGAGGGCCGGGCGATCGTCACGGCGCGCTACAAGATCGACCCGCGGCGGCGCGACAACGTCCGATACAAGCGGATGCGTGAGCGCCGCAAGCAGGCGGCGGGCCAGGAGTCCCAGGAGTCGCGATGCGCTCCAACAGCCCAGCCCGCCAAGACCAAGCCTACGAGCCGCCAGGTGGCTTGACCTCCGTTAGGAACTCAGATCCTCAGCCGCCGGGTTCCGTGGCGTAGCGGTATCGGTGGTGCGCGACGAAGCCGAGGTTGCGGTACATCGCCTGCGCGCCCTCGTTCTCGACGGCGACCTGCAGGCACGCGTGGGTCGCGCCGTGTTCGCGCCCCCAGTTGATCATGTCGCCGCAGATGAGGCTGCCGATCCCGTGGCGGCGGTGGGCCTCCGCCACCTCGACCGCGGTGAGCCCGACCCACCGGCGGTCGTCGGGCGCCGACGTGACGGATCCCCGTGCGACGGCGAGCAGCGTCGAATCGGCGGCGCCGATCCGGCCGAACCCGAGGGTCCCGCCGCGGACGGAGTCCAGCACGTCCACCGCGAAGTCGGGCAGCGCGGACCCGCGGTAGCGGTAGAGCGCGAGCCAGTCGGGATCCGGGTGATCGGTGACGGTGGTGGTCCGCGGGCCCTCGGGCAGCGCCAGGTTGTCGACGTCGGCCGCCATCACGACCACCTCGTCGCTGACGTTCCAGCCGAGCGGCACCTCACCGAGGCGGTCGGGGATCAGCAGCCGCAGGGGACGGTCGCGTTCGGCGTACCACTCGCGGAGCCGGTCGAGGGTGCCGCCGGGGGAGGAGTCGTCCAGGCTCCCGACGCTTCCGCGGTCGCCGAGCGGGGCCGCCGAGTTGGCGCGTCCGGTGAAGCCGTGGCCGTACCGGGCGAGCCACCCGTCGATCCACGCGTGCTCGATCCCCGGCCAGCCGTCGGCGGATGCCAGTTCGAGGGACCGGATCTCGCTCGCACGCACCGGTCGTGCGGGAACGGCCTTGAGGGCGACCACCCGGTCCGGTTCGATCTCCACGAGGGAGTCGTCCGCCGCGCGGACGGCGACGAGCGGTTCGACGCTCTCCAGGGTCCCGATGACGTCGGTCATCGGGTGGGTGGAACCGGGTGGCAGCCGATACCGCAGCACCACCCGGCTTCCGAGCGGAATGTCAGTCGTCATGCCCGAACGGGTCTTCGACCGTGCCCGGCACCCAGCTGAGACCGGGAACTCCCCAGCCGGCGCGCTTGATGGTCTTCTTGGCGGCGCGGGCGTTGCGGCCGACCAGCATGTCGACGTAGAGGAACCCGTCGAGGTGACCGACCTCGTGCTGCAGCATGCGGGCGAAGAAGTCTTTTCCTTCGATCTCGACGGCGTTGCCGTCGGCGTCGGTGCCCGTGACCTTCGCCCACTCGGCCCGTCCGGTGGGGAACTGCTCACCCGGCACCGACAGACAGCCCTCGACGTCGTCGTCCGGGTCCGGCATGGTCTCCGGTCGCTCCGACGTTTCGAGGACGGGGTTGACGACGCATCCGCGGCGGCGCAGCGCCTTGCCGTTCTCGTCGACGTCCGGGCAGTCGTAGACGAACAACCGCAGCGGTATTCCGACCTGGTTGGCGGCGAGTCCGACACCGTTGGCGGCGTCCATCGTGTCGTACATGTCTGCTATGAGTTCAGCGAGTTCCGCAGGTGACTGGGACACCGTCTCGGTCGGTTCGTGCAGTACCGGGTCGCCCACGATCCGGATGGGGAGGATGGCCATGGTCGTCAAGGATAGTGCGGCGCGCCCGGGCCGTTCGCACTGCCCACAGCCTTCGGCGTGGTTGAATAGGCGCTGAAGTACAGCTGTGTAATTCGTTGCTCGGTCGGCCACGCGATCGAGGAGCCGGGGGAACGTGGTTTCGCTGAGGTCGAGCGAGAGCTAGTAGTCGAGGAGTGAGATGGACGGCGCAACAGCGCGTAGTCGCGCGTCGGGAGCACGACATCCTGTCCTTCGAGCGTCAATGGTGGAAGTACGCCGGCGCGAAGGAAGAAGCGATCAAAGAACTGTTCGACATGTCCGCCACCAGGTATTACCAGGTGCTCAACGCGCTGGTGGACCGGCCGGAGGCGCTGGCCGCCGACCCGATGCTCGTGAAGCGGCTGCGACGGCTGCGTGCGAGCAGGCAGAAGGCCCGCGCCGCCCGTCGCCTCGGGTTCGACGTCACGTAGCACCCGGTGGCTAAGGTCGACACCGTGAGTACTCCGAAACCCGAATCGTCCGGCCCGCCGTTACGTGCCCTCGCGATGGTGCTGATCGCCCTCGCGATTCTCTTCGCGGGTCTCGGGTTCGCCTCCCTGGGGGGCTCGGACTCGGAGGAGACCGCAGCCACCGTCACCACCTCGGCGGCGGCCACGACCACCGCCGCTGCGCGCTCGACGACGGCGGCCGGGGCGGCGGGAGCGACGTCGGCGTCCGCGACGAGCACACCGTCCGGTGCATCGAGCACCACGAAGTCCGCCGATGCGGCGTCGGTCCCGGTGCGCGTGCTGAACAACAGCAACGTCACCGGTCTCGCCAGTCAGACGGCCACCGAGCTGATGTCCTCGGGGTGGACGGTGTCGGAAACCGGCAACTACAGCGACGGCACCATCTCCGAAACCACCGTGTACTACGGGACTTCCGCCGCCGAGAAGGAGGCGGCCACGGAGATCGCGGCGCAGCTCGGGGTATCGGCGCAGCCGAAGTTCCCGGGTATCGCGAATTCGTCCGCCGGTGTCATCGTCATCGTCACGTCCCCGCAGTAGACCGGACGGTCGGTGCAGCGTCGCCGCGGTTATGATCAGGTGCACTTCTTCGCCACCTCAAAGGAGCGGTTTGATGGCCTCGAGTTCTACCCGTCGGATGTCCTGGCGCATTGTCACCCCGGTGGTGGCCATTGCAGCACTCGGACTGACCGCCTGCAG
>SEEV01000270.1 GCA_004211695.1 Rhodococcus sp. (in: high G+C Gram-positive bacteria)
AGCACCGTCGAGCGAACCCGAGGAGAGGCCCCGATCCGGGGAGGCGATCGGGAAGAAAATCGAACGTGCCGTATCAGGCGGACAGACCCGGGTGGGCAGTTTCGTGTCCGCCAGTGGGCCGGGCGGCGCTGAGTGGCTTCGACGGGTCGCCGTCTGGACAGCGACATCAGAAACCCGTGTCCGCCAGTGGGCAGTTTCATGTCCGCCTGTGGGCGTTTTCGTGTCCGCCTATGGGCAGTTTTTCATGTCCGCCGACATCCGGATGCAGTTGCAGCCGTACGGGAAGGGACAAGAAGGCAGCACGCTCCGGTCAGCAGCCTTCTCGCAGGGCGTTTCGGCGATGTTGCGGCACGATGGGCGCGGCGGTCGACGATGAACACCGTGTGCACGCCGTTCTCTGCACGTTCCGGCCGTCGAGGTTGGCGGTCTGCTCGGTGCCCGACGGGTGGCTGCGGGCCGTGTGAGTATGCGTCGTGGCCCGGTGGATCGGTCGTGCGGGCGAAGGTCGCTCGCGCTGCCGGTCCGGTCGGAACGGCGTTATTGGGATGAGTCGAATTGGTGCAGAACACAATTCACATTCGGTGGTGTGTCAGCTCAGCGTCACCGTGCCCCCCGGCTGCAGTCGTGCAACCTGGTCGCGGCAGACGATGTCGATCGGCGGTTCGTTTCCCGGTCCGGCACTGACTCGGACCTGTCGGCCGCTGATTGTCAGCCACAGCCGGTGACCGCGGTAGTAGATGGGGAATTCGAGGGTTCCCAGTGTTTCGGGCCATTGCGGGCCGAGCACGAGGCGATCGCCGCGGGTCTCGAGTCCGGAGAAGCACCGTTGCAACAGGTCGACGCTGCCGGCCATCGCCGCCAGATGAAGGCCCTCGGAGGTGGTACCACCCTGGACATCGGCGACATCGGATGCGAGAACTCGGTCGAAGAACTCCATCGCATTGTCCCGGTTGGCGCGGGCTAGTACCCATGAATGAACCACCGCGCTGAGTGTGGATCCGTGCGAGGTCCGGGTGATGTAGTAGTCGATGGTGCGCGGGATGGCCTCGCCTTCGAGCCGGTAGCCGAGCCTGTCGAACAGCCCTCGCAGCTCGTCGGCGGAGAGCAGATAGAAGAGCATGAGCACGTCCGCTTGTTTGGAGGCGCGGTAGCGGTTGACGTCGTCGCTCTCGGCCTCGAGGATGCGATCGAGCCGCTGGATATCACCGTAGCGCTCGCGGTACCGGTCCCAGTCAAGTTCCGCCAACTCCTCGTAACCCTCGAACTGACTGATGACCTGGTCGTGAAATGGGACGAACATGCTGCGGCTGACATCGATCCATCGTGCCGTCTCCTGCGCATCCACGTGCAGGGTCTCGATCAGTTCCGAACGATCCAGGGCGGCGATCGCGTCGAGTGCCTCCAGGGCCCGCAGGATCACCCACACCGCCATCACATTGGTGTAGGCGTTGTTGTCGATCCCCTCGTGTGGGGCGGCGGGGTAGCCGGAGTGGAATTCGTCCGGGCCCATCACCCCGCGGATGCTGTACCGCCGGCGGTCCCGATCAAAGGACGTCAGACTCACGTAGAAGCGGGCGATCTCCACAAGCATCTCGGCGCCGCATTCGGTGAGGAACTCCAGATCACCGGTCACCTGGTAGTACTGCCACACATTGAAGGCAACCGCGATGCCGATGTGGTGCTGGCGCCAGCTGGCGTCCGGATTCCACCGCCCCGACCTCGGATTCAGATGTACCTGCTGACTTTCCTCGCGGCCATCGCTGCCCGACTGCCACGGGAACATCGCTCCCGTGTGGCCCGCGGCGTGCGCCGCCCGGCGTGCTTCGGGTAGGCGCCGGTATCGGTAGCGCAACAGGGACCGGGTCAACATCGGTAGGCGCAGGTTCAGCACGGGAAAGACGAACAGCTCGTCCCAGAAGATGTGGCCTCGGTAGGCTTCGCCGTGCAAACCGCGCGCCGGAACCCCCACGTCGAGGTCGACGGAGTTCGCAGACACCGTCTGCAGCAGTTGCAGCAGGTGGAGCCTGACGATGCGCAACGCACCGTCGTAACCGCCGAGTTCGATATCCACGCGCTCCCACAGGTGCTCCCAGGCCAACACGTGGGAGTCGAGCACCGTGTCGAAGCGGCCCAACCCGGTGAGCCGGCGCGCAGCTTCCTCACCGGGCTCGGAGACCGCCTGATCCCGTCCGGTGAACAGTGTCACGACCTTCTCCAGCGTCACCGGGCTCCTCGCCGTGACGTCCACGGAGATGTCGTGACCGATCTGACCACCACCCTCGACGAGGCGGTGCCGGCCCTCCACGCGTTCGTCCCCGGACCACACCGTGTTGCGGGCCGCCATCGCCACCGGTATGCGTGACTGATTCGTCTGCACCACAAGCAGAACCGAGTCCGAGGACAGCTCGGCGGTCTGCACCGGTTGCAGATGGTCGCTGGCGAGGTCGCGATAGCGTTCGACGAGGGTATTGCGGACCGCGCCGTCCAACGCGGACCGGAGTTCGAGCCGGCCCGACCAGTCCTCGGGCACGATCGTCGTCTGGAGGGCGCAGACATGCGGTTGATGCATGGCGACGAATCGACGCTGAACGACCGTCGTCGTGCGACCTGTCCCGTCCCGAAATCGGAAACGCCGGATCAGCACGGCGCGCCGTAAGTCGAGGTGCTGGTGGTACGCGAGCAGGTCAGCGGCGTCGACGTCGAACCAGGACCCGCCCTCGATTCGAAACGTCGTCGACAGCCAATTCGGGAGGTTCACCAAGCTCTCGTTGTCGATGGTGAGCCCGGATCGTGTCTCGCGGAGTCGGTTGTAGATGCCGGCGGCGTAGGTGCCGGGGTAGTGGCCGGGACCGGCGGGCGACTCCGGTGCGCAACCGCGGGTGGCGAAGAAGCCGTTTCCGACGGTGCACAGGGCCTCACGCAGTTGTTCGGTTGGCCGGTCGTAGCCGTCGTAGGACAGCACCCAGGAGTCGGCTCGACTGGTGGTGTCCGGGTCGCGGTCGAGCAGATCCGTCAGCCGCTGCAGCACCTTGCGTACGTCGGCGGGGTTGGCGACCGCGAACTGCGCCGCCGACCGCCGATCACCTCCCTCGTCCTGGCGAACCACGATGCCGACACCAGTCGCCGCTACCGCATCGAACGCGTCCTCGTCGGTGAGGTCGTCGCCGACGTAGATGGGTACCAGGGGCCTGTCGCCGGGAAGGTGGTCCAGGACCCACTCCAGCGCACGTCCCTTGTCCCACTCGATGTCGGGGCGGAGTTCGACGACCTTGCGACCGCCGGTGACCCGGAGCCGCTGCTCGCCGGCCGCGGTCTCGTACACCGCGGCAACGACCTCGGCGACGCGGTCCGCGGCGACGTTTCGGTAGTGGACGGCGATGGCGAACCTCTTGTGTTCCACCAGAATCCCCGGAACATCGCGGAGACGCTCTCCGAGAAGGTGCGCCATCTGCTCGAGCACCGGGACCGCCGCAAGCGCATCGGGGTGCTGGTGATGTTGCCCGTCGGGACCGACGAGCTCGAAACCGTGACTTCCCGCGTACCAGATCCCGGGCAGCCCGATCCGTGCCCGCACGTCCGCCAGATCGCGGCCACTGACCACCGCGACGGGACACCGCCGGACCAGGTCGGCGAGCACTGTCGCCATGCCGTCGACGAGGGCAGCGGCGGTGGGCTCCCGCACGATCTCAGCCAGCGTTCCGTCGAAGTCGAGGAACACCGCAGGCCGTCGAATCCGCAGGCGGGTGGTCAACTTTTGGTGCGGGGTCACCGCGTCCGGGATGTCGGAGAGCCGACGGTCGCCGGCGCGGACATCGATCTCGGAGGCGTCGGTGACCACCACGTGTGCGCCGCGGCCCAGCTCACCGGCGGAACTTGTGCGGCCGATGCCGACGACCAGCGCGAAACCGCCACGCCGCCCGGCTGCGACCGCAGTCCCGGTGGCCGCGACCAGCACCGCCCGCGCCTGCTCCGTGCCGAGCAGCCGCGCGGCCGATAGGGGGAGGCCCGCATCCGATTCCGCGAGCTTGTTCGCCGCATCGTCGATCCGAACCGAAAACAGTCCGCCGATTCCCGCGGCCTCGAGGACGGGCGTGACGCCCCCGCTCGGTGAGAAGACCGCTGTTGCGACCCCTAGTCGTCGCAGTTGGCCCACCAGGGCGACGGTGGACTCGAAAACGGGGACCCCGCCGCGAGCGATGTGTTCCCTGAACACGCGCTCCCCACGGTTGCCGAGACCGCATACCGTGTCGGCGTCCGCACCGTCGGCTGGGTGCCCCCGGGGCAGTGTGATCGCCCGGGAAGCGAGGAAATCGGTCACGGCCACGTAATACGGCCTACCGTCCAGGAATTGGTGATAATCGTCCTCGGTGAAACGGCGGTGCTCCTCACCACGGCGTGGCGACCGTTCGGACAGATAGCTGTCGAACAGCGCCGCCCACGCCGCACAACGTAGCGCCGCAGTATCGGTGACGACACCGTCGAGATCGAATATCACCGCCTCGTGCCGGCGCAGGTCGATCACAGGTCTGGTCATCGGATCAGCTCACCTGCTGGATGCATGTCAATCAGCTCTCTGCGCCGTCATCGCAGTCCCACACGATTGCCTCAGACTACGTCGAACCCAGGCGCCGCGAGGCACACCGTGAGAACTTCGCCCGTGACTCCTGGAGCACGTGGTGGACCCGGCACTGATACCCAGTCCTCCGCGGGGCAGGCGGAGGTGGCCGATACGACTGTCTCCGGGCGCCACGTTCCTTCTGCAGCGGGGGTGCCGGAGGCGTTTCCGATGCCCGCGACAACGGAGAACGCGGGCACAGCCGAATCGTGCGTGCAGCTCGGCCAGGTGGTGACCAACGGCCCTCACCAACACCGGGTGCCCCGACACACACTGAACGAGAGAACCGATCTGGAAGGCGGACCTGTGAAGACCGGCAAGATCGTCGCACTCGTCTTCGGGTGTCTGTGCACCTTGCTCGGATTCGCTCTGCTGACAGCGTCGGTGTTTCTCGGCTGGGCGTATTTCCAGCAGAGCGACGAAGGCCAGGTCCCCTCGCCCACGCAGCGATATCGGACCAGCGGCAGTGCGCTCGTCTCCGGACACACCGATCTATTCGACGCCGCCGACCTGCCCCGCGGTGTCAACACCGAGAACGTCGGGCGGGTGCTACTGCGGGCCACCTCCGATGACTCCCGCCGGGAACTCTTCATCGGAATCGGACCACGCGATGAGGTGGAGAAGTTCCTCGACGGAGTCGCTCGCACTGAGGTGACGAATGTCGAATTCGGCCCCTTCCGACCGGCATACCAGCAGATTCCCGGCGCCCGCGCCGCCGCATTGCCTACGGCGCAGCAGTTCTGGTCGGCGTCCTCCACCGGGTTCGGCACCCAGGAACTGCGGTGGGACCTCCAGTCAGGTTCCTGGACCGTGGTGGTAGTGAATGCCGATGCCAGCCAGGGGATTTCGGTTGACCCGCCGGCCGGCGCCCGCCTCGGTTTCCTCGGCCCCCTCGCGCTCGGTGTACTGATCGGTGCCGTCGTCCTGCTGATCATCGGGACCGCTGATCGTCGCGGGAGCGGTCGGTCTCGGATTGCGCTCATGCGAGACGAGTATCCGCCGTTCCGCCTCGATCGAGGCTCCCGCGAGCCCCACGAACTCGAACCCGGAACACCCCGCGACGGACTCCCGGCGCCCGGCACACCATGACAAGGCCGAGACGATGACAACACTCGTGGGTTACGCGAGCGCGAAGGGTTCCACACGGGGGATCGCCGAACGCATTGCGGCGGAGCTCGATTCGGCAGGTCATGACACGGACCTGCGGCCCTGCGCCGACATCACCGAAGCGCGCGACTACGAGGTGGTGGTGCTTGGTAGTGCGATCCACAACGGACGGTGGCTCCCCGCCGCCGCGGACACGATCGACCGCCTGCGCCCGCACCTGGACGGCAAGCCCGTGTGGGCGTTCTCCGTGTCCTCGGTCGGCGCCACGAGCACCATACTGTCGCCGCGGTTGGCGAGATACCTACGCCGGGCGACCCCGGAACCGCGTGCCGTCCAAGAGCTCCGGGCGACAGCAGATGTCCGTGACCACCGATTCTTTGCCGGCGCGATCGCGCCTGGCGACTGGCCCGGAGCCGGGCGACTGGTCTTCCGGCTGATGGGCGGCCGCTACGGCGACGCGCGCGACTGGACCGCCATCGACCGGTGGTCCGCGACCATCCGCGCGACGGCGGCACCCGAGGGCAGGCCATGACCGGGTTCGGGTGGGTCCGGTCGCGGATCGACCGCCCACATGTGCCACCCGGTGTCCGCACGTTGTCGCGCACGCGGTGGGTTGGGTTGTGCGCGAGCGCCGAGGCCGTCGGCATGACCGCTGCCGCGGTGGCGGCGAAGCTGTCACAGCATGTCCTCGGCGATCACCCGAGCGGCTGGGATGCGGCGCTGGCACTGATGCTGGTGGTGACGGGTGGGCTGGTCGAAGGGGGTGCGCTCGGCGCTCTGCAGGCGAATGGATTGCAGCGGCTGATTCCGCGGCTGAATCGGCGTCGGTGGCTGCTGGTCACCGTGACGGTGGCGGGGTTGGGCTGGGCGGCCGCCTCGGTCCCCGGGGTGTTCTCCGATGACGGTGGTGGTGCGGAACCGGCGTTGCTCGTCGTGGTGGCCGGTGCGCTGGCTCTGGGGGCGGCGATGGGTGCGGTCCTCGGTGCGGCGCAGTCGACGACGCTCCGCCGTCTCGTTGCTCATTCGGGACGCTGGATGCTGGCCAACACCATCGCGTGGCCGCCCACGATGGTCGTGATCTTCGTCGGGGCGACTACCCCGGAGGGGGACTGGTCCATCGTGACTGTCGCCGCGCTCGGCGCGATCACCGGCCTCGCGGCCGGTACAGTCCTCGGCGTCGTCACGGGGTTGTTCCTCACCGACCTCGACGGCGCAGTGCACGAGAACGGTGCAGTGCCTGAGGAACCACTTTCGCCGGACCCTCAGAAGGGGACACCACATGTCACTCGTGAAACGTCGTAGATCGTGGTCGGACCTCACCACCTGTCAGCGCGGCGCGGTAGTCGCGCCTGCGGGGGTGGAGCTGTCGCTCGCCGTCGCCGCATGGGCGGACCTCGCCTCGCGTGATCCCCGGGAACTGCACGGCAGCACACGGAAGTGGGCTGCGATCATTTCCGTCAACTTCGTGGGTCCGATCGTCTACTCCACCCGGGCCCGTCGCGCATCGGACGGGACTCTTTCGGGCTGAAATCGGTGGTGGTGTCTCGGGCTACGAGGTCCGGTCTGTCCGCGCCGGCGCACTGTGCTCGGCGAGAGTCCGACCCCACCGTTCGGCACGCTCTTCTTCGCCTGCCTCCAACACCGATTCCTTGTCGACGAGGAAGCTCTCCGGGGCAGCGACGAGTTCGAAACCCAAGTGCCGCAACTTCTTATTGATTCCTTTCGATGCGCGTCCGGTCACCAATGCCGGTGCGTCGACTCGGGTATCGAAGGCAGCAGCCTTGCCGTGGGCGGACCGGACCGAACCGAGCCACTCGCGAATTCCTTCGCTCTCGGCATCCGGTTCCACCGTCAGTGCCGTGTCCGTGCGCGCCTTCTCGACCGCGCCCTTGCGGGTTGATTCCCGGCTCATGCCGTGCACGTGTGTGGGCCCGCCGACCACGACCAGGTCGTAACCGGACAGGTCCGTATCCCGTATGTGCGATACGGGGAGCGTGTGTGCTGCGCCGATCGGCCCGAGGCCGCGGGCAATCGCTTCCGCCACATGACGGGTGTTTCCGTACATCGACTCGTACACCACGATTGCGTGCATGTCTGATGCTCCTTGCTCTGCGCCAATCCCTGCTCAATCTTTCGGTGAACAGAGGTGCGGGTTCTCCCGCTGATCACTACTGTTCCAGCGCGCGCCGTCGTCGATGAAGAGGAGAAAGTCATCGACGGCCCGGATGCCACCGGCTGGCCCGATCGCTTCCCCGGTCCACGGCTGCCGTGGCCGGCCTCGTCGGCTTGTGCCGGCGAGCGCGGTCGGGCGGAGCTGGTCGGGCGTTGCGGGCGGGTAGAAGCCCTCCATGCGCAGCGCGTCGGCGATACGCCGGTGCACCAGATCGGCGTAGGTCGTTCCGGCCGCCGCGGCGATCGCGTGGCCGAGCAGCTCGAACCCGAAGTTGGAATAGCGCGGCCGGGGCCGGCCCACCCGCACCGTGCGGGCCTGGTCGAGAAGCTGGTGCAGGTCATCACCGTAGGGGTTGGTGCCGTGCCGCCAACAGGGCCAGGGTCCGCCGCAGAGGGTGCGCGGACGTGGGCAGTCGGGGCAGCCCCGATCGATGCCGGCTGAGCGAGGCCAGCGTCACCCGCCCGGCCGCGATGTCGCCGAGCGGTAGCAAATCGCCCAGACAGGTCTCGGGCATGATCTCGCCGCGTTCCACCGCGTCGGCGTACAGCAGCCCGGTGACCGCCTTGGAGATCGACCCGATCTCGAAGTCGGCCTCCAGCCCGGCCCCGCGACTGGTCACCCTCACCCCATCGGGGGAGATCAGGGCGGCGGCCGCCACGGGGTGCCGCGTGCCCAGCAGCTCCTGGATCCTGGCGGCGAGTCCCGCATCACCATGCACCGCGGTCACGACCGGTTCACGCACGCTCGACGGCCCCGGTACTTCCTGTGCATCAGTATCTCCCGTTCCTTGATGGACAGCAGAAGAGAATCCCATTCACGACGCGATTCCGGGGGATGCACGCTACGTCGTGCACGTCGTAGAGGGCGCCGATTCAGCTACAGATAACCTTCCGGATGCAACATCACACGATCGCCAACATTCAAACCCGTGCGGGTTCCCGGTTTCTCGGTCATACGACCTGCCTAACTCGTACGGATACGGTGCACAAGCCAACAATTACTGCTGGGTTCGCGCATCAGCTGAGGCCTGGGCTGTGAGTCGCCGCAGAGGGATCCCTGAGGAGTCGGCGCATTCGGCCGGAGCTCCCTCAGGGGACACCCACGTCGGCGGTGTTCGAGGTCCTCAGCTGTCGTGTTCGGGACCCGCGGCCGGGGCCACGACGCCCACACTCTTCATTCTGGAACTTTAGGCCGTCCGCGATATGCGCTGTCGAGCTCGTAGAGATCGGGCACTTGAGCGATCTTGCGGTGAAGCATGCGAGGTTGTCCCGGACGTCGTAGAAGTTGAGGTGGCGGTCCCTCGCTCGATTCCTGCCGTGTGGTAGGCATCGGGCGTCTGCCAAGACACACCAACAGCAAGGGACCGCCGTGAAGAAGA
>SEEV01000744.1 GCA_004211695.1 Rhodococcus sp. (in: high G+C Gram-positive bacteria)
GGCGGTATCACCACCGACGTTCATCCACTCCTGCGCCTCGCGGCGACGCCGATCGTCAATGAGGCACTGAAGTTGCTGCGCCTGCCGGGTGCGGTGCCCGCGGTGCGGTGGGTGGGAACGGTGTTGACTCGGCTGCACGGCACTCCCCTGCACCCCGGTGCGACGCTGCACGACACACCGGATCTGGTGCGTATCTTGACCGAACTTCCCGACCCCGCCGCGTACGAGGCCTACCTACGCACCCTGCGGGCGGTGGTCGACTGGCGCGGACAGACGGTGACGATGCTCGACCGTTGCTATCTGACGGCTAGTCTCCCTGTTCAACTCATCTGGGGAGATCGGGATACGGTCATCCCCGTCAGCCACGCCCACACCGCGCACGCGGCAATGCCGGGTTCGCGGCTGGAGATCTTCCCGGGCGGCGGTCACTTCCCCTTCCGGGACGACCCCCTGCGCTTCCTTCACACCGTCGAGAAGTTCCTGTCCGATACGCGCCCATCGCCGTTCGACGAGGCCAGGTGGCGGCAACTGCTCAATACCGGAACCGTCGAATCAGCTCTCACCCCCGACGCCTCGGCGCGTGCCGCCGTGCTCGATGCGGTGGGATCCGCCGAACGCAGCGCCACCTGATACGGGCTCAGGTGACCGTCACCGGGCACAACACCCACCCGGTACCTTGGGTAGGTACCACGCCGCGGCAGTCACCGGTCTGCAGCACCGTGTTCGAAAGATTCACCACCTACCGACCGGGAATCCGCCACGGCCATGTCACTGCCGCGCACACACTCGATCCGGGCGGCCTGACCCCGTCCCTCCACCGGCCTGTGGGGGGCCGGCGATGAACGCGGTGGGGCGGGCGGGGCTCGAACCCGCGACCAATGGATTATGAGTCCACGGCTCTAACCGACTGAGCTACCGCCCCAACACCGCACCACCCCCACCATCGTGGGGCGTGGTGATGCTACCGGCCACCCTGCTGTCCATCCCCGCCCGCGTCGGGAGTCTCATGCGCGGCCGACGAGCTGCCGCACGCTGCCGTCCTCATCGACCGCATACAGCGCCATCCCCAACAGATCCAGAATCCGCTGAGGTGCCCGCACCGCAGCCTCCACCGAACGCGGCTCGTCACGCACGACCAACGCAAACGACACCGACTGATCCGCCTCGCTCGGCATCCGCCTCACCAGCTGCCCGATCGCGGTATCGACATCCAACCCCGGCGCGGCGGTCGCACCCTTGACCTCGGCGTAGAGCCGGCGCCCGTCCTTCTCGGCAACGATGTCGACGACATCCTCGTCGGTACGCACCGTCCAGCCCTGAGACGACAACCACTCCGCGAAGTCTCGGGCCACGCGCGCCTCCTCACCTCTCATACCGCCACGGTAAGCCTGAAACGGCAGTTCAAACCCCTTTTGTCGAGCGACACGGACCCCACGGTGCGCGATACTTCAGGCGCCGAACACGGCACAACTCGAGCCTGCCCCGAAAGATCCCGTGCGGTGAGACGGTCGTCTACGACGCTCCCTCCTGGACCCAATCCGTGCTAGTCACGTAATCACTCGGCTACTAACGAGATTCGTGCCAACGACGCCTGACGCCACCCAGAGCTGACTGTGCAGGCGACGAGCCGGAAACCGGGGTGTCATGCACCTTTCAGTTCGGCGCGGCCTGGGCCGGCGGTTAGCACCGTGTTGGGGCGGGCTCGCCCCGGAAACGTGCCGCGATGAACTCGTACGCATCCGGAAAACCCACCACCGCGGTGGTCATGTGCTCGGAGATGTCGTAGGGCACGAACGTCAGCTTCGCACCGCCCGCGCAGTACCGGCGCGCCACCTCCGCCACCGAATCAAACGGCGTGAGCCCATCGAGCGTGCCGTGCCACATATACACCGGCGCCGACGGCACCCCCTCGAAATACCGGAGACTGTTCTCCCGCAACACCTGCCGCGCCGCCGAACTCGCCATCAGACTGGTCGACGCCGCCAACTGCCCGGCGTTGCGGAA
>SEEV01000745.1 GCA_004211695.1 Rhodococcus sp. (in: high G+C Gram-positive bacteria)
AGGCTGCGCATGGTCTTCCCGGAACCCGCGCCGACGGGTGAGTGTCCGAGCTCGCCGGCGACAGATGAGGTGCCCATGCCCGCAAGACGTTCGAGAGCCCGCAACGTGGTGGCTCTCGTGGCGTGCGCGACCGTCACTGCAGGCAGTGTCGCGGTGACCGCCCCCGCGATCGCGCACGCCGACCCCACCAGCTGTGCGGCGACGTTCAATCTGCTCATCCCCGGTACCTGGGAAACCTCCGAGAACGCCGACCCCCACCAACCGGTGGGGATCCTCAAACCGGTCGCCGACGCCATCAAAGCTGTTCACGGTGACCGGGCAGAGGTCTACACCCTCCCGTACATGGCCCGCGCGTTCGACAACGGACACACCTACGCCGACAGCAAAATCGACGCCCTCACCAAATCCACGGCGGTACTCACCGACGTGGCCAGCAGGTGCACGAACACGAAGTTCACGATCACCGGCTACTCCCAGGGCGCCGACGCCGCCGGCGACCTTGCCTCTCAGATCGGCAACGACCACGGGCCCGTGCCCGCCGACCGGGTCCTGGCCGTCGGCCTGCTCGCCGACCCCGGCGCCGGCACCCAGGGCTCCGCCGTTGTCGGCCCGCGCACCTCCGGTCACGGCATCGCCGACCCCCGCCCCCAAGGAATGGGCACACTCTCCGGCCGGGTGGCTTCGATCTGCGATCCCGGCGACCTGTACTGCGCGATCCGCAAGGGCGACAACCCCCTCCTCGGCTCACTCGGATCGATTCTGAGCAAGACCCCCAGCACGAACGGCGACACCAGCAACACCGGCGACACCAGCAAAGTCGACGGAAATGCTCAGTTGGCTACCGCGCTGACCTCGGACTTCTCCGGCGCCGACCTACCCGCACTCGGCCGGGGTGTCACCGCCCTCTCCCAGCAACTCTCGCAGCCGAACATCGATGTCGGCGCGGTGGCCGCGACCGCATCGTCCATCGTCCGCACGCTCGCCCCGATCGCTGACCTGATGGACTCCGGGGTCGCACACGCTGCCACCGGGCAGCTTGCCGCAGCCCCGGTCGGAAGCCCCGAACACAGCGCCTCCCAGGTATTGTCGAAGGCCGGGACATCTGATCTGTCCACCGCACTGACCACGGTGACGAGGATCGCCGACACCGCGGGGAAGCTGGCCGAGTCGGGCTCGTCGACCGTGGCCGGGGCATCCGGGGACGCGGCGCAGCTGTCGGCCGCAGCCACCACCCTCGGTGGCCAGGTCGCCCCGCTGACCTCGGTTCCCGCCGATGCACTGCAGGGCGCGTCGACTGTGCTGTCGGTGCTCAAACCGGCCACGGTGGTGGGGCAGGTGCTGGGCGTCGCTACCGGGGTGACCGCGCTCGACGTGCCCGGCATTCTCAACAACCTGACGGCGTTGCCGCAGAAGGTCGCCGCGCTCGACGCCCACGGAGCGCACCAGGTGGCGGGGGAGCTGAACAACCAGTTCGCGCCGCTGGTGAAGATGGCCGCGGCCGTGGATCTGCGCTGGGTTTCGCAGGTACTCTCTGTCATCCCGGACCCCACCGGCTACACCCAGATCGCCGCACTCGTCGCGTCCATCCTGGGAGGCGTCGACGTCATCCGGCTGGCCACCCTGATCGGGCAGATCCAGGAAATCGCCTGGACCGCGGTGGAGAAACTACTGCCGCCACCCGGGCAGGCACCCGACCCTGCCGGGGCCGGGGCCGCGATGGCCGGCCTGCTGCCCGTCGGCCTCGACCTGGCCTCGGTGGCGGTGAACATGCTCTCCGGCAAGGCATCCAAGACTCCGCCGGAGCTACTGGGCAAAACCTCGAACGCGGCCACCAGCATCAGCGCCCAGGCGCAGAATCTCGATCTGCCGGCGCTGACCGGCTCGTTGACGACCATGGCCCAGTCGCAGGGGGCCGAGGACCTGACCGCCCTGGTCGGCGAAGGGCTCAAAGCCGCGAGCTTTTTCACCTCCGGCGCCCACACCAACTACAACGCCCT
>SEEV01000271.1 GCA_004211695.1 Rhodococcus sp. (in: high G+C Gram-positive bacteria)
ACCGTTCGCGTCGTCGACCTCGACCCGCAATGCAACGCCACCACCTGGCTCGGCGCCACGCCCGAAGCCGTCGACAACGATGTCCTGTCGGTACTCATGATGGTGGCGAGCATCGAAGAAGCCACCACCATCACCGCGTCCGGGATCCACCTCGTTCCTGCCACCAAGGAACTCGATTCCGTAGGGCCCTACTTCCTCAAGAAGCCCGGTGCACACGGCATCCTGCGCAAGACCCTCGCCAGCGCCCCCGACGTCGACTTCAACCTCCTCGACTGCCCTGGAGACTTCGACCACCTGACCATCAGCGCACTCGTCGCCTGCACCGAAGTGCTCGCCGCTGTCATGACGGGAGCCATGGAACTCGAAGCGCTCATGCGGATCGAGAACTACATCACTCAGCAGGTCGAGCTGCTCAATCCCACTGCACGGCTCAATCACATTCTGTGCGGCCGCGTCGAACTCGGCCAGGTCATCGACCAGCAGGTCCTTGCCGCGCTTCGTGAGACCTACCCCGACCAGACGATGCGCACCATCATCCCGAAGTCCGTCCGCGTCAGCGAAAGCTACAGCGCCGAAGAACCCGTCGTCAGGTGGGCACCGTCTTCCTCCGCAGCACGCGCCTACCGTGACGCCGCCCAAGAACTCGTGGAAAGGACCTCCTGATGACCGTGACACGTAAGCCCGGACTCGCCAACAACCCCCTCGAACGCCGCCACCAGCCCCGCACAGGCGCCCACGAGGACGGGACGTACTCGAGGACTCGACGCAAGGACCTCCTGACGAGCGTGACACGTAAACCCGGACTCGCCAACAACCCCCTCGAACGCCGCAAGCCACGACTGCCGAACCTCGTCGAACAGTGCGTGGACGTCGCGCGAGAATCAGACACCGTCGCCGAACCGCAACCGGGGTCGGTGGCCCTGGGCGAGGAAAAGAAGACCACCAAACGGGTCCCCGCAGACAAGAAGCAGGAATCCGTCTACATCAACCGCGCCAAGGTCGAAAATGGCAAGAATGCCGTCGCCGCCATCGGCCACATCGCCGGCGCCCCCAACAGTTGGTCGAACCTCGTCGACGAAGCCCTCGCCCACTACCTCGCCGTTCTCGAACGCAAATACAACAATGGCGAACCCTTCCCGTCGCGCAACGCCGAACTCGTCCGGGGACCGCGCATCAATTAGCCCGCCCAGGTGCAGCCACAATGACATCGAGCACGACCGGCTCGTCGGTGGATCGTGGCAGGGAACTTATTCTCGCTGCCTCGGCCGAATTCGAGCGCGTGGTGCGCCAACTGCCGGTGGACTCATGGGACCTGCCTACACCGTCACAGATTTCGGTGCGCGACCTGGTCGAGCACGTCGTGGTGGGAAACCGCTTCACTGCGCTCCTGCTTGCCGGCGTCGGTCGTGAACAAGCCCGGAACATGCTCACAGATGACCAGCTCGGAGACGACCCGGTCGCCGCGGTGGCCGAATCGTCACGACACCAGGCCGAGGCCTTCGCCGCCGCACCACCGGAACAGCCGGTTCCAGGCCCGAACGGCGACGTCCCCGCCGAGGCGTTCCTGCGCTTCCGGCTCGTCGACCTTGTGGTCCACGCGTGGGACCTCCTCCGCGCGGCGGGCCTCGATGAAACTCTTGACCCGCCTGTGGTCGCCGGGCTGTCGCGTGTGGTCGAACCACATCTGGACGAGATGCTCGCCTTCGGCGCGTACGGCGAGGGCCCTAGCGACACATTGCCTCTCGACACTTCGCAGCAGACCCGACTCCTCGACTGGTTCGGACGGCGGCCCTAGCGCAACGCCGAGCGATCGAGGACCTCCCGTCGAGGATCCGCTACTGGCGACATCTTCTGTGCCGCAGCCGTTATAATCCGCCGCCTACTCCGCGGTGAACCAGCCTTCGATCGCTGGCCGATCCAAGAATCCGAAATCATCGGGTATCAGCTCGAGGCCGCCGCGACACGGGCCGTGCCCCCGTGCAGGCAAAAGACTGGATCAGGTCGGCGTCCGGCGCGGGGGCCGGACGCCGATGCCTGTTCACGTCATTCCGCCCGCCGGAGATGCCGGGGGAAGAACCGAGTGTCGATACGGCCATCCGTGGGCACCCCGGGATGCCCGCCCGGGTAGGCGTGCAGCACCTTGTCTTCCGAGGCGAAGGCGCCGAACAACTCGAGACCGAATTCGCGTGGGATGTCCTTGTCGTCCCAGGGCAGCAGGAACTCGATCGGAATGGTTACTCGTTTCGCTGCCTCGAGCAGGGCGTCGTGTGCGGACACCGCACCGAAGACCGCAGCGGTGATCCGAGGCTCGACCGCCGCCAGCGGTATCCCGACCGCACAGGCCAGCGACATGCCGGAGTAGCCGATTGGTATGTGCGCGCCGATCTCGGGCAGGGCCAGCAAGGCGTCGATGGTCGCCTGCCATTCCGGGACGGCGCGTTCGGCCACTGATGCGCTGTAGTCGGCGAGGATCCGGCCGAACTGCCCACCGCCTGCCGCCCTGGCCTGACGGAATTCGGCGACCCAGCGTTGGTCCTGTGCGTTTCGCGGCCGCTCGCCGTGTCCGGGCATGTCGATCGAGACGACGTGGAAACCGTCAGTGACCACCGAGGAACGGGCTCGGGCCACATGCGCCGGGGCGTTCTTGTCCAAGCCGCCAGGGTGACCGGCCAGGATCAGGGGCGCACCGTGGGAACCGGATTCCGGTGACCACAGCACACCGGTGACGTCATCCAGGGTGAAGGTGCGTTCGATGACACCGTTCGACGATGTCTCGGAGGTGAAATGCATAGTGTTGCCTTTCGGGATTGCCTTGTTCAGGCGCGCCCGGCGACACCTACGTCAATCGCCCGACCGTGAACACGAGTGGGAGCACCCACATGGTTATTGCGTTCATGGGTCTCACCTCCTCGCGTGAATTCACGGTCTCGCCGACGTTATCAACCTGAACCGAATCCCGTCCAACCTATTTCCTGCCCACCGTCGGTGAGCGGTTCGATCCGCTGTAGGTCCTCTAGGTGGTCCCGTGGATGGGCAGTTCGCGTAGGGGGTGTCCACCCGTCGATGAAGAGTCGGGCGCGTGGGTGGGTTGCTGCCGCGATGTGTTCGATGGCTGCTCTGCCGGCGTGTGGGTGCCGGCCGTCGAGTGCGCCGACGCGGATCGCGAAGACGAGGTCGAACGGCTCCTCATCACCGGCCAGGGTGAAGTCCTCGATGGCCACGTGGCGTGCGCTCAGGTGGCCTGCGGCGATCTGGTCACTCGAGCAGGCTTTCAGCTGTGCGATCGCCGTGGCGGACCTGTCGATGGCGAGGATGTGGCCCGTGGTCAGTTGGTCGGCGATCGCGTTGTCGGCGATCGCGCGTGCCGCGGCACCGGGACCGCAGCCGATCTCGAGGACTCGCAGGTGCGGTCGGATCGGTAGGGCTGCCACGATCTCGGCGAGGCGTGGGGAGAGGCGGGCGGTCACGGCTCGGGCCCCGCCGCTCAGACGGTGTAGCGCAGCAGGGAGACGCCGTTCTGGAAGCCTCGGGCCTCGCGCAGCTGCAGCCTCGGCATCTCGCTGATGTGCACCGCATCCGGAAAGAGCTCTGACTACGCGGCGATCATCTCACTGTCCGCACAGCGATCCGCCACCGGTCGTTGTCTCTGACCGTCGATGATCGGCCACTGAGCACCGCCCGGTGCACAATTGTCCGTATGACTGCTGCGAGTTCGCGCCACAGTCGAGCACCAGCCGTGAGAAAGCCACCAGGGTTGCTCGTATTGTTGTCAACGGTGTTTCCACTGGTAGGCCTACTCGGAATGCGATACGACCAGCCGCAAGCTGTGGCCGTAATGACGACTGCCGACGAGCTTCTTGTGGGCACTCTGCTCACGCTGATACTCGCGTTCGCCGGACTTGTGTGGATGATCCGGACCCTTCATGTCGTCGGCCGAGATCAGCGGTGGTCCTGGTGGATCGCCGTGTCACCTACCGTCGTGGTTCTGGCTCTCCTGGTATACGTCGCGGTTCCCGTCTGACCATCCTTGATCGGCGCGGTGCTCGCCCTTGACAGTTACAGGGGGAAGGCCAGCACATTGTTGATCTGGTTCGGGAAATCCGAGCGTCCGGTGGCCACGATCGACGCATGCTTGCGGGCGACGTCGGGGCGGATCTCCGGGTCCGGGTTCGACAACGCGAACACGATCGAGTTCTCCGCCACGGTCGCGATCGGCTCCTCCGGGACGGTGCCCGCGGACACCCCGAGGAACACGTCCGCACCGTCGAGCGCCTCGACGATGCCGCCGCGGGTCGGCCGAGACGATCCCCTTCGAGTCGAGGACGGTCACGTCGGCGATACCCGCGGCGAGCAGGATGTTCGCGCAGGCCACACCGGCGGTGCCGGCCCCGGAGATGACCGCCCACAGATCGTGGATGTCGCGGTCCTGCACCTTGACCGCACCCTCGAGGGCGGCGAGGACGACGATGGCGGTGCCGTGCTGGTCGTCGTGCATGACCGGGCAACCCAGGGCCTCGATGACCCGCTTCTCGATCTCGAAGCAGCGCGGCGCGGAGATGTCCTCCAAATTGACTGCCCTGAAACTCGGGCGCAGCCGGATCAGGGTTTCGATGGATACGGTCGATTCTTCTGCCCGCCGTTGCCATCGCGCCGCCGGAGTATCCGTCCAGGCCGACCTTGCTGTGGCCCCCCGCGGCCATCAACCGGTATCCGCGGTGTGGACCAAGGTGGGTAAGCCGACGACCTGGACAGGGCCCACCAAGGTTGCTGGGACAGGCTGGTTCCTCGGTGACGGCGTACTTGCGGCGATCGCATCCCGGCAACAGGAAGACAGCGTGCGGTGTATTCAGTCGGTCTATGACGTACCAGTGGCCCGCATGAGGCGGTGCGTGGCTATCCACAGGCGGCCGGAAAGTGCTGGCGGTTTTTCGAATTCGCGGCAAACGTGGGATCCACGGCAATTGTTGCCTGTATCGTTGTTCGTCGCTGAGAACGGTGCCCCGAGGCGATTTAGAGGCGTGGGCGCCGCCCGGATCGGCGGCACCCACGAAACTCGAGCCAGAACTGAGCTCGGATGCGGCCTTCAGATCTGTTCGAGAACCTTGCTCGTCGCCGTGCTGTTCTTCAGGGCCTTCCACCCGATGATCGGCATCGCGATGGTGACGAGGACGCCGAACACGTAGGCGGGCAGCAGTCCGATGGTCGAGAAGATGTTCTGTTTCCCGTGCTTGTTCGGGCCGAAACTCAGCGAGCGGTTCTCGGTGAAGTTCGACGCAAAGTAGAACAGGACGTTCGCCCAGCCGTCGGCGACGACGATCCATCCGAGTCGTTTCGCGGTCTTGATGGGCAACCCGGTGTGGGGCATGACCGACGCGGCCGCGATGACCATCATGCCGTTGAGGGCCGGGCCGGTGTGCGCGCGAGCCCACCCCTCATCGGTTCCCGGTACGTCGAATTCGACGATCTTGCCCGGGCGGACTTCCCATCCGCCGAGCAGCTTCGCCCACAGAACCAGTCCCGCGATCAGTGTGGAGAAAATCATCAGGATGCCGTGGCCGGCCATCTTTCTCTGCAGGGTTTCCATTACTTCCACCTCCATTTTGTGGCGTTCGAATACAAACGATCGAGGTCGGGTCCACGCCGAAAGTTGCCCGAAGGATGTGTCCGAGCCATGGCTTCACCTGATGTCGGCGCAACTGACGTTCGGTCACGACGGTGGCGCTCCCTTGATGAAGAAGTCGCGGGTGCGGCCGTTACAGACGACGCTAGTAGCCGCAGCCGCGGCAGACCACAGATCCCGAGCATCCGCCTCGGCGTGATGATCTCCCGGTTTCAGACTCCGATCGGGTGGGTCCTGCGTCGGCGAGTGGAATTGGTGGCCTTCTCGGTGCAGTACGCACGGAGGTACTGCTTGGCCGGAAACTCGAGGTCACTGCGCGTGTCGACCACGGTGAGGACACGACGGTAGAACGCTTCGGGGGTGAGACCGAACTCGGGGAATATGTGTTCGTCGCCGCCCCCGTAGTTGCACCACCGCAAGGTGTGCTCGAGCAGGGCCTGATCGTAGGGGTCCATGTCGTTCTCCGTCGTACTTCGGATGGTTCATGCATGAGGTGCTCCACGCGGACGGCTTGTGGTGCCACCGCCCGCCGCAGTTACTCCCCGATGACGGGTAGCAACAGCGAGATTCGCAGCTTCGAGTCGATTTCCTGCCCGAGGGCGAGGGAATGGTCCAACAGGGGGGACAGGGCCTGCACCTTGGCGTCGGCGCCGGCGAGGGTGTGCACGATCTGCTCGGCCGGCGCAGCTGCGGCGTTGGCCTGATCCGTGGCCGACGCGCCGGCGTCGATGATTCCGCTGAGGGGGGCGTCGGCGGACTTCAAGGCGTCACCGAGTGCCTGCAGTTGGGTGCCGAGGTCGCCGAGGGTCTGGTCGGCGCGGGTCAGGGAATCGAGGACTCCTACCACCTCGGGCAGGCCCTGGTTGATGGCGGCGTCGGCGGGCGGGAGTTCTTTCGCTCCCGCCAACGCCTCGTTGGTGGTCTTGTCCACCGTTTGCGCCTGTACCACACCGTCTTTGAAGATTTCATTGGTGATGGCGAGGTCTCGCGTGACGATCAAGATGCCGCACAGGAGCGCGATGGTGAAGGCTGCGGCGATTGCCCAGGAGAGCCGAAACATCGTCAGTGTTCAGCCTTTCACTCGTTCTGCGGCCGGGGTCGGCCGGCGTGAGCGTTACGGGGTGGGAGTGGTTGCGACACCGAGTGGTGGGAGGTTGAGCGCGTTGACCGGGGGGCCGATTACTGCGAGCAGTGGTCCCATCTCTTGGACGTGTCGTGCTTCTTCCTGCACGTTCGCCAGGGTCGCGGCGATGGCGGTGGCCTTCGGTCCGAGTGCGCTCAGAGTCCCTCCGATCGTGGTCAAACCATCGTTGACGGCTTCGAGTTGGGTGGTCACCGACCCGACAGCCGTCGACAGTCCCGCGACGGTGGGCGCGGCTTGATTGGCGCGACCGGTCACGTTCGCGACCAGATCCGGCAGGGGCCCGGCGATCGTGCTGACATCGCCGGTGGAGGAGTTGAGCGTTTTTGCCTGCCAGGACAGTTCGCCGGCCTTGTCGGTGAGACCTTCGAGGTCATTGGCCAGCGGGCCCAGGGTCTGGATGTCTGCGGCGAGCTGGGCGTGCTTGGGAACGAGGATGCCAGTGAGGGTGTCGAACTGGCCGGCGGAGTCGATGACCTCGAGGCTGAGCTGGGACGGCCGACCAAGAGGGTCGACGTCGTCGAGACCGGGAAGGAAGCCGTTGACCGCGCACAACAGCACCGCCGGTGCCACGCCGAGACCGAGGACGACCCCGAGCCATGCCTTCTTGGTGATCATTCAGTTGCCTCCGGGTGCAGGAATGATGGCGTCTTGGGCAGGAATCAGCGCCAGTTTGTTGGTTGTGCGGGTGAGCTCACCGTTGAGCTGGTTGACCAGGTCTATGGCTGTGGTCAGTTCGTTGTCGACATCGGAGACCGTGCTGTCGGCGTCCGCGGAGATCTGGTGCAGAGACGCGGCCGACCCTTGCAGGGTGGTGGCCACGCCCTCGAGCTGTCCGGCGATCGCGGTGTCGCCCTGCCCGGCGGCAAGCAACGCCCGTGCGTCCGGCAACAGCGCCGCGAGGTGGTCGACATCGGTCGCGGTGGCCGTGTTGAGATCCGCCAGCACGCCGGCGAGTTCGTCGAGTTGCCTGCGGGCCGTTGCCGGCGCGGTCAGGTCGGCCCGCTGCGCGAAGTAACCGTTGGTCGTCCGAAAATTGTCCACGATGGTGCGGGCACTGTCCTGTACGAGCTGTCCTTTGTGGATGGCCATGAGGACCAACGCGAACAGGACGAGTGCCAGGACCGCGGCCACTCGGCCCATCCATTCGGTGGCGACGGCGAATCCGGTCGAGCCCGGTACCGCGGTCGCCGGTACATCAGGGCGTTGCGGCATCACGCCCTTGCGGTAGGGCAGCGCTGATGCGGGAACATCGAAACGCTGGAGTCGGGCCAGGCCGCGGCGCGGATACGCCTCGTCCGGCAGGTCGGTGCCCATCTTCATGTCACGTCCAGTCATCGATCGGTTGCCGGTTCAAAGGGAAGGGGAAGGTCGATCAGCCGGGCAGCGGCAGCATCTGGTTGATCGTCTGCGCCGCAGCGACCGACCCTTGCAGGTCACTGACCAGGCCCTGCACGACGGCCAGCAGTTGGCGGCCCTGATCGCCGAAGGCATCGGCAGACTCGACCAGCGGCAACACGGTGTTCTGAACTTCGCCGAGGATGCCCTGGATGTTCGTCAACTGCTGGTTGGTCAGCTGCGCCCCGTCGGTGTTACCGGCCAACATCTGCGCGGCCGGGGAGATCGTCTCGTCCAGCTTGACCAGCAATGGACCCAGCGCCGCAGTGGAGTCGAGCGCGTTCTGCGCAGTGTGGGTCAGTTCGGTCAGCTGCTGGAGTTGACCGGTCAGCCGGTCGTTGACGTCGACGATCGCCTGGGAGGCGGTGATACTGGTTTCATTGGCCCGCTGCTGGTTGTCGAGTCGGGTGTTGAGGTTGAACACCACGAACGCGAGCAGGCTAAGCACGCCTACTGCGACGACCGACAGCACCAGTCGGGCCGGACCGCCGCGGCGTCCGAAGAAAATCACGAGAACATCCCCTACTTTCCGGACAAATCGTTGGCGGATTCTTCCGCGGACAGGCGGGCGCTGTGAACCTTCGCGGCGGTCGAGCGTGCGTCGGTGAGGATCGCCCCCAAAGTGGCCCGGTCGGCGGCGACGGCCGCAGTGGCGCCGTCGGCCGCGGGTTGCAGCGAATTGATGTGTGTGGTCAAGGTATCGAGGGAGGCAACCAGATCGGTCACGTTCGCCCCGGCCTGATCCAAGGTGGCTTGGACGTCGCCGCTGATCTGCCCGACCAGGGTGTTCAGTTCCGCGGTCACCGTCGCATCGGTGCTCAGCACACTCGCCAGCGAGGTCTTCATCTTCTCGAGCGAATCGAACCCGGCGAGCGTGACCTTCTCGTGCTCGACGATCTGGTCCAGGGCCGGGTTGTAGTTGCCCGCCGAGACCACGGCCTGGTCGAGCCGGTACGGCGTCGCCGTCAGATCGTAGATCCGCGGATACAGGTACAACGCGCCGACCGGGATCAACGCGAGCACGAGCAGCCCGCGGGCGATGTTCATCTTCGCCGACGCCCGAGGCGGATCCGGTTCGAATCCTCGGGTGTCACCAGCATGCGCCACTTCGAATTCGAAGACGTCGGGGCGCTCGTCGAGGGCGTGACTGGACGGGCGCCCTCGGCCCGAGAGCGCGGTCATGCGTCGACGACCGAGACCAACGCGATCGTGCGTAGCGCTGTCACGGTATGGGTCAGCAGTCCCTTGACGACGAGCTTGTGTTTGAGGATCTCCCCGAGAACGGACATGCCACGGCCGGTGAAGAATCCCACCGGCACAAGGCCGCCAGCCTTCATCGGCAGCTGGGAGACATCGAGGATCTGATCGACGGTCGCCATGACCGTGACGGCCGGCTTACCGACGATGTCGTTGTAGACGACGGCCTCGCGGCTGCCGAAGACAATGGTGCAGGCGGTCTCCGTGTCGGTGCTGTAGATGGCCACCGGCCGGGAGATGCGACGCGCGAACTTCACGCGAGAGGGAAAGTTCTCGAGATTCTGCCCGAGCAGCATCCCGACGATACCGGCGACGCCGTTGGCGTCCTGGCCGTCGTACAAGGTGACGGCGTAGCCCTTCTCGACGGTTGTCATGGGTCAAGGCCTTTCCAAGCAGTTCGGTGAGGGATCGGACCCGCGCGGGACTCGTGCCAGCGGAGGACATGAGTCCCGCGCGAGGGGCTAACTGGTGTAGGCGAATTGACGGAGGTCGATTACACGTCCCAGTCGGTGGGGATCTGTCCCCAGGTGCGCAGGAATGCGTTGAGGGCGCCGGCGTTCTCGATTGCCGCAGACATCGGTCCCTTGGCGAACTTGATCAGGCCCTTCATGAGAAGCTTTCCGCCCTCTTCCTCACCGGCGGCCGCGGTCTGCCAGGTCTGGAAGCTGCCGATGATGACCAGCCACAGCTCGCTCTGGTCGAAGACACGCGGTGACCAGGAGACGACCTTTCCCTCCTCGAATTCGAGGTGGCTGGCGACGTCGTCGCGGCCGATCACGCCGAACTCCATCTTGTTGGTGAACGACGACGCGTCCTTGAATCCGGCGAGGACATCCGGGTTCGCGTTGACTGCCTCGCGTGCGGCGTCACACCACTCCTGCGAGAAGAACTTAAGCTTGTCGGTCACGTGATCTCATCTCCATTTCTGTTTCGCCAGCCCGTGGGTCGAGCTGGTCACGGTGTAGTTCGAGGAGGCACCGCATCGGAACCGGCTGGTGGCCAGGCCCGTTCGGTGCACTCACGGGGACTTCAATTACGCTGCGGGAGAACTGGGTGTGCCAGCAGTTGCACTGTGCGCCACTCGAGCTTTCGCTTTGTGATGGCACTCACATCTTGTGTCATTCGATGGGGTCGGGTCTTGTCGATTCGCGCTCGAATTGTGCGACAATTCCGAACCCGATACCTCCTCGGGATCGTTTCTCTCCCAGAGGAAATGACATTGCTCGACCGAGAGCGGACACACTCAGGAGAACCTGAACGTTCGTCGTGCCACCGCGGTCGCCGCGGTCGCCCACACTGCCAGCACGGCCAGGCTCGACAGCGCAAGATTGCCCTCGTTCGCCTGGTGAAGTGCGTCAGCGAGGGCACCGGCGGGGGTGAGTTCGACCAGGTTCTGCACCGTGGAAGAGGTGCCGGGCAGCGTCGCCATCGAACACAATCCCAGCTGCACGAACCAGAGGATATTCGCCAGCGCCAGAACGATTTCGGCACGCAGACTGCCGCCGAGCAACAGCCCGAGTGCGGCGAAAGCGGCGGTGCCGACGATGATCACCGCTGCAGCGAGGAGCAACTCCAGCGGGTTCGGACGCCAACCGAGCGCGGTCGCGATGGTGCCGAGCAGCAACGTTTGCAGGCCGACCACAATCACGACCGCGACGCTCTTGCCGGTGATCATCGCCCATTTGGGGATGGCGTTGGCGCCGAGCCGCTTCAACGCTCCGTATCGACGGTCGAATCCGATAGCGATGGCTTGGCCGGTGAACCCGGTGGACATGATCGCCACCGCGAGAACGACCGGAAACACCGTGTCGATGCGGGGGTCGGGCATATTTCCGATCGGCAGGACGGTCAGTCCGATCAGGAAGGTGACCGGCAGCATCATCGTCAAAAGCTGTTGTTCGCCGTTGCGGAGCAGCAATGTTGCTTCGAGGCGGGTCAGGGCGGCGAGCATGGCCGGAGCGGTGTTCCTTCGCGGCGCGGGAGCGAAGGTGCCGGCGGTGAACATCGGGCCGGGGGAGAGGGTGCTCATCGGTAGCTCAACTCCCGCGCTGTCAGGTCGAGAAAGTATTCTTCGAGACTGCGTTGTTCGACCTGCAATTCGGTCATGAGCACGTTCATCGCAGCGCACCAGGTGGAGATGGTCGTCAGCAGTTGCGGGCTCAAATGTCCTTCGACCAGGTAGGAGCCGGGGCTGGTTTCGTCGACCCGCTGGGTGCCCGCGAGAGTCGTCCGCAGGGTCGAAAGATCCAGGCCCGGTAGCGCAGTGAAGCGCACCTGCTGTTCGGCTCCGCGTCGGACCAATTCGCCCGGGGATCCGGCGGCCACGATTCGTCCGTGGTCGAGAATGACGACCTCGTCGGCGAGAGCCTCCGCTTCGTCCATCAGATGGGTGGTGAGCACGACAGCGACACCGTCGCGACGAAGACTGTCGATCAACTCCCACACCACATGGCGCGCCTGCGGATCGAGTCCAGCGGTTGGTTCGTCCAGGAAGACCAGTTCGGGCCGTCCGACGAGCGCACACGCCAAGGACAGGCGTTGTTGCTGACCACCGGAGAGACGTTTGTAGGGAGTGCGGGTGGCGTCGGCGAGCCCGAGGGTCTGCAACAGCCAGTCCGGGTCGAGAGCGTCGACCGCGCAGGCCGCGACGACCCGGAGCATCTCCCCGGTGCGGGCCCCGGGGTAGCTACCGCCACCTTGGAGCATGACCCCGATGTGGGGACGGAGGGCGTCGGCGTCGGTGCACGGGTTCAACCCGAGAACGGAGATTTCCCCCTCGTCTGGCGCAGTGAACCCCTCGCACATCTCGATCGTGGTGGTCTTGCCCGCACCGTTGGGGCCGAGCAGGGCCAGTACCCGGGCCGGTGCGAGTTGCAAGTCCACCCCGCCCACCGCGGTGGTGTCGCCGAACCGTTTGATCACTCCTTTCAGCTGCAGACAAGGCTGATCGGTGTGGGCGCGATAGGCATTCATTGCTACTCCGGAGGGCAGAGGGAATCGAGAGGGGTCGGTCTAGTTCCCCAGGGGCGCTGTGCCCCGCCGTGGTGAAGGAAAATGTGGTGCCCGGCTCGCCCGGGCGCGTACTCCATCGGGACTGTCGTCGACGGCCTGGCCGGTTCGGTGCCG
>SEEV01000272.1 GCA_004211695.1 Rhodococcus sp. (in: high G+C Gram-positive bacteria)
CGACAGCCACGCCCACGGCACCGAAGGCATCCACTTCTTCACCCGCGGCAAGGTCGTCACCACCCGCTGGCTCGACCCCAGCCACGGCGGCCTCAACCTCGGATTCCCCCAGAACAACTGAGCAGGAAAGGACCTACGGTCATGACGACAACAGTCTCCCAGGACATCCTGCCCACCGGTCAGTCCCTCGACGGCGCCCGCGCCGAGGGGGAGCGGACGTACGCGCTCGACCGCGCGCACGTGTTCCACTCGTGGTCCGCGCAGGAGCAGATCTCCCCGATGACGATCCTCGCATCCGAGGGTTCGTACGTGTGGGACGGTACCGGAAACCGGTTGCTGGACTTCTCGTCCCAGCTGGTCAACACCAACGTCGGGCATCAGCATCCCAAAGTTGTTGCCGCCATACAGGAACAGGCCGCGAAGCTGTGCACCATCGCACCGCAGTACGCGAACGACGCCCGCTCCGAGGCGGCCCGGCTGATCGCGGAGCGGACTCCGGGCGATCTGAACAAGGTGTTCTTCACCAACGGTGGAGCCGACGCCAACGAGCACGCGGTGCGTATGGCCCGCCTGCACACCGGCCGCTACAAGGTGCTGTCGCGGTACCGTTCGTACCACGGTGGCACGGACACCGCGATCAACCTCACCGGTGATCCGCGCCGGTGGCCCAACGACTACGGCAACAGCGGGGTCGTCCACTTCCACGGACCGTTCCTGTACCGCTCGCAGTTCCACGCGGAGAACGAGCAGCAGGAAACCGAGCGTGCGCTCGAGCACCTCGATCAGCTGATCCGGCTGGAGGGACCGAACTCGATCGCGGCGATCGTGCTCGAATCGGTTCCCGGGACCGCGGGGATCATGGTGCCCTCGCCCGGCTACATGGCCGGCGTCCGCGAGATCTGCGACCGCTACGGCATCGTGTTCATCGCCGACGAGGTGATGTCCGGGTTCGGCCGCACCGGAAAGTGGTTCGCGATCGACCATTTCGATGTCGTGCCCGACCTGATCACGTTCGCCAAGGGCGTCAACTCCGGGTACGTCCCGCTCGGCGGCGTCGCGATCAGCGAGAAGATCGCCGCGACATTCGCAAACCGGCCGTACCCCGGCGGGCTCACCTACTCCGGCCACCCGCTCGCCACTGCCGCCGCTGTCGCGACGATCAACGCGATGGAGGACGAGCGGATCGTCGAGAACGCCTCCAGGATCGGTGCCGAGATCCTCGGACCCGGACTGCGTGGCCTCGCCGACCGGCACCCGTCGATCGGTGAAGTCCGTGGGCTCGGCGTGTTCTGGGCGATCGAACTGGTCGCCGACCGTGCCACGAAGGAACCCCTCGCGCCCTACGGCGCGTCCAGCCCGGCGATGAACGAGGTGATCGCGGCATGTAGGGCAGGGGGATTGCTGCCGTTCGCCAACTTCAACCGCATCCACGCCGTGCCCCCGTGCACCGTCACCGAGGCCGAGGCCCGCGAAGGACTCGCGATCCTCGACACGGTGCTCGACATCGCGGACGCGCACCGCGCTTCCTGACACACCCTGTCCGAGGACACACCCGTGTCCTGACACTCGATCCGTCCCGCGGTCAATGGCGCCCGCGGGGCGGATCTTTCTCCTTTCCACGACAATCACCCGGCGCCCGGATCTCAACGGAGAGAATCTATGAGCACGACCACGTCCACGCTCGCCCCGTCCCTGCCGGAAGGCTATGTCGAAGAACAGGATCGGCCACCGGTTCCCGACGTCGCCATCCTCGACCGGCTCACCACGGACGCATTCGACTTTCACGTCGACACCGTCGGACCGCAGGAGAACCGGCAACTGCGCGTCACGCTGTACAGCGGAGGCTCGACCGTGTCGCTCGAGCGGGTCCTCCGCCTTCTCGGGAGCCTCGACCTCGAGGTCGTCGACCAGCGGACCTCGGTGTTCCGCCGCGCCGACGGACTGGTGTGCCGGCTCTACGACTTCCGGGTGACCGCCGGACCACTCGTCGCGTCCGCAGTCGCCGCCGGATCCGTCGAACCCGAATCCGTCCTGGAGACAGTTCGGGCGATGTGGTCGGGCCGGGCGGAGGCCGATCGGTTCAACGTCCTGGTACTCGCGGCCGGTCTGGACTGGCGGGAGGTCGTGCTCTTGCGCGCGTACGCCCGCTTCCTGCGGCAGAGCGCGCTGCCCTACGACCAGGGCCGGATCGAGGCGGTCCTGTTGTCGCGTCCAGGGTTCGCGTCGGCGCTCGTCGCGCTCTTCCACGCGCACTTCGATCCGAGACGCCGCGACGGCATCACGTCCCGGGAGGACGAGGTCGAAGACCGGTTGCGCCGGGTCGAGTCTCTGCTCGCCGACGTGGAGGGTCTCGACGCCGACCGCATCCTGCGTGCGTACTCGAGCCTCGTCGCGGCGACGACCCGCACCAACTTCTACCGGGAGGGTGCGCTCGGTCCGGCGCGTCCCCAGTTGTCGCTGAAATTCCGTTCCGCGGAGATCGACGAACTTCCGCGGCCACGCCCGTTCTACGAGGTCTTCGTGTATTCACCGGACATGGAGGGCGTGCACCTGCGGTACGGGCCGGTGGCGCGGGGCGGGCTCCGCTGGTCCGACCGGCTCGACGACTATCGCACCGAGATCCTCGGACTCGTCAAGGCGCAGGCGGTGAAGAACGCCGTCATCGTGCCCGCCGGCGCCAAGGGCGGTTTCGTCGTGCGCACGCCCTCGTCGACCGGTCTCGAGTGCTACCGGCAGTTCATCTCCGGGCTGCTCGACGTCACCGACAACCGTTCGGACACCGCCGAATCGGTTCACCCGGACGACGTCGTGTGCCGGGACGGCGACGACCCCTACCTCGTGGTGGCCGCGGACAAGGGCACCGCCACGTTCTCCGACGCCGCCAACGAGGTGGCCCGGGAATACGGGTTCTGGCTCGGTGACGCATTCGCCTCCGGCGGTTCCGTTGGATACGACCACAAGAAGATGGGCATCACCGCGAAGGGTGCGTGGGTGAGCGTCACCCGCCATCTGGACGAACTCGGTATCGACGTCGACCGTGACGATTTCACGGTGGCGGGTATCGGCGACATGAGCGGTGACGTCTTCGGGAACGCCATGCTCGCGAGTACCGGGATCGGGCTGGTCGCGGCGTTCGATCACCGCCACATCTTCGTCGATCCCACCCCGGACCGGCAGCCGGCATGGCAGGAACGTCGCAGGTTGTTCGCGCTGCCGAGGTCGTCCTGGGCCGATTACGACCGTTCCCTCATCAGTGCGGGCGGCGGCGTCTGGTCGCGGGAGAGCAAATCGATCCCGGTGAGCAGCCAGATGCGGACGGCGCTCGGACTCGACCCGTCGGTGACGGCACTGACGCCTCCGGAGATGATCCGCGCCATCCTGGCAGCCCCGGTGGACCTCCTGTTCAACGGCGGGTCGGAACGTACGTCAAGTGCTCGGCGGAGCCGCACACGGATGCGGGTGACAAGGCGAACGACAACGTCCGGCTCGACGCGAACCGACTGCGGGCGCGCGCCGTCGCCGAGGGCGGCAACCTGGGGATGACGCCACTCGCGCGCATCGAGTTCGCCCGCGCGGGTGGGCTGGTCAACACGGATGCGTTGGACAACTCGGCCGGAGTGGACTGCTCGGACCACGAGGTGAACATCAAGATCCTGCTCGATTCGCTGCCGGCCGATCGGAGGCTCGACCCGGTTCGCCGCTCGGAAGTGCTGGCGGCGCTCACCGACGACGTGTCGGAGCTCGTGCTCGCGAACAATCGCGCGCAGAACCGTGTGCTCGGCGATGCCCGGTGGAATGCCCACCGGATGGTGGACGTGCACACCAGGATGGTGAACGACCTCGTCGACAAGCGGGGCCTGGACTGCGAGCTGGAAGCCCTGCCGAACGCCGACGGCTTCGTCGAATTGTCCGAGGCAGGGCTCGGGTTGACCTCGCCCGAACTGGCGACGCTCCTCGCTCACGCCAAGCTGGATCTGAAAGCGGAACTGGAGGATTCGGATGTCTTCTCGGACGGGTACTTCTCCGCGCGCCTCGCGGCGTACTTTCCGGCCGCGCTGCGCACCGTTGCCCCCGTCGCCGAACATCCCCTCCGCCAGGAGATTCTCGGCACCGAGATCGTGAACGACATCTTCGCGCGCGGCGGGCTCACCTACGCGCACCGTCTGCGCGAAGAGACAGGCGCCGGCCCCGCGGACGTGGTGCGCGCGTTCGTCATCACGTCGGAGGTGTTCGGGCTCGCGGAACTGTGGTCCGACATCGCCGCAGCGAAATTGCCACCGGCGACGGAATACGAACTGGTCGTCGAGGCCCGTCGACTGCTCGACCGCGTGTCGCGGTGGTTCCTCGCCCACCGCCGTCAGCCACTGTCGGTGGACGCCGAGATCGACAGTTTCCGAAGCGACGTCCGGACGCAGTCCGGCGAGGTCGGCGATTGGCTGCGCGGCGCGGAAGGGCTGGCGATGGAGGCGTCGTGCCGCAGGTACGACGAGGCGGGCGTCGAGACGTCCATTGCCCGGCGTATCGCGGACGGGCTCTACCGATTCAGCCTGCTCGACATCGTGGACGTTGCGCGCGAGGTGGGCCACAACGTCGCCGAGGTGGCTTCGCTCTACTTCGCCCTCTCCGATCATCTCGGCGTGGACCGGTGGCTGATCAAGGTGTCCACGCTTCCGCGCGGTGAACGCTGGCACACCCTCGCTCGTCTGGCGCTGCGAGACGACCTGTACCGCTCCGTCCGGCTCCTGACTCGCGACGTCCTGTCCTCGGGCGAGCCCGGGGATTCGCCGGACTCCCGGATCCTGCTGTGGGAGAGTGCGAATCGGGCCAAAATCGAACGCGCCCGCCGGACGTTGGGGGAGATCGACGCCACGTCCACTCATGATCTGGCGTCGCTGTCGGTCGCGGCCAATGCGCTTCGCGCCTGTGAGTACTTGTTAACCGCGGGCGGTTAACAGGTACTCACAGGCGAAGCTATGAGGTGCGGGCGGGATCTGCGGATGGTGCGTCATCTTCGTCTTCGTGGACGAAGTCGGCTTCGACCGCGGAGGCCGGTTCCTTCCAGACCCAGGGCTGACCGTCCTGGACGACGCGACGGTAGGCGTACAGCAGGATCGACAGTGACAGGACGACGACCCCGACGATCAGTTCCTTCGTGCTGCCGTATCCGGTGATGGACGCGCTGAGCGCACCGACGACGACCATGATCGTGTCGACGACGACGAGGACACCGGCGATGTACACCCACTGCTTGCCGAGCTTGATGGGGCGGTGGGCGTCAGGTTCGTCGCGGCGCAGGTTGAGGAAGCCGGTCAGCGACAGGATGTGGCAGATGAGGTAGCCGACGATGCCGGCGACGATGACGGCGAGTGCCTCACCGACGAACAGGATCAGGATGACGTTGACGAGCAGGTCGAGCGACATGGCCCGTCCCGGAACCTTGAATCGGTTGAGTTCACCGAGCTGCTTGATGGTGAGGCCCTCACGGGCGCTGCCGTGGAGCACGCGTCCGCCGTCTGCGGTGGTCATGACCATCAGGAGGACGAGACCGGCGATGAGGCAGATCGCCATCACGACGTCGCCACCGGGGATCAGGCTTTCGAACACGGTCAGGTAGAAGGACACGGGGTTCTCGGCGACGTCCGCCTGGTCGACGAGTCCGCCGACTCCGAACGGGACGAGGATGTACACGGCGATGACGAAGAAACCGGCCAGTCGCAACGCAATTCGGCTGTCGCGGATGGTGTCGCGGAACTCGGGAACGAAGGAGGCGACCGCTTCGATGCCATAGACCGACCAGGCGAGGACGAACATCCAGGCGATGGCCGTACGCCAGCCCGCTTCACCGCTGGCCGCGATGTCCCAGTGCAGGTTGCTCATCGACCAGCTGTCGGACAGGAGCGGGGCGGCCGCGAAGACGACGATGGGGACGAGAACGAGGGCGCCGGTCGCGTACATCAGCCACATCGCGGGACGCATGCCCAGAACGTTCAGTCCCCATCCCATGAACAGGACGCCGAGTGCGATGACGTGGGGTAGTCCGATGGTCGCCAGGCCGGTGGAGAACGTCCACGTCTGCTCGGGGAACCATTCGGCCTGCACCAGTTTTCCGATCTGGAGACCGTAGATGGCCAGTGAACTGGACCAGGAGAACCAGTATCCGTATGTCGCGAGGGGGCCGACGAGGGTCGACCGGGTTCGCCAGCCTTGGTGGGCGTACATCGAGATCCCGCCGACCTTGTCGACGAACATGCTGGCCATCTCGGAGTAGATGAAGTTCTGGAGGCATGCCAGGACGGCGACGGCGCCGAGGAGGACGAGTGTCGTCCACGCGCCGATCAGGCCGATTGCGTATCCCATTCCGACGAACAGTGCGGCGGGGATCGAGAGGCTGATGGTGAAGCCGTCCCACCAGCGGAGGTTCTTCTCGTAGGTGTGGTCGTCGGCGAAAGAATCGTGCAGGCTCACGGGAGTTCTCCAGTTCTGGGCCTTGTCGGCGCAGTGTGTGTATTCAGAATGCGGCCCTCGGCGACTCGAGTCGAGTGGGTGGAGGCCGACGGACCGCGGCAAATATGTGATTCAAGACACTAACACCGCGCAATGCGTCGCACAAGATGCTATCTACCGCGCATTGCGTAGTCGCTAGAGGTTTACGTCCAGGAAATGCAGCGTTTTGGCCCCGCAACGCCACTGATCTCGTCGTTCTGGCTAGAGTCGATCCATGCCACAGCACACTTTGGACGAATTGGACCGCGCTATCCTGCGGCAACTCGAAGACGACGGGCGTCGCGCGTTCCGGGAGATCGCGCGAAACCTGGGCTCGTCCGAGGCGACGGTGCGGGCGCGCGTGAAGCGCCTGCAGGACCTGAACATCCTGCGCATCGTCGCGTTCGCCGATCCCGAGCGGCTGGGCGACTCGCAACTGGCACTCGTCTTCCTGACGGTCGATCCGGGGCGGCACCAGGCGGTGGTGGACGCGCTGACCGAGATGCCGGAGATCACGTATGTCTCGACGCTGCTGGGGCGCGCCGACATCTGCGTCGAGGTCGGTAGCGCGAACAACGCCGAGCTGTGGGCATTTCTGAACCAACATGTCAGCACCATCGAGGGCGTACGCACTACCGAGACCACCTCGATCCTCAAGGTGCACAAGCTGCGGTACGGCACGCCCTCGAAGGAGTAGCCCTACCGACCGGCGCTGAACACCGTGCGGTGCCAGGCTTTTCGTGACACCCCGGAGATGTCGCTCATGACGTGCTTGACGGTCAGGTACTCCTCGAACGAGTACGTCGACATGTCCTTGCCGAACCCGGACACCCCGACCCCGCCGTGCGGCATCTCGCTGATGATCGGGATGTGATCGTTGATCCACACGCACCCCGCGGCGATGTCTCGGGAGGCGCGCTGCGCGCGGTACACGTTGGTCGTCCAGGCCGATGCGGCAAGACCGTAGTCGGTGTCGTTGGCGCGACGGATCGCGTCGTCGTCGCCCGAATGGCGGCTCACGGTGAGCACCGGTCCGAATACCTCGTCGCGGTAGACCTCTGCCTCCTCGGTGACGTCCGCGATCAGAGTCGGGAGGTAGAAGGCTCCGGGTAGGTCGGGTGCGGATCCGCCCGTCACGATCCGGAAGCCGGCGGCGCGGGCGCGCTGCACCATTCCGTCGACCCGATCGCGGTGTGCGAGCGTGATCAGCGATCCGAGATCGGTGTCCGGGTCATAGGGATCGCCCACGACCACTCGTTCCATCAGTTCGGCCACGCCCGCGACGAAGTCGTCGTACAGCGAATCCGCCACGATCGCGCGGGTCGCCGCGGTGCAGTCCTGGCCGCCGTTGATCAGCGACGCCGCCACCGCCCCGTGCACGGCCGCATCGAGATCGGCGTCGTCGAACACGACGAACGGCGCCTTGCCGCCCAGTTCCAGCTGCACGCGGGTGCCGTTCGTGGCCGCCTGCGCCATCACCGTCCGGCCCACGGCCGTCGACCCGGTGAACGTCAGGACGTCGATGCCGCGATGTCCGGCCAGTTCCGCGCCGACCTCGGCGCCCGTCCCGGTCGCCACGTTGAACACGCCGTCGGGCAGACCGGCTTCGGTCGCCAGCCGGGCGAGACGCAGCGTCGTGAGCGGGGTCAGTTCGCTCGGTTTGAGCACCACCGTGCAGCCGGCTGCGAGTGCCGGAATCACCTTCCATACCGCCATCTGTAACGGGTAGTTCCACGGCGTGATCGACCCGACGACGCCGACGGCCTCACGTCGGATGCTCGACGTGTGGTCGGGGGAGTACTCGGCCGAGGCCTTGCCGTCGAGGTTGCGCGACGCCCCGGCGAAGAAGTCGATGTTGTCGATGCTCCCCGGGACGTCGAACTCGCGGGCAAGCCGGATTGCCTTGCCGGTCTGTGCGACTTCTTCGCGGGCGAACAGTTCCGCGTCGCGCTCGAGCGTGCGGGCGAGGGTGGTGAGACAGGCTGCGCGCTCGGCCGGGGCCGCTCCCGACCAGGCAGGGAACGCTGCTCGCGCGGCCCGGACCGCGACGTCGACGTCCGACGCGGTGGCCAGCGTCAGCGTCGTGACGGGTGCGCCCGTCGCCGGATCGACGATGCGGTGGACGTCGCCGGAGCCTTCGGCTGTGGATCCGGAAATCCAGCAGCCGGGCACGGTGGCCGGTAGGTCGATCGCGGTAGTGGGTGGGAAGGAGGCCGAGACGGTCATGAGATCACTCCAAGACGGGGGCGACGAAAAGATTCACTCACAGTAGAGAAGCGATCCGGTGTTGGCTACCCGAGATCGCGAATTGCATGGTCGAATCGCGGTAGATTCTGCGTATTGCGTCAAATTATCCGCTCCAAGTACTTGAATTCGCGGACTATAGCCGTCAGGATTGACGCATGCCGGATCGGACCCCGACGTCCGACGATCTGCCGAGGCGATCATCCCGAGTTCGCCCGATAAGCCCGGCCCAGTCCGAATTCGACTGAACCGAAACACAATTGAGGATTACGATGACTGCAGTCACCGAAAGCACCACGACTACCGGACTGGAAAGCTCGGCGGCGCGCCATCTGTGGGGTCATTTCTCCCGGCACAGGGAGGGCATCACCCCGCCGATCATCACCCGCGGTGAGGGCGCCCGGATCTGGGACTCGAACGGCAAGAGCTACCTCGACGGACTGTCCGGACTGTTCGTCGTCCAGGCCGGACACGGCCGCACCGAACTCGCCGAGGCCGCCGCCAAACAGGC
>SEEV01000273.1 GCA_004211695.1 Rhodococcus sp. (in: high G+C Gram-positive bacteria)
TACACCTTCGCCACCACCACCTTCGGTGGCCGCAACTGGACCATCATCAGCGCACTGGCGCTGCTGGTTCCGATGACCTTGACCCTGTACTTCATCTCACGGCCCGAGACCTCCTACACCACGTTCATGATCGTCGCCGCCTTCGCCGGACTCGGCGGAGGGAACTTCGCGTCCTCGATGACCAACATCAACGCGTTCTACCCGCAACGACTCAAGGGCTGGGCCCTGGGTTTGAACGCGGGCGGCGGCAACATCGGCGTCCCAGCCATCCAGCTGATCGGCCTGCTCGTGATCGCCACCTGGGGCAACCGCAGCCCGCAAATCGTCTGCGCGGTGTACCTGGTGCTCATCGGCATCGCCGCCGTGATCGCAGCCCTCTACATGGATAACCTCACCGACCAGAAGACCGACGCACGATCCCTGATCGACGTGCTCAAATTCCGTGACTCCTGGATCATCTCGTTCCTCTACATCGGAACCTTCGGATCGTTCATCGGATTCAGCTTCGCCTTCGGCCAGATCCTGCAACTCAACTTCCTCGCCGGACTCACCAACGGCGCCCCGGCGACCGCCGCCATGCAAGCCACCGCCGCCCTGCACGCCGCGCAGATCGCCTTCATCGGACCGCTTCTCGGGTCGCTGTCCCGCCCACTCGGCGGACGCCTCGCAGACAAGATCGGAGGAGGCCGGATCACCCTCTACAGCTTCGTGGCGATGATGGCATCCGCCGGCATCCTCGTCGTCGCCGGCACCGTCGACGACGCCACCCCCGGCGCCGCGAACACCACCATCATGACCGCCTACGTCATCGGTTTCATCCTGCTGTTCGTCATCTCCGGAATCGGCAACGGATCCGTCTACAAAATGATCCCGGCGATCTTCGCGGCGAAAGCCGCCGCACGACACCCCCACGACGCACCCTCCGCCGCCACCTGGTCACGCACCATGTCCGGCGCACTCATCGGCATCGCCGGCGCCGTCGGCGCCCTCGGCGGAGTCGCCATCAACCTCGTCCTTCGCGCGTCCTACCTCGGGACACACAAGTCCGCCACCACAGCATTCTGGGTGTTCGCCGCGTTCTACATCATCTGCGCGGTGATCACCTGGACCGTGTACCTCCGGCGACCGGCAGCACCGGCACCCACTCCGGCCGGTGCCCTCACACCCACTCACTGACCGACAGCCGGGAACGCTGATCCACCCGCGGAACACCGTTCCACAGACCACCATCCCCGGCCTTTCGCTGCCGCACAGCGCAGTGGGCAGCTCTCACCCTCACGACAGCGATTCAACACGTTCAGCCTACGTCGACCGACGCAGCTGTCACCCGCCGACTTCGTCCACCACAGCAGGGACCGTTCGGTCCTTGGAACACATCGAGAAGGAAATCTACGAGCATGAGAATGTCCAAACTGATAGCCGTCGCTGCCGTGACCATCGCGTCGATGGGGATCGTCGCCGGCACCGCCCACGCGGACCCCGCACCTGCCGCCGCTCCCGGCGTCGGGTGGAACCTCACCCGCAACGGTGACCAGGTCATCCTCGACACCACCGCCGGGTCACTGGGCAACGAGAACAACCACCTGATCATCCGCGACGCCAGCGGCGCCATCGTCGAGTCGGTGCCATTGTCGCTCGCCGTCGACGGCTTCGCGCACCCGGTCGCCGCACAGATCAACGGCCGCACCGCAATCCTGACCACCGACACCAGCCCGGCCGCCGCAACCCCCGTCGCTCTTCCGTTGCGGCAGGTCGACCTTCCCGCCGCCACCGCCGGAGTCAAGGACAACATCACCCTCACCGCAGCCGTCGGCGGCTTCCTCGGCGCGGCCACTGGTTTGGTCGGCGGCTGCCTCCTCGGCGCAGTGGCCGGGGCCGTGATCTCCGCACCCGCGGCACTGCTGTTCGGCGCGGGCCCCTTGGCAGGATGCATCGGCGGCGCACTACTGGTCGGCGCGGGCGCCTCCCTCGCCGGCACCGCGATCGGCGGTCTGGGCGCCATGGCCGCCAACGCGGATCCGTTCATCACACTGCTGAACGCACCCCCGGCCCCGAAGAAGTAACACGGCCCGCAGCGTCATCGCTGGACAACGTTCTGTGGGTGCGGCCCGCCTGGCGGGCCGCACCACGGACACTCACGTCGCAGATGCGGATTCGTATCCTCGCGGCATGTCGGGTGGATGAACACCACTTGAGCAGGCGTCGCACACCGTGCACGTCCTGCGCACTGCAGAATGGGGCAAGGCATCGACGTGGCGTGCGAGCATCTCGAGTTGTCGGTGCCGACGCGGCGTCGCTGGCCCACATGGGGCCGACCGGACCGAGAATCTGACCGGCGCACCACGCTCACGAACATGAACAGCTACGAACCGATCGACGACCTCGACCCGCAGGCACCGCCGGTTGACGTGCTGGTTCTGCTATCCGTCGCCGACCAACACACACTCCTACAACAACCGCTGCCTGTTCCCAAGGCCGACGCCGAGCCGCGGCCACGTTCAGACCCTTAACCCAGCCGCGCCTACCATCTAGGGCCCCGAGGAACGCCGAGATCGACGAGAACTCAGGCACTGTTCTTACTAGGCCCGGTAGCCCCAAACCGACCACCTATCATCGGGCTCGGAAACACGACAATCTCTCCTACAACGCCGGACACGACCACGTCGGCTGAACCATGGCCTGCGGCTCGCCCGCGTCCTCACGGACCGTATCGACGAACACTGACCCGGCATCTACCCACCCCTACTCCCCCGGCCCCCACACCCGCCGCTGATCCAGCCACGCCCGCCGTCACCACACCAGGGCGGCGGACTTTCCGCTACACAAGGCGGCCGCCGTTAAGATCTATTGAACTTGGCGGCTAGTCAGACAGACTGGGAGGACGAGAGGGTGGTCCGTGATCAACTCCGCATCGGTGTGCCTAGGAAGGTTGCCGAGGACCTCTATGAGCTTGGATTCGATCAACCTGTCGAGACCTCACGTAACATCGAGCAAACCCTGGAGACGATTCGTGTCTATGTGGACGTCTCCGGTGCAGCGATCTCTTCGATGGACAGCTTTTCCACGGTACTGGTCAGCCTCGGCGAATTACCCGATCTGTGCAGCGCTATCGCGCGCTGGGTCAAGCGAGGACGTGGGAACGCACACGGCGGCTCGGGATCTGCAGAACCTAATCAGGAAGGACTCCATTTCAGTGTGACGCTGTCGAAGCCCTCTACGGCGAGCGAGTCGGGTCGGGTGAAGTTTGACACTGTCACGTCAGCTACGGAGCACGAATTCGTCAATCACCTGCTCGGGGCGCTCCGCAAGCACCTAGCCCAGGCTGGCTAACGGGACCCGCGTCGCCACGCGAACCCTTTCCACGCATGGCGATACGCACCCCGTCACACAGCGAAACGCTCCCACAACTGGAACATGCTGCATCCCAGCCGGATCTGTGAGCGCGCACCGGTTCGGTTCTTCTAAAGTCTGTCTGCCAACCTTCTGGCGGCGAGCTGAACGGCTTCCCACACGGTTGCAAATGGGGGCGCGTACGACAGATCCATGGCAGCGAGGTCGTCGACAGTCATCTGCCCCCATAGCGCCGCGGCGGCGGTATCAATGCGTTTGGCAGAATTCAGGCCTCCGACGATCTGCACACCAAGGAGTCGTCGGCTCCTCCGGTCTGCGATGATCTTGGTCGCGATTGGTGACCGCTCCGGCATGTATCCGCTAGCGGTTCCCCCTACTGTGACAAGCGATTCTGGGCTGAATCCGGCATCAATTGCAGCGTCGGTAGAGAGCCCTGCCCGTCCCACTTCCACGTGCACATCTGGATTGGTGAATCTGGTTATGGCTGTCGACAACACACCAGCAAACTGTTGTTTGCCGCCGACGACGTTGTATCCGCAGATTCTGCCTTGTTTGTTCGCGTGCGTGCCAAGGGGAGAGAACGTACGGGTACCCGTGATCCTGTCGATAACCTCGCAGCAATCGCCCGCGGCCCAGACATTTTCAGCCACTGCTTGATTCTCGTCGGGGAGGTATCCGCCGAAGTCTCCGACTGGGAGGCCGGCGGCGATTCCAAGCTCAGTGGCGGGCCTGACACCGAGTCCGAGTACAACGACATCTGCAAGGTATGTTTCACCGTTGCTTGCTGTCAGTGAGTGAACTCTTCCATCAACGATGTCGATTCTCTCGACCGTGCACTGCGGGACAACGCGAACGCCACCTTCGGCGATGGCGGTGTGGACGCGTGCGCTCATGTCCTCGTCGAGATTACTCATCACCGAACTGCGGGTGATCAGCATAGTCTCGAACCCTCGATCGACCATAGCTTCCGCCATCTCGACGCCGATGTAGCCGGCACCAACGACTACCGCATGTCTTGTGCTCGTGATGGACTCGGAGTCCGACGATTCCTCTGGCAGTACAAGACTGAGCCACTGACGTGCATCCTCGAGGTTCTTCACGGGGAGAATACCCGGTGTTAGATCGCCGTTGTCGTCAATCGCCCATGGTGGAATAACAGGGTGCGCTCCAGTTGCGAGCACGAGTTTGTCGAACTTCACTGTTTCGGATACACCGACGCTATTTTTATATGTGGCGGTGCGAGTTTCGATGTCGATTCCGGTCACTAACGCATCGAGGCGAAGATCTATGCCCATTTCTCGGTGACGTTCGGGCGTGCGTGCGATCAGTTCGTCTTCGTGGGCTACCGTCCCCGAGATCAGATAGGGCATTCCGCATGCCGAGTAGGAGGTGTCGCGGGTCCTTTCCAACACGACTACCTCGATCGTGCGACCGTCGGCGCGTGCCGAACGTAGAGCTTGGTGCGCGGCGCTCATGCCAGCAGCGTCCGCGCCGACGACGACGACACGTTCGGCGAGTTCTGTGGTTGTCATCAGCGGACCTCTGCGTTTGCACACTGGGCTGATACCCACGCGATGGCGCTGGTTGCGAGATGTGTCCCGCTGAGTGCGTCTATCTCACGAATTCCCGTGGGGCTGGTTACGTTCACTTCGGTGAGCCTATCTCCGATGATGTCGATTCCGACGAAATGGAGCCCGCGTCTGACGAGCTCGGGACCGAGGGTTTTACAGATCCTGCGATCGTTCTCTGTGACTGTGTCGACTTCCACGCTGGCGCCCGCTGCCATGTTGCAGCGGAATTCGTCGCCCTCTGCGATCCGCCGGACAGCACCGACGGGGATCCCACCGAGAACGACGACGCGTCGGTCCCCTGCCGCGACCGCGGGGATAAATTGCTGGACAACGACGTGTTTGGTTCCACGCTCGGTCGCGGTATCGAGGATCGAGTGCAGATTGGGGTCGCCAGGACTGAGCAACAGGATCCCGCGCCCGGCCATACCGTCCGTTGGTTTGAGAACGGCCCTACCCCAGGACTGGACCGACTCAATGATCTCGGTGTGATCCGCCGAGATGAGCGTCGGCGGGCCGAGCTCGGGAAAGCGAAGAGCGAACAGCTTCTCGTTGGCGTCGCGCAGACCGCTGGGTGAATTCAGCATGAGCGTAGACGCGGGATCGACCAGGTCGAGGATATATGTCGCCCGCAGGTAATCCGCATTAACCGGAGGGTCGGTTCTCATGAATACGGCTGCTGCAGTGTCGAGAAAGATCTGTTCGGATTCGCCAGCAACGAACCAATTCTTTCCGATCACCCACTTGCCGTCGATCAGCACTGCAGGCTGCAGCGTGACGTCGCGGGTCTGCGCCGTTGCCCGCCCTGCCGTCACGCCCAGTTCGGCGATGGTAGTCACCAAGACGCGATGTCCCAGTGCCTGAGCTGCTTCCATCAGTGCCACAGTGGTGTCGTGGGCGGGTGCCAGCTCATCGAGCGGATCAGTGATGAACACGAAGTTCAACCGTGAACCTACCGTATCGGTATTCGCACCTGAAGGGATGACTTGTTGCCTCATGGTCCGTCCTGTTTCTGGGCGTGTCTGCGTCCGTGCGTACGATCGGCCAATCCACGGGTGTTAGGAGCTGTCGACTTCTGCGCTACGTGGGACGCGGTGGTGTGTTGGAATGTTGCGACGAGCCGACAGTTCCATTCGTGCATGTCAGCGCTTGACCCGGAGCACCCTGAAGTTGGTGTATTCGAGGATTCCGTGGATGGACTGTTCGACACCCAATCCGGACTGCTTGATCCCGCCGAACGGGACATCCGACGTCAGTACTGGATGCTGATTGACCCATGCAGTTCCGGCTTCCAGCCGATTCGCTACTTCCACTGCGCGTTGTTCGTCCGTGGACCACACCGAGGCACCGAGCCCGAGATCTGAGTCGTTGGCACGACCGACAGCGTCGTCGATGTCGGTGTAGGTCAGGATCGGCAGAACAGGTCCGAACTGCTCTTCCCTGACCAGCGGAATCGTGTCGTCGACACCGCGGACAAGGGTGACGGGGTGGAAGTAGCCGGGGCCCTCGGGTACTTCGCCGCGGAAGTAGACGTCGGCGCCGCGGTGCACCGCGTCATCGACATAGTCACGCACCTTGGCGAATTGGGCCGCATTCTGGATCGGGCCCATGTCTACGCCCTCGTCGAGTCCGTTGCCGACGACGATCGTCTTGGCCACTTCGGCGAGTGCGTCCTCGATCGCGGACGCGAGGTGGGCTGGGACGTAGAGGCGTTTGAGGCCGGCGCAGACGGCACCGCAGTTGGACAGCGCCGCCCAATAGAGGTCGTCGGCCATGGCGGCGACGTCCACATCGTCGAGGACGATACCCGCGTCGTTGCCGCCGAGTTCGAGGGTCAGCCTCTTCAATGTCGGGCCCGAGCCGGACATGATCGACTTTCCTGCCCGCTCGGAGCCCGTGAAGGTGATCTTGTTGATCCCTGGATGGGCTGTCATTGCGCGACCCAGGTCGTCTCCGCCACTCAGAATTTGGAGGACGCCGGCGGGGAGCGCCTGTTGGAGGAGTTCACCTAGCCGGAGAGTGGCTACTGGGGTGAGTGGCGAAGGTTTGAGGATGATGGTGTTGCCGGTGACAAGCGCCGGGCCTATCTTCCACAACGCCAGTAGCAGGGGGTAGTTCCAGGCGGTGATCGCACCGACGACGCCGACCGGCTCACGATGAATCTCGATGTACTCGGAGTCGTTGTCTCGAAAGATCTCGACCGGGATGTCGGTACTCGCGTACCGACTGAGACCTCGAAGACCAGAATCAATCTCGCCGGCAGCCTTGGCTAAAGGCTTGCCCTGCTCCAGCGTCACCAGCATGGCGAGTTCGTCGATATTCGTGCGAACTAACTCGACAACGTTCCGAACGACTTCCTGTCGCGCTGCGATGCCCAGGCCACGCCAACTGGGGGCTGCCCGCCGGGCGGCATCCACAGCAGCTTCAAGATGCTCGACGCCGGCATCAGGGACTTCAGCGAAAACCTCACCGGTCGCGGGGTTGATCACTCTGTTGACGGCCGAGGTTGTCACGATCTGTCCATCGATGGTGAGACCGGGCGCCTTGTCGGCCAACAGGGTTGGGGAGTTGCTCATGCCGGGGATCCTTCGGGTCGGAACAAACGTTGGAACTGCTCTGCGTTGTAGATGTTCTTTCGCGCCGCCTCTTCGCGTGGGTCGGATATCTTGACCTTCGCAGCCGGGCGCGCTGCGATTCGGTCCGACCACGCCTTCAGATTCGGATAGTCCGAGACCGCAATTCCGTGCCCACCGGCGACTCTGGTCCAGGTGTAGGTTGAAATGTCGGCGATCGAGTACTCACCGGCAAGATAGTCCCGATCGCCGAGCCGGTCGTCGAGAACTTTGTACAGGCGGGTGACCTCACCGACGTATCGACTGCGCGCGTACGGATTGTCGATGCCCTGCTTAGGTGCGTGGGAGACGAAGTGGGCGGCCTGACCTGCCATCGGACCGTGGTTCGCCACCTGCCAGAACAGCCAGCAGAGCGCCTCCTGGCGGCCGCGGGGATCTGTGGGCAGCAATCGTCCGGTCTTCTCGGCGAGATATTGCAGAATTGCCCCTGTCTCGAAGATCGCGATTGGTTCCCCACCTGGACCGTCATGATCCACGATGGCCGGGACCTTGCCGTTCGGATTGATCTCGAGGTACTCGGGGGCGAACTGGTCCCCTTCCTTGATGTCGGTCCAGACGATCCGGTATTCGAGCGAAAGTTCTTCGAGCGCGATGAGCACTTTTCGCACGTTTGGGCTTGTGTAGTAGTAGAGATTAATCATCGAACGATGCTCCAACAGAGTTGATTACGGAGGGTCAGATGTCGTACTGCTTGCGGATGCGGTCCAAGTACGACATCAGGTTCGGTTTGGTCTGCACGTACCCGGCGCCCAGCCAGTCCTGTGGTTGGTCGGCGATGTGCCGGATGATCGAGTACACGGTTGCATCGATGGAATGCAACGTGTTTCCAAGAAAGAACTCGCTGTCTCCGAGGAAATCCGAGAGAGCATCGACATCTGCACGGAAGAAGTCGACGACGACTTCAGCACTCCGTCGTCCCATACCCTGGCCATTGAAGCCCTTGACGACGCGGGCACGGAATGCGTCCAGGAATGCCCGCAGCTCTGGGGTCACTTCACCGCCGCCGACGATGCACGGGATGTACGTCTCCCACCCCGAATCTTCACGGTACCGTGGCTGGATGATTCCGCTCCAGTAGAGGTGCTCTTCGACCAATCGGCTAAACGACAGGGACAACGCCCGGTCCTTGGCAGACAGGTCAGCGTCGAGCTTGTCGCCGTACTTATCCTTGAGATACGCCAGGATCGTGTTCGAGTCTCCGACTTTCGTCCCGTCCTCATCGACGATGTAAGGCAGCTTGCCGTGGGGCGAGTCCTGGTCCAGCGTCGCCAGGTCCTGCGTCTTGTGCTCGAACTCGATCCCCGTGAATGTCATGTAGTTGACGATCTTGGTGACGTAGGGGCTGATATCCGGAACTCCGAAGGCCGGCGTGTATCCGTAAATGGTGATCATCGTGTCTCGGCATTTCTGTTGTATGAAATTACTTGCAGTACAGTCTGGAAAGACGCTCTACCACTGGAGGAAGGTTCCGTCCGAGTGCTGGAACCGGCCCGAGTTCTCGGGGGTGAGGTTGTCGATGTTCTTGATCAGCCCGGCGGCGGCCTGTTCCGGGGTGATGTAGGTGTGCTCGCCGGGGAAGTCCTTGGTCAGGTCGGTGGCGACCATGCCCGGGTGCAGCATCAGCACGCTGATGCCGTTCTTGGACAGGTCGTGGTGCAGGTTCAGTCCGGCCATGTTGG
>SEEV01000746.1 GCA_004211695.1 Rhodococcus sp. (in: high G+C Gram-positive bacteria)
AGCACCGGCCCGATCGGGGCGAAACCGGCGAACGACTTGCCGAGGGTGAACTGCTGCGGTGGGGGACCGGACAGCTGCAGGTCACGCTCGGACAGGTCCTGGCCGAGGGTCAGACCGGCAACATACTCCCAGCCCTCGGAAACGGGGACGTGTCGGGCCTCCTTGCCGATGACCACCACGAGTTCGACTTCGAAATCCACCGAGCCGCCGGGGTGTTCGATCGTGTCATAGGGGCCGGTGATCGAGGCGGGGAACTTGGTGAACACGAACGGCGCGTCGGGGAGCGTCAGCCCGGACTCCTCGACGTGGTCGGCATAGTTCACGCCGACCGCGAAGATCTGACCCGGCCGGGGAACCGGAGCACCCAGCTCGGACTCGACCACCGGCACCCCGCCGGTGAAGTCCACCGTGGCTGCCCATGCGGTGAACTCGTCCCACCGGTCGTAAATCTGCTGGGGTTCGGCGGAAAAGCGGCCTCCGCTGGCCGCCTCGACGTCGACGGCGATCCCGTCTGCCACGACCTGGAGCCGACCGGCTTGGTTTGCCACACGCATGGGAGAAAGTCCTTCGGTAAGAGGAAACGCTGATCTGTCGGGGCCGAGCGTGAGCTCGGGTGCGGTCAGCTGGTCAGTGCCGCCCTCGGGTCAGGCAGATCCGGGCTGGTCTGCAGGGCCCAGGAGTGGGTGGTGATCTCCGAGACCGGGGTGCCCTGGGCGAGCGCTTCCCGCATCCGCTGCGGGACGAACGACACTCCGACCGGGTTGCTGCCGTATTCCGGGCCGTTCATGTAGGCCGTCGCCTCGTCGGGGGTGGTGAAGTTGTCGATCTGCAGCTCCACGAAGTTGCCGTCCGGATCCTGGTAGTACAGCGACGTCGTCACCCCGTGCTGGATCGGCACCTTCGGCTCGATCCCCTTCTCCTTGAGCGAGTCGTACCGATCGAGCAGATCGCCGAGGGTGTCGAAGGTGTACGCAGTGTGATGCATACCCGCCGCACCCGGATTGCGCGGTTCGAGCTGCACCGGGGCTCCCAGCAGCGCGACCCGGTGGTGCTCCTCGTCGAAGGTGATGAAGCACAAACCGTGCCCTTCGTAGACCACGTGCGCATCCAGCACGGTGCAATACCAATCGCGCATCTCCTCGAACCGGCTGGTCTGCAGCACGACGTGCGCGAACTTGGGAGTGGCGGTCATCGTTGACTCCTTCGATTCTCGCGGTCGTCGACCGCGAGGGAATATGGGAAACCTGACTACGGAAGGTCCGTTCGACGACTACGTGTGCCTACCTGGCCCGGGTGCTATACCTGATAACAGTCGGTGCGCCGACCTGTGCCGAAGACTTCGCTGTGGTCCCCGTCACGTAGTGCTCTCCCTATTTCACGAAATTCTGGCGGGGATGGCTACGGGCTAGGAAACAGGAACTTCGGGAGAATTTGGTTTACAGCCCAAAACGGCTGGTGTGCTCGTTGTAGCGTTGAGGCGGATCGGAAGGATGGCGAGTGCCGCACTGGACTGGTGAACTATCGGGAACACGTCCCCGGCAATCGGAGCTCGAGTGGCTCAGCCCGGACGCCGAACGGATTCGCGCCGTGCTCGGCGACGGCGCGGTGACCTGGGCCGTCGAAGTCGGTCAGAACATCGCCGCCAAAATCTCCGGGAAAGTGCCGGCGCTGGGCGATGGGGTGGCACCTCCGGATGCGTTGCGGCGGGCGACCACCTCGACAGCGCTGCGGGCCCTGACGTTGGTCGCCGGCCTCGGCGAGTCGGAGACGTCGCTGGCCAGTGCCGAGGTGGAGGAGATCGCCGTCGACTTTGCCCGCCAGGGTATGGAGCTCAACGACCTGTTCCGGGCCATCCGGGTCGGGTACGCCGTGCTGGCGGCCGCACTTCTCGACGCGGCGACCCGCCTGCTGCCGCCGAGCGAGAGCAGCGGCGAGCTGCGCCGCATCTCCGTGCTGCTCTTCGAGGTGCTCGACGACTTCACCGGAGTGGCC
>SEEV01000747.1 GCA_004211695.1 Rhodococcus sp. (in: high G+C Gram-positive bacteria)
TGTCCCGGCCGCGAGTGGAGACCTAGATGCGCGCCAACGGATTACCACGGGTCGAGCGGATCGAACTCGGTGCCGGCTTGACCGGGCGGGTAGTCGCCACCATCGACCTACTCGTGCAGCAGGGTTTGGCAGCGCTGAACGGGGAGGCAGCGTGGACCTCGCCTGAATGGTGGCGCTTTGTGGAGGCCGATCCCGACCACGAATCGCTGTACCTGGTCATCGACGGCGCGGACAGCCGACCGGTCGCCGTAGCACCGGCGTTGATCATTCGGGACACACGAGGCCTGCTGTTCTACAACGGCCCGCGGATCATCGGGGATCTGTCCGCGATCGGCTCGGTCTCCCATCTCGCGCCGGACGAACAGGCAGCGCTGCCCTGGTTGACCGCTGGGGTCGAGGCGGCGCGGCCGGCGCTTTACCCGTCGCTGACGGTCGGCACATTCGGATCGAATCTCGGACTGCGGCCCTTCGCGCCCGGTTGCGCGACGCTCCCCGTTCCAGTTGTCGTCCCGGCGCTGGTCAGACTGGCAGAGGTGGTCGCCGAACTCCTAGGCTGCCGAAGCCATGCACTGCTGTACCTCGATTCGGAGGAGGACGCGGCTTTGACGTCGGACGCCGTCGCCGCCGGACTTTACCGTTCGGTGTTCGGCGGCGAAGGAGTCCTCGACGTGCCAGACGGCGACTTCGACGACTACCTCTCGATACTGCCCAGTTCGCGGCGGAGGACCATCCGTCGCGAAATCCGGGCATACGCCGAGTTCGGTGCCCGAACCGAAGTCGACTACGGCCCGGGGGCGCTCACCGACGACCATGTCCGATTGCGGTCGGCCTTGCGGGAAAAGTATGGTCACACGGCCGGACAAATCTGGGTGCGTAGGGAATTCGGCACGCTCCGCGACACCGTAGGCGAGCGGCTCGTCGTGTTCAGCGCACGCGGGACCGAACAAGTCCTTGGATACTTGATGGCCTTCCGGTTCGGCGATGTGCTGTATACGCGTGCTGCCGGCTTCGACTACGAGGCATCTTCAGGTGCATACTGCTACTTCAACGTCGTCTACTACGACGTCATCAAATGGGCCCAGCGCAATGGCGTGCGTCGAATCCACTACGGACTCGGAACCACGGCTGCGAAGGTTTGGCGAGGTTGTACGCTGCGGCCGCGCTGGGCTTACTTCGGCCTCGGGCCTGCCGCTGCGCCAGACGCGAGCGAAATGATCGCAATCCAGAACGCAACAGCATCACGGTTGCTTGCCGGTCTCGGGGCCGAGTTGGAGTGCGAGAGCAGGGCAGGCGCGAAGGCGGAATAGACACTCCCCGCAAATGCCGCACCCAGGATCCCGCCCAGATGGAAGCCGTGATCTGCGAATGGATCGCCCGAGCCGAAAACCGCGACACCGCGCTGGAACTCGCAAAGATTTACCCGCACCTGAATATGCCGAGGAGTTGCGAGATCGAAATGTGCGAGGCCCAACCGATCCCCGGGATGTGGCCCCGATCAGGGCAGGTGAGTGCGTACGTGCGCAATTGTTCATGTACGCACTCATGTGGGACTGGATTGCGATCTGCCGGGGCGACCATGCGCGCCAGGGTAAGGAGGTTGCCACTCTTGTGTCCGGTGTCGACAAACCGATGATGACTTTCCTTCCGCCTCGGAGCGACGTCCAGAGTGACGGCAAGCTGTTGTTCAGCCCGGATGTGGTCACGACGCGGAATCACTGAGCCGCGACCGCCGTGCCGCGGATCTGGACCGCACTCTGGGCATTGAGGGATGGGCCGGACGACGACGACAAGCTGGTTGCCCGCCGGGGCCGTGGTTGTTCCGTTCTGGGGTCGGCGCTCGCGTGCCTGGTCGCAGGGGCGGCGGCGGGTTACCTACAGCGACACCTCGAAGATGCTCACCGGATGGAAGCGGGACACCGAGACCGAGTGGTTGTCGGAGCCGTCGAAGGGGCCGTTGCAGGAGTCGCTGCGGCAGTTGCAGGGCGCGTT
>SEEV01000748.1 GCA_004211695.1 Rhodococcus sp. (in: high G+C Gram-positive bacteria)
GGCCGGGGTCGATCCCGCCCTGCATGCAGATCTCGGTAGCGCCGACGTCCCAGGCCTGGGCGACCCGCTCCCCCACCTCGGACAGCGACAGCCGGTACGCATCGGCATCGCTTGCCCGTTGCGCGAAAGCACAGAAACGACAGCCGGTGTAGCAGACGTTGCTGAAGTTGAGATTCCGGTTGACGACATAGGTCACCGTGTCGCCCACCGTCGACTGCCGGACTTGATCCGCCAAGGCGCACAGGGCATCCAGATCTGCGCCGTCGCAGTGGATGAGCGCCAGCGCTTCGTCGTCGCTGAGGCCGGCGGGATTCCGCTCGGCTGCGCGCAAGGCGGCGAGCACCTCACCGCCCAGGCGAGGAGGGACGCCGGTCCCCGCCCGTGCTGTCATCTCCTCCCCGAGCACCGTCCAGTCACCGAAGGCATTCTCGAAGTCGCTGCGGGTGTCGGTTCGACGTCCTTCGGCGTCGATCTCGAGATGCAGATCGGTTCTTCCACTGGACTCGCCGGGCGCAGCATCCTGCCACGGTCGGCCCTCCGGGAGCACGTCGGCGGCCAACCCGGTCTCCGGGTCGGTGAGCGCGAGCAGGTGCGGTCGCACGCGGGCGTCGATCCACGGATCGCCCGCGAGGACGTACTGCGGTTGGACGGCGAGGCGCTCGCGGAGCTCGAACCCGGCGGCGGCACTGAGGTCACGCAGTCGGTCGATCTCCGGCCAGGGCCGCTCGGGATTCACGTGGTCAGGAGTGAGAGGAGATACCCCACCCCAGTCGTCGACACCCGCGGCCAACAGCCGGCGCAGCTCGTCGGGCTCCGACAGGTTGGGCGGGGCCTGGAGACGCATCGAGGGTCCGAGCAGGATGCGGGCCACTGCGATCGTGGCCAGGTATTCGTCACGGTCTGCGTCGTCGGCCGACCGCATCGCGGTGTCGGGCTTGGCACGGAAGTTCTGGACGATCACTTCTTGGACGGAGCCGTACTGCCGTGCGATCCGGCGGATCTGGAGGATGGACTCCACACGGTCTGCGTACGACTCCCCGATCCCGACGAGAATTCCGGTCGTGAAGGGGATGTTGGTGCGGGACGCGTCCTCGATGCATGCCAGGCGAACGGCGGGATCCTTGTCGGGAGAGCCGTAGTGGCATCCCCCGGGTTCTGCCCACAGCGAGCGCGCGGTGGTCTCGAGCATCAGTCCCATGGAGCCGGCAACCGGCTTGAGGCGCTGGAGTTCAGCCCAGGACATGACCCCCGGGTTCAGGTGCGGCACCAGGCCGGTTTCCTCGAGGACCAGCACCGCCATGGCTCGTACGTAGGACAGGGTGTCGGCGTAGCCCCGCGATTCCAGCCAGTCGCGGGCGGCGTCCCACCGGTCCTCGGGCCGGTCGCCCAGCGTGAAAAGTGCTTCCTTGCAGCCCAGCCGGGCGCCCGCGCGGGCGATCTCGAGAACCTGGTCGGGAGAGAGGAACGGGTCGTCGACCCGTCCGGGTGTCGTCGCGAAGGTGCAGTAGTGGCAGCGGTCGCGGCACAGACGGGTGAGCGGGATGAACACCTTCCGGCTGTACGTCACGACTCCGGGGCGGCCGGCATCGAACAGGCCGGCCGACCGGATGGCCGCCGCGATCTCACACAGTCGGTCGAGGTCGGCGCCGCGGGCGCCGAGGAGGGTCTCGGCTTCGCCGGCGTCGATGGTCTTGCCGGCGCTCGCCCGTGCGAGCGCGCGTCTCAGGCCCGTCATCTGTTCGTTCCTGTCCCCAAGCCCATGGACCGGGCGATGAAGTCGAGCTGGACGGAAGGAGGCCCTGCCACGACGCGGGCGATGATCCCGTCGGAGTGGTGCATCGGCAGGGCATGGTCACGCACATAGCCGTAGGCGCCCTGGATCTGCATCGCCAGCGCAGAGGCCTCCGCGTAGAGCTGCCCGGAGAGGAACTTCGCCATGGTGCTCTCCACCTCGCAGGGCAGACCCGCGTCGAAGAAGACCTCGTAGATGCCGCTGATGTTCCGCCCGAGCGCCGGCATACGGCGGACCTCGACACCTGGATGGTCGACCGGCACGAGAAATATGCCGAGCTGGTCGCGTTTGCGGCCACCCCCGCCCACTCTGGCGACGAGCTCCATCACCGCACCGGGCAGCCCGGCGCCTTCGCAATAAGTCTTCTGGCCGTTGAGGACCCACCCGTCCCCGAGCCGGTCGGCGCGCGTGGCAACGCTGGCTGCGTCCGAGCCCACGTCGGGTTCACTGACAGCAATCGACAGACGCGCCTCGCCGGCGAGCACCGGAGCACCGTACGTTTCCTGCTGTTCGGGCGTGCCCCAGCGGTGGATGTCACGCAGCCCGCTGAGGTTCAGGTTGAACAGGGCCACGAGATCGGAGCTTGCCCGGCCGATCTCCTCGCAGAGCGTGGTCAGCAGGCCGGCGGTCCCTTCGACTGCCTCGTCGCTGGCGACCACGTCGTACCACCCGAGACGGGCGATCTCGCGGTACAGCTGCTCGGGGTACGTCCCCTCCTCGTCCCAGATTCGCACGTCGAGTGCGGGAGCATGTCGGGCAAGGAATGCCCGGGCGGTGGTGCGAAGGTGCGCCTGCTCGTCGGTCTGGATGTGGATGCTGGTGCTCATGACTGCCTTTCGTGAGTGGTCGGTAGAGGGGGCCGCTGCCAGGCGGAGAGGCCTGCTTTGAGGTCGCGCAACAACTCGGGCGGAAGAACCGCGAATCGGGCGGCCATCTCGCGCGCCGTCACGTCGAGCGACG
>SEEV01000274.1 GCA_004211695.1 Rhodococcus sp. (in: high G+C Gram-positive bacteria)
AGGGCCAGTGGAACAACCCGACACGAGAGGTCGGACGATCACCGATGCCCGCACCCCACCCGCTGCCGCACAACCACATTCACACCGACCTCATCAGTTGATCGGTGCATCTGGGCTTAGCGCACACGCATATCCGCCGGGAGGGCCGTCGCTACCTGGTGACGGCGGGTCATTCCAAGTTTGCGGAGGATCCGCACTACATGGCCCTCAACCGTTCGGGGCGATAGGACCATCCGCGCCGCGATCTCTTTGTTCGACAGTCCGTCCGCTATGAGGCGGGCAACTTCGAGTTCACGCGGTGAAAGCAGCGCAGCGGGCGACGACTCAGTAGTGCTGCGCTCGACGGGCATGGATTCCTCTAACGCAAACTGGATCAACTCGGCTCTCGTCATCTCTGTGCCACGGCGGCGACATTGCGCGAACCGCTCGTCCCCGAGGCCGGCGCGGGCGGTGGCCTCGAACTGGGCACGTCGTTCCACCCAATGCCTGGATCCGTAGAGTTGCATGCCGAATGAGTCCCACATTTGGGATGCCGCGCCGAGAAGAACTGCCGAACGTTCCTTCGACCCCGCGGCTGCCTCGGCCCAGCCGAGCAGGTCAGTCACCAAGGATGTGCCGACCACGTCATCGAACTCCCTCTTGAGGGCGAGGCTTTCCATCGCGCGGCGCAGTGCCTCGTCGTATCGTTCATCGGCCAAGGCAGCAAGACCAAGGCCGTAGACGGCATAGGACAGCATCCATCGCTCACCCGCGAGTTCAGAGTGCACGCGCACAAACTCGAAGTGCTCGAGTGCGCGTACGGTATCCAGCGTGGAGCAGTAGAACATCCCCAGCTCAATATGGAGTGCCCATAACAGATCGGTGTTTTCGGGCAGCTCCTCGTACCTGTTGAGTGCGTCCATGAACAGCGATTCGGCCGCCTCGAAGTCACCGTCCAGATAGTCCTTCAATCCTTTGGTTTGCGTTGCGAAGGCGATGGTCGCATCGTCACTGCAGGCCGAGGCGAGCCGAATCGATTCGTCGAGAACGTCGGACGCTGCCGACCGCTCGCCCTGCATTGTCTGGACCAGTCCTAGGGTCGCCAGCAGCCGGCCTCGACGGGCGGTGGGGGCGGTATCTATCTCGGCAATATGCATCAACCACATCCGATGCTCACGCACCGAGAATCCAGACGACCAGAGAAACCATGCTGTTGAGACGAGTTCGGTTGCGGTGGTAAGCATCTTGTCACTTCGCGCCGAGAGTGCGGTTTGCAGGGCCTTGCGCAGATTAGCCCGGTTGCTTCGCAGCAATTCGCCTGCCCGCTGTTGTCCCGAGCTCGCCCAGGACTCGACGGACGACCGGACGAGCGTCGAGCACGACTCGAGATGCCTCAGCTGTAAGGCGACGGTTTCAGTCGGACTGAGCTTGCTGGCGCCGTATTCGCGGATCGTTTCAAGCATGCGGAATCGGGCCCGATCACCCCGCTGCTCGCGTTGCAGCAGCGATTTTCCCACGAGCGCCGAGATGCCGTCCAGGATGAGTTGTGCGGGTAGTTCGTCGTCGCTGCACACCTGTTCGGCCATCGCCAGATCGAACTCGTCGACGAAGACGGACAGGCGCGCCCAGAGGTCTTGCTGCGTCGATGTGCACAGTTCGTAGCTCCAGTCGACGGTAGCCTGCAGGCTGCGGTGCCGTTCGGGTCCGGACCGATTTCCGGTTGTCAACAGCTCGAGTCGTCGATCGAGCCGTTTCTCGAGGTCTTGGACCGAAAGCACACTCAATCGGGCGCAGGCGAGTTCGATCGATAGCGGAATACCGTCGAGCTGGGTGCATATTCGACGGACGGTGTCGCGATTGCTATCGGTGATGGAGAAGTCCGCAAGTACTGCTGCCGCTCGGCTTTCGAACAGTTGGAGGGCGGCGCCGATGGATCCGGGATCGTCGGAGCGGGTCGTCGAGAGTGGCGGCAACGTCAAGACGTGCTCGGCTGGAACCGCGAGCCGTTCGCGACTCGTGGCGATGATGCTGACCTGCGTGGTGTGGCGCAGTAGGTAGGCGACGAGGTCCGCGCAGGAGTCGACGATGTGCTCACAGTTGTCGAGGATGATCAACATCTGCCTGTGCCTGAGGTAATGAACCAGGACATCCTCGAGCGGACGCCCAGGTAGGTCGGGTTCGCCGATGCCGAGTCCGTCGAGGACCGCTTGAGCAAGAAGTCCCGATGTCTTCAGTGACGCCAGTTCGATGAAGCGCACACCGTCGGCGAATGCCCTGCGAAAGTCGGTGGCCGCCTGAACCGCGAGTCGGGTCTTTCCGATGCCTCCGGGTCCGGTGATCGTAATCAGTCGCGTAGTGCCTAGGAGCCTCCTGAGGGCGAACAACTCTTCGTCTCGACCGACGAACCTCGTCGAGAAGGTGGGGATACTGCTGCCGTACTGCGGAAGTGGAACGACTTCGAGCGGCGGGGTTGACATTTCCGACCGAATTCGGCGCACCAACTTGGCAAGCGTGTTCCGCGATCTGTCCCAACCGATGGCGCGGTGAACGTCGGCGATACTGATTTCCGGGTCTTCGGCCAGCAGGGTCCGGATCGACGGTTCATAGGCGTCGGCGACCGACCCCTTCCGGGGGCGGTGGTCCAGGGGCGGCTCGTCGTACGCAAGTGCGCGGCGAACAGTATTTCGCGACATACCAAGACTTTCGGCGATCCCCTTGATCGTCGCGCCCTTGGCGTGCAGGTCGCGTATCTCGCGCCATTCGTCAGCGTTCATGATGCCCTTCCCGGGGTGCCCCGCGCGGCATGGTGTCAGGGATTCCCGTCTACGGGGCCATCGTGACACCTTGCAACTACGGGGTCAAGATCTGACACCGCGTGACACGGCCTTGATCACCGACCCCGCATCGCCCGCGAAGCCCAACTTGATCTGCAGGAATAGAACCTCCGTAGGCGCCCGGTGAGATGCGTAGTGGATCGCGTAGTGGAACGGGTTCCATGCCCGCCGAAGAGTCTGCACAGTGATGGGCACCACATCGACGCGGAGTTGTGACGGCTCCAGCCGGGAGCCTCTCCGTTAGTCGGCGGCTCAGTGCCCGGCGGACGGAGAACACTCCGACGCATCCGATGGAACTCCCCTGGTGTTCACTATCGAGCGAGGAACGACATGGTTGACAACGGTGACTGGTGCGAGGTGTTACCAGTTGCAGATCTCTTGGTCCGCGGGGCCCAACGCCACCCTGACCGGGACTTGATTGTTTTCCCGGACAGCCGACACACCTACGCAGACGTGCTCGCACGGGCGACACACGTCGCCCGCGGTCTCATCGCTCTCGGGGTACGGCGGGGAGACCACGTCGGCCTGCTCGCCCCCAACGGAATCGAATTTATCGAGGGCTTCTTCGGCGCGGCGCTGATCGGCGGTGTAATCGTTCCGCTCAATGCCCGACACAAGGCCAGCGAGCTCGGGTACATCGTCCGGAATGCAGACTTGGCCGCATTGCTGACTGTCTCCGGTGATGATGCATATGTCGATTTCGTCGATGTCATGCACGAAGCGCTTCCCTCGTTGGCCGGCGCCGCCACGGACCGGCACCTACAGATACCGGAGGCACCCCGGCTGCGTGAAGCGGTGCTCCTCCAGGGTGAGGGCAATCGGGGGTTCATCGGTCGCTCGACGCTCGACCGGCTGGCGGAGACGGTTTCCCCCGAGGATGTCGATCAGATGCGGCGGCGTGTCCGCGTTCGCGAGGCCGCGGCAATTTTGTACACCTCAGGCACAACCGCAAACCCCAAGGGCTGCGTACTCACCCATGAGGCGTTGACCCGCGGACCGGTCGACCGTGCCAGCAAACGGCTCGTCACGGACGATCGCCATATCAGCTGGGCCGGCGGTCCGCTCTTCCACATCGCCGCACTCTCGCCGCTGATCGGAGCGATGGGAGCGGGAGGCACCTATGTCACTGATGTCTATTTCGAACCTGGACGTGCCCTGACGCTGATGAAGCGGGAGCGTCCGACCACTGTCTGGCCGTGGTTCCCCGCGATGATGCAATCGTTGATGGAGCACCCGTCGTTCGACGCATCAGCGCTCGACTCGCTTCGGTACTTGTTCTTGATCGGACCGCGAGTCCTGATCGAACAGGTGCAGCAAACGTTTCCGGCCGCAGAACTCGTGGCCGCGTGCGGGATGACCGAAACCGCTGGCATCTATGCCCTCAGCGGGCGATCCGACACCATTGCCGACCGCTCGGGAACCCAGGGTAAGGCCGCCCCCGGAATCGAACTGCGCATCGTCGATCCCGACACCGGCGCCGAACAACCTCAGGGCGCCCCGGGCGAAATGCTCGTGCGCGGATACTGCGTCACGGAAGGCTATTACAAGGATCCGATCAAGACGGCAGCCGCAATTGACACAGATGGGTGGTTCCACACCGGCGATTTGTATAGTCGGACCGAGACGGACTGCCTCGTGTTCCATGGCAGGCTGAAGGACATGCTCAAGGTCGGCGGCGAGAACGTTGCGGCCATCGAGGTCGAAGCCTTCCTGTGCGAGCATCCGGCCGTCAAGGCCGCTGCCGTGATCGGCCGACCCGACGAGCGTCTCGACGAGGTTCCCGTCGCGTTCATCGAGATTCGCGCAGGCCACAGCGTCGAGCCCGATGAACTGATCGAGTTCTGCCAAGGCAGGATCGCGCGGTACAAGGTCCCCCGCGCGGTGCACCTCGTCCACCCCGACGACTGGCCGATGTCCGCGACCAAGATCAACAAGCGCGCACTCGTCGAGCGCCTCGCGGCAATCGAATCCGGTGTCGGCGCACTTCGGTAATTAATTGGTCTTCATTTCACACAGTGCGGTCACTCCGAACATGTCTGGAGAGTTACGTGACAACCCCCGAGCAAAACATAGAAATCGCGAACAATTTCGCCAAGGTGTTTTCGACAGGAGATGTGGACGCCATTCTGGACTGCCTCCATTCCGACGCCACTTACTGGGTTTCAGGGCAGATCGAGGGGATGTCTGGCAACTACGACAAGGAACGCTTTGGTGAACTGCTCCGCGGCGTGACGAGTGTCTATAAAGAAGGCGCACTGCAGATCACACCCACAGGGGCGATCGCTCAGGGCGACCGAGTTGCCGTCGAGGCGGAGTCCTACGCAGAACTCACCAATGGCCGCATCTATCAAAACCAGTATCACTTCTTATTCGACATCGCCGACGGAAAAATTATTCACGTCAAGGAGTACATGGACACCAAACACGCTTACGACATCTTCTATTCCTGAACCGACCCGCCCGGCGAGGCGCGGTGGCCACAAAGCCCTCGCCCAGGAACACCCTCACCCGATGAAAGGACAGAAAAATGGCAATGGAAACAGGACTGATCGTCCACCCGTACATGCGCCCCGAGCGGTCCGCGCGCCAGACGTTCGACTGGTGCGTAAAGCAGGCCATCGAGACCGACAAGATCGGCTTCGACTCGATCATGTTCTCCGAGCACGCATCACAGCGTTGGGAGAATATCCCCAACCCGGAGCTGATTATCGCAGCAGCCGCACGCCAGACCGAGCGGATCAAGTTTGCGCCGATGGCTCACATCCTTCCCCACCACAATCCGGCGAAGCTCGCGATCATGGTTGGCTGGCTGTCGCAGATCCTCGAGGGCCGGTACTTCCTCGGCGTGGGTGCCGGCGCCTATCCGGACGCCTCGTACATTCATGGCATCAAGAACGGTGAAGACACGCAGTTCACCAACGAGATGGTCCGCGAGTCGCTCGAGATCATGGAGAAGATCTGGAAGCGCGAGCCGTTCTTCTATGAGGGACGTTTTTGGAATGCTGGCTACCCGGAAGAGAAGCACGGCGACGAGGGCGACGACCAGCACAAGCTGGCAGACCTCAGTCCGTGGGGTGGTGCACCCGAGATCGCCGTGACGGGATTCAGTGCCAAGTCGCCGTCGATGAAGTTTGCGGGCGAGCGCGGATTCCGACCGATGTCGATCTTCTCCGGTCTGGATGCTTTGAAGATGCACTGGGACATCTACTCCACCGCCGCGGAGGCCAATGGGCACGTCGCTGATCGCTCGCGTTATCACGTGTCCCAGACCGTGTTCGTCGCCGACACGGACAAAGAGGCAAAGCGGCTTGTGATGGAAGGGCCTATCGGATACTGCTTCGAGCGCTACCTCATTCCGATCTGGTGGCGATTCGGCATGATGGACGGATTCATCAAGGACGCCGGAGCTGACAGGGCCGACGTCGATCTCGAATGGGTTGTCGACAACGTATTCTGTGTGGGCTCACCGGACACCGTGGTGGACAAGATCAATACGTTGTTCGAGGCCAGCGGCGGATGGGGCACGCTGCAGATCGAATCACACGACTACTCTGACGATCCCGCGCCCTGGTTCAATTCTCTCGCGATGATCCAGAGCGAAGTAGCGCCGAGGATTTCCCTTCCGCAACCCGCCATCTCCGCCGGATAATGACCAACTCCGGGGGTCTGCTCCGCGACCGGAGCAGACCCCCGGCGGCTGGTCCCTGCCCATTGTCTGCGCCCTCGTCTCGAAGACAGCGTTACCTCGCTACGCGCCCCATGGGCAACTCCGGAACGGACTATCCGCACGATGCCAGCTGCCGTGCGGGAACCCCCAGGTGCAACGTACGTGCCCTGACTCCTTGAGCGGGTCAGCCGACAATATGAAACCAGCAGCTGTTGACCACTCACTCGATTCTCGAGCCATGAAATCAACGGCCGATCGACGAGTGCGGGTTTCGCCTGTTCGCACGGCCGCGGGCCTCAGGAACTCGGGTCGTTCCGGTAATGTCTTCTCCTCTCGCAACGGCATTCACATTTCGCGTTGGGACGGCTACCAGGCGTCACCTTTGACACCGCACTGAACTTCGTAAACACGTCCAGACATATAGGAGTGGGCATCAGCATGGCCACGATCAAGACCCGCGGAGCGATTCTGCGTGAACAGCCAGGTAAGTTCGAGATCGTCGAACTGGATCTCGACGAACCTCGGCAGGGTGAACTACTCATCAAGATGGCAGCCTCCGGGCTCTGCCACACCGAGGCAAGCATCGCCGCCGGACACATGGGTATCGGCCACTTTCCGATGTGTGTCGGGCACGAGGGAGCCGGCATTGTGGAGATGGTCGGCCCGTATACTCCCGGCTGGGAGGTCGGCGACCATGTCGTACTTTCCTGTCTGCCACAGTGTGGACGCTGCAAGATGTGCGCAACGGGGCACGGAAATCTGTGTGACCTCGCACAGCACTTGATGCTCGGCTCTCGGTTCGATGATCCGCAGAGTTGGCGGATGTCCCTCGAGGGTAAACCGGTCGGTCAGTGGTGTGGTGTTTCTACGTTCTCGGACTACACCACAGTGGGCGTGGTATCCGCAGTCAAGATCGACAAATCGATCCCCCTCGACAAGGCTTGCCTGGTCGGGTGCGGCGTCAACACGGGTTGGGGATCCGGCTTCAACATGGCGCAGCCGGCCCCCGGCGACACCATTATCGTGATGGGCATTGGTGGCATCGGCGCCTTCGCAGTACAAGGAGCCCGCCACGGCGGTGCTACCAACGTAATCGCAGTTGATCCCGTGGAATTCAAGCGATCCAAGGCCCTCGAGATCGGCGCAACACACACCGCAGCGGACATGAATGAGGCAACCGAGACCGCCCGAAGCTTGACCAACGGGCAAGGCGCGGCGGCAACCATCGTCACCGTCGGCACTCTCGAGCCAGAGCACATCACCGAAGCCTTCGACTCCGTCGCAAAGCGGGGCACCGTTGTACTCACTGCACTCGGCGACTCAGCGCACATCGGGCTGCCGATTTCTCCGTTCGAGTTGACGCTTTACCAGAAACGAATTCAGGGATCGATGTTCGGCGGAGTAGCCCCAATGTGGGACGTCACCAAGATGCTTGACATGTACAAAGCCGGTCAGCTCAAACTCGACGAGATAATCACTCGCACCTATTCCCTCGATGAACTCGACCAGGGCTACGCCGACATGCACGCTGGCCTCAACATCCGCGGCGTCATCATCTACTGATCCTTCGGTGCCACTAGCCACAGCGAGCAGTTGCAAAGGGGACGCATACCTGAACCATGTGTCGGTGGGTGCCCAATGGTGGGGAGACTCGTCTGGCGGCGCTTTGCATCGGCCGCCTCGTAGCTCATCACCTGCCGATCTGGGCTGACCGCGGTTGCCGACTCCCGAATGGTTCCCGAGACCTCGCTTACGGCGTAGCTCCAGCAACATCTTGAAGGGATCAGCCCTGACCGACGCGGTCATCGTGGACGTCGTCCGCCTCGCCTCCGGTAAGGGCGAGCCCGGCGGTGCGCTGTCCGGCACGCACCCGGTGGAACTGCTCGCGCAGGTGCTGCGCAGCATCGTCGAACGCAACGGCATCGACCCCGCACAGGTCGACGACGTCATCGGCGGCTGCGTCGGTCAGGCCGGCGAGCAGGCCCTCAACATCTCCCGGACGGCGGTGCTGTCGGCCGGATTCCCGGATTCGGTCCCGGCCACCACCATCGACCGCCAGTGCGGGTCGAGCCAGCAGGCGGCGCACTTCGCCGCGCAGGGCGTGATCGCCGGCGCCTACGACATGGTGATCGCCTGCGGTGTGGAGTCGATGTGCCGCGTTCCGATGGGTACGACGACGCTCGGGCAGGACGCGTCCGGCCCGGGCATCGCCGCCCGCTACCCCGAAGGGCTTGTCAACCAGGGCATCTCCGCGGAACTGATCTCCGCGAAGTGGAAGTTCGACCGCGACACCCTCGACGCGTTCTCCGCGCAGTCGCACCAGCGGGCCGCCGACGCCGCCGCGAAGGGGCTGTTCGACAAGGAGATCGTCCCGATCACCGTCACGAACGCGGCCGGTGAGACGGTGACGCACCTCGTCGACGAGACCGTGCGCGCCTCGACCACCGCCGAGGGACTGTCCGGGCTGAAGCCGTCGTTCTACTCCGAGAAGTACGCGGCCCGGTTCCCGGAGGCGCAGTGGCACATCACCCCCGGCAACTCGTCGCCGCTGACCGACGGCGCCTCCGCGGCGCTGATCATGAGCGAGGAGATGGCGTCGAAGCTGGGTCTGACCCCGCGGGCCCGGTTCCACTCGTTCGCCGTCGCCGGTGACGACCCGGTCTTCATGCTCAC
>SEEV01000749.1 GCA_004211695.1 Rhodococcus sp. (in: high G+C Gram-positive bacteria)
CAGCAGCTGAAGGTCACCCTCGGGTTCCGCGGCGGCTGGCTCGGTGAGGGGCAGATCAGTTACGCGGGACCGCGGGCCTACCCCCGTGCCCAGCTCGCCGCGGACATCGTCACCGAACGCCTCGTCGACGTGCACGGATTCACCGAGGACGCCGTCTCCGTCGAATACATCGGCGCCGGTGCGGCTTTCCGCGGCCTCGACACGGACACCGATGCGCACGAGGTGCGCGTGCGGGTCACTGCCCGCGCACGCACCCGCGAGGAAGCCGACGTCGTCGGCTGGGAAGTGGAAAGCCTGTACACCAACGGACCGGCCGGCGGGGGTGGCGCCCGGCGCTCGGCGACCGAGGTACTCGCGATCCGCTCGTGCACCCTCCCCCGCGACCTCGTGCCCACCCGGGTGCACCTCACGGAGGTGACGAAATGACCACGCCCGCAACGGTTCAGAAGATAGACTCCCTCGCCGACGTTCGTGCCGGCGACAAGGGAGACACGCTCATCCTTGCCGTGCTGGCCCGGGACCACGCCGCCTACCGTTATCTCGCCCGGAGACTGACCGAAGACGTCGTCGCCGCCCACTACGGCGAGCTGATCACCGGTCCGGCCCGGCGCACCTGCCAGCCGAACCTGATGGCGATGGTGTTCGAGTTGCCGGGCGTCCTCGGCGGCGGCGTCACGGGTTCCCCCGCACTCGACGGACACGGCAAGACGCTGGGCTATCACCTGCTGAGCCTCGAAATCTGACGGGCTACACGGGATTCCGGTCCCGCGACGCTGCCAGGGTGGCGGCGAGCGCCTGACGGTCGAGCTTGCCGCGCGGTGTGCGCGGCAAGCTGTCGACCGCGAGTACCTGAACCGGCATGCTCGGGCTGGGTAACGTGGCGCGCAGATGCCGCCAGATCTCGCTGGAACTCGGCCCGTCGCCGTCCACCACGATCGCGGCGGCCGGTGCCTCGCCCATCCGGCTGTCGGGCACTCCGATGCACGCAGCCTCCGAGACTCCGGGGAGTGCGGTCAACGCCGCCTCGATGGCCGCGGGTTCCACATTGAGCCCCGCCCGGATCACCGTGTCGCTGTCGCGGCCGAACAACTGCAGGCTGTTGCCCGCCACCCTGCCTCGGTCCCCCACGGTCATCCACCCGTCGGCGGGGCCGTTCAGCACGCCGTCCTCGGTGAGGTAGCCGTCGAACAGCATGTCGCTGCGCACGTGAACGAGGCCCGCGCGAATCTCTGCGTCGACCCCGTCGAACAGTTCGCCTGCCGCATGCTCGTCGGCGGCGCCGAGACCCCGATCGAAGGACACGAAGCTCAGTTCGGAGGCGCCGTAGAAGTGCACGAGCGACGCCTTCGGCAGCACCTCCTGCAGCGCCTCACGCCCGGTGCGCGGCCACCGGGCCGCCGACGACAGCACCTCACGGACGCTGCCGACCGGACCGATCCCCGACCGCACCACATCCCAGGCGATGGTGGGTACCGAGTACAGATGTGTCGCTGCGTCGCGCAGCGAGTGGGTGACCGATCGCAGATCCACCGTCGCACCGCGAGTGAGCCCGTGCAGCGCGCCATACAGGAAATGGGTGTGGTCGAGAACTCCGGGCACCGCCACGCGATCCCCGCTACCGATGTCGAACGTCGCGTCCGAGCGGTCGAGGGTCGTGGCCCACGATCGCTGGTTGCGCACGAACAGCTTCGGCTCACCGGTGGTGCCGGACGTGATGCCGACCAGCAGTTCGGTGCCGGGACGCGCCCGGTCCGCGGTGCCGTCGGATTCGAGGCTGTCCGCCGTCTCGACGGTCCCGTCGAATCCCAGTCTCCGTAGCCTGGTGTGCTGGTGCGACGCGGCCACCACGGCACCGGGTTTCGCGAGCTCGAGCACCCGCGTCAGCTGCGCGGGCAGGAGATGCCGATGCAGCAGCACGACGCTGACTCCGGCGTGCATCGCCGCCGTCACCACGACCAGCGACCCGACATC